>DASVPH010000227.1:0-1813 GCA_036382945.1 Casimicrobiaceae bacterium
GTCTGCTCGATCCGTTGGCGCCACCTCACGAACATCCAATAACTCAGGCCGTGCTGGCGGCAGTACGCGGCCATCGACACACCGCTTGCTCGCCAGCGCGCGACTCGCCTCTCCCACTGCCGGCGTCGCTGTTGCCTTCCCGCCATGATCTCGCCCTCCGCAAGCCAAAGCGGTAGTCTCGATCAGCGCGGCAGCTCAGGGAAGGTGGGGAACCCTGGACAGATACGCTCCGAGGGACTGTGGTAAATTATTGCCATGAAAGCCATGACGTTGGACCAAGTGCTTCAACTGCCGATCCCTGAACGTATTCGGGTTGTCGAGACAATCTGGGATAGCATCGTCGATCACCCCGAAGCTCTGCCGCTCACCGACGAGCAACGCGAACTCGAGCAACTGTATCTGGGGTTGAGGACGGTCGATGGTCTATCCTCCACCGTCCTCCGCCGTCTTGCACAACCACCGAATCCGTTGGTCACAGCGCTCGCCCGTGGCTGGATGGTCGAGACGGAGGGGCGCCTGCGTTGCACGCCCGAAGGCTGGCTGCGCCTCGACTCTCTCGTGCATGCCTTGACCGGGTCGGTCGCAATTTCGTAATTTGTTAGCCCAAAAGGGGTTGGACGCACTTTGGCTACACCGCAACTGAACGACCGCGAGCGCCTCGTCCTGGGCGCCGTGATCGAGACGTACGTGCAGACCGCCGAACCGGCGGCCAGCCGAACCATTGCCAAGCGGTTCGGGCTCGGCCTCTCGGCCGCCACCATCCGCAATACGATGAGCGATCTGGAGGAGAAGGGGTTTCTGTATCACCCCCACACCTCCGCCGGCCGGATTCCGACCGATCTCGCCTACCGCATGTACGTGGATGCCCTGATGCGTCTGCCGGCCGTCACGCTGGACGAGGCGCACCAGATTCGCGAGGAGCTGGCCGGACCGCGCAACGCGGTGGACCAGATCCTGGCGCGGGCCGCGCAGGTGCTCAGCGTGCTCACACAGGAGCTCGGCATGGCGGCGGGCCCCTCGCTCGACGAGGCGGTGCTCGAGCGCCTCGAGCTGCTCGCGGTCTCGACCGAGCGCCTGCTGCTCGTGATGACGCTCAAGAGCGGCGCGGTGCGCACGATCTTCGTGGAGGTGCCGTCGCACATGGCGGCGGAGGCGGTGGTGCAGGTGGCCGTGGTGCTGAACGAGCGCCTCGCCGGCCTCACGCTGAAGGAGATCCGCGCGACGCTGCCGGCCCGGCTGCGCGACGCGACCCCGAGTCCGGAATCGAGCGAGCTGCTGAACATCTTCGTGCAGGAAGCCGATGAGCTGTTCGACGTACCGGCGGCCGGGACCACCGGCCCGTTCTCCGGCGGCGTGCTGTTGTCGTCGGCGCAGCTGCTCGCCGGCCAGCCCGAATTCGCCTCCACCGAACGGCTGCAGGGCCTGCTCGAGGTGACCGAGCGGCGCGATCTGCTGCGCGAGGCCCTCGCCCGGCGCACATCGCCGGGGCTGACGATCACCATCGGCAGCGAGCACGTCGACCCGAAGCTGGCGGCGTTCACGCTGGTGACGTCGTCGTACCGTTCGGGGCCGCTGTCCGGCGTGATCGGCGTGCTCGGGCCGACCCGCATGCCCTACGACAAGATCGTGGCGCTGGTGGACCACACGAGTCGCCTCGTGCAGGAGCTGCTGCAATGAGCCGTCGGGGAGCGGGGGACTATTACGCGCTGCTCGGGGTCGAGCGCGACGCCACCGAGGCCGAGATCAAGAAGGCCTATCGCAAGCTGGCGATGGAGTTCCATCCCGATCGCAATCCGGCGCCCGAGGCCGAGGA
>DASVPH010000228.1:0-2256 GCA_036382945.1 Casimicrobiaceae bacterium
GTCGATGACTCGATACTTCGAATTGACCCGGCCGGGCTATGCGCGCTATACTTTTATACTCAATCGCGGGGTGGAGCAGTCTGGCAGCTCGTCGGGCTCATAACCCGAAGGTCGAAGGTTCAAATCCTTCCCCCGCAACCCCGACTAGATACGGCCCGCCCACCGCAAGCAAGATGCGGTCTAGGCGGGCCGTAACGTTTGCGTAGACGGCCTCACCTTGCTGCTCGATGCGAACTTCGCCGAGCACGTGCCGGAGCGCCTCTCGCGCCGGATCGCGATCGGCGCCGTCAGCAAGCTTTCCGGAGAGGTCGAGTAAGGTCTCGCGCACTTTCGAAGCTATCAGACGCTGAGCCGGCGCGATCGTCGCGATTGAAGCTGGGCTGTCGATTAGCTTCAGCTCCGCTTCTGCGCTGCGCAGTCTCTCTGCCAGCGCGTCCGAAGCTCCGATCGTCGCGATCGCGTCAACCAGGCGCTTGATTTCGGCCTGGAGCGCTGTACGGCGGGCCTTTCGCTGTCTGATCACGTCGGCGGCCTCCTGACCCGCCCTGGCGATGATCTCGGCCGCCTGGCGTTCGATTTTTTCGACTGCACTCGACGCGAGCAGCTCGTCACGCACCAAGCCCAGCAGCCGGCGCTCGGTGTCCTTTCGCGGAGCATAAGTACCAGAGCACACGGAGGTGCCTCGATCCTTCCGGTTGGCGCATCCATACGCGAGCCCGCTCACCGCGATCATGGCGCCACCACATCTCGCGCAGCGCATCATTCCGCCGAAGAGAGTCCGCGGAGGGGAGTTGGTCGGCCGCTCGCGCCAGGCTTCCTTGCGTCGATCCATCCGCGCGCGTACCAGTTGCCACGCTTCGTCGCTAACAATCCGAAGCTCAGGTTTCTCGACCACCTGCCATTGCTCTCGCGGTCGCACGAAGCGCTGGCGCTTGCCCGTATCGGGATCCTTGACCCATTGCGAGCGGTTCCAGACGTAGCGGCCGATGTAGAGCTCGTTGTTGAGAATGCCCGACCCCTTCAGTGGCGACCCGAACAGAGCCGAGACCGACCATGTGCCTCGCGGGCCCGCGATGCCATCGGCGTTCAGACACGCCGCGATGCGCTGGCAGGAGTCGCCCGCGCCAAAGGCATCGAAGATGCGCCGCACGACGCCAGCCTTCGTTTCGTCGACCTCGAGACGGTGTCCGATGGGCTCGCTCCGGGCGTTCAGCCCAGCGACCACCGATCGGTAACCATACGAGATGCCTCCCGCATGAAACCCGCGCGCGAGTTGGCCCGTCAACCCGCGATGGATCTTCTCCCGCAGATCGTCCAGATACGTCTCGTTGATGAGGCCTCGCATGCCGCGCAGGAGTTTGCGGCTCTTGCCGGCGGCGGTGTCATAGCCATCGGCCACGCCCACGATCCGCAAGCCGCGATGCTCGAGACGCCGGACCACCGATTCCTGCTCGACTTGATCACGCGAGAGACGGTCGAGCCCTTCGAGCATCAGCACATCGAATCGCCGCGCCAGCGCGGCGGCGAGCAGCGCGCGACCACCGGGACGCTCTACCACGGGCGTTGAACCCGATATCGCGCTGTCGGAGTGGACGCCAACGATGATGAAGCCAAGCGACTCAGCGCGGGTCCTGCAGAGGCGAGTCTGATCCTCGATCGACGTGTCCGACTGTTTGTCCGTCGAGAACCTGGCGTAGATTGCCGCTCGAATCACCATGGCGAGGCTCCTGTTATCCCGCGTCGTTCGCCGCCATCCCCGCGTCGCGCGGGATCTCTGCGGCGACGCGCTCCGCGATCAGCTTGATCAGCGGATCGAGGTCGCGCGAAGGCGGTAAGGTGCGACGAATCATAACGCAAACGTGAGAGAACGAATCGGTAGCACACTCCGAACGAATTGCCCGCAATCCTGCCGCCTTAAGGCGGGTCCCTCTTCGCGCGCAAGAGCCGGCTCTTGTATTCGTCGTAGCTCTCGCCCGGCCGCGCAGGTATGCCGAGCTCGATGCCTTGCATCTTGATGTCGCTTTCGGACAACCACCATCTCGAGTCCATTGACCGTCCGCGCTCAGGCAACGAGTTGGCGGGTTTTGCAATACCACCCCCGGTGTTGTCTTTTTTCACTACTGTCCGGTTAAACCCCGAGCAGAATCAATTGGTTGGGGTTGATGGCGTTGGTTGAGGGATCCGCATTTTCGGTAAGGGCCTGTTGTAGAGGCATTTTTTCGAAGATGTGCACCGAGAGAATCTGTAGCAGCGTGT
>DASVPH010000229.1:0-26175 GCA_036382945.1 Casimicrobiaceae bacterium
CGTGCGCTTCAATTTCGTCAAGCGCCTGGTGGACTTCACGCCCAAGGACGAGCTTACCGAGATCGCGGGCCGCGTCGCGCGGCTCGGCTGGCACGTGGTGGTCTACTTCGAGGCGGCGGACCGTGCCCTTGGCGCTGACGGCCCTGCTCCACACCGGGAAGGCCATCGCGGTGAGCTCCTTCACGTCGCGCACGCCGCCGTCGATGACGAGCCCCCGGGCGCCACGCGCGCGGAACGAGGTCGCAAGCGTGGGGGTTCATCAATGAGCATTGTGAAAGTCGCGCTGGCCGGCGCCGGCGCTTTCGGCATCAAGCACCTCGAAGCGTTGCGGAAGATCGACGGGGTGGAGGTCGCCTCCCTGGTCAGCCGCGAGCTCGGCAAGACCCGGGAGGTCGCTGAGCGCTTCGGCATCGAGCACGTCGCGATCCGTCTCGACGAGAGCCTCGCGCTTCGAGAGGTCGATGCGGTGATCCTGTGCACGCCGACCGGCATGCACGCGGCGCAGGCGCTCGCGTGTCTGCGCGCCGGCAAGCACGTGCAGGTGGAAATCCCACTCGCCGACAACTTGAAGGATGCCGAGGACGTGGTTGCGCTGCAGAAGAAAACCGGCCTCGTGGCGATGTGCGGGCACACCCGTCGCTTCAATCCAAGCCACCAGTGGATCCACCGCAAGATCCAGGCCGGCGAGTTCAACATCCAGCAGATGGACGTGCAGACCTATTTCTTCCGGCGCACCAACATGAACGCGCTCGGCCAGCCGCGCAGTTGGACCGATCATCTGCTCTGGCATCACGCCGCGCACACGGTCGACCTGTTCGCCTACCAGACGGGGGCCGAGATCGTGCAGGCCAATGCGATCCAGGGTCCGATCCACCCGACGCTTGGCATCGCGATGGACATGAGCATCCAGTTGAAGAGCCGCAACGGGGCGATCTGCACGCTGTCGCTGTCCTTCAACAACGACGGTCCGCTCGGCACCTTCTTCCGCTACATCGGCGACAGCGGAACCTATATCGCCCGCTACGACGATCTGATCGACGGCAAGGAGAACAAGATCGACGTGTCGAAGGTGGACGTGTCGATGAACGGCATCGAGCTCCAGGACCGCGAGTTCCTGGCCGCGATCCGGGAGCGGCGCGAGCCCAACGCCAGTGCGGCGCAGGTGCTGCCGTGCTATCGGACGCTGCACGCGCTCGAGCAGCAGCTCGCGCGCGGCGCCTGATCGGCTCGGGCGTCCGAGACAGAGCGCGTCGCGCAAGCCTCAATGTTGATCCAGATCATCGCGCGCCGCCATCGGAATCCGTAAAGATCACTAGAGGAGGAATCTCCATGGGCAGCACCACGGCCACCAAGCCGCAGATCCCCGGCACGACCATTTTCGACGGCACGCAGGCGCGCAAGGGTTACGCGCTCAACAAGATGTGCTTCTCGTTCAATTCGGCCGAGAATCGCGCCGAGTTCCTGCGCGATCAGGACGCCTACTGCGCCAAATTCGGACTGAACGCGGAGCAGCGCGAAGCGGTGCGGAGCCTGAACGTGCTCAAACTCATCGCCGCCGGCGGGAACGCCTACTTCCTCGCCAAGCTCGGCGGGATCTTCGGGCTCGACATGCAGGACATCGGCGCCCAGCAGACGGGCATGACCAAGGAAGCGTTCCAGGCAAAGCTGACAGCGGCGGGGAGGAGATGACCATGGCTGCAATCGTCGGCGCAGTCAATGTCACGCACGTACCCTACATCGGGAAGGCGATCGCCAAGAACCTGCAGCAGGATCCGTACTGGAGGCCGTTCTTCGACGGTTTTCCCCCGGTGCACGCTTGGCTGGAGAAGGTGAAGCCGGACGTCGCTGTAGTCGTCTATAACGATCATGGGCTCAACTTCTTCCTGGACAAGATGCCGACCTTCTCCGTCGGCGCGGCGCCCGAATACGTCAACGCGGACGAAGGCTGGGGCATTCCGACCCTGCCGCCGTTTCCCGGCGATCAGGACCTGTCGTGGCATCTGATCGACTCGCTGGTGGCCGAGGAGTTCGACCTCACCACGTGCCAGGAGATGCTCGTCGACCACGCCTTCACGCTGCCGCTCGAGCTGCTCTGGCCCGGCAAGCACCCCTGTCCGGTTCGCACCGTTCCGGTGTGCATCAACACGGTCCAGCATCCGCTGCCCTCGGCGGCGCGCTGCCTCAAGCTCGGACAGGCGATCGGCCGGGCGGTCGAATCGTGGGAGAGCGACGCACGGGTGGTGATGATCGGCACGGGTGGGCTTTCGCACCAACTCGACGGCGAGCGCGCCGGCTTCATCAACCGGGAGTTCGATCTCATGTTCATGGACAAGCTGGTGATCGATCCGGGGTGGGTGACGCAGTATTCGATCCCGAAGCTGGTCGAGCTGACCGGCAGCCAGGGGGTGGAGCTTCTCAACTGGGTCACGGCGCGCGGCGCGGTCCCTGGCGAGGTGAAGCGGGTCCATTCCAACTACCACATTCCGATTTCCAACACCGCCTCGGGACTGTTGGCGATGGCAGCGGCTTGAAGCGATGGCGAGCATCAGGACGCAGGTCGCGATCGTCGGCGCCGGACCCTCGGGGCTGCTGCTCGGCCAGTTGCTGCACAAGGCCGGCATCGACGCGGTCATCCTCGAGCGCGTCACCGGCGACTACGTGCTCGGGCGGATTCGCGCCGGCATTCTCGAGCAGGTGTGCATCGACCTGATGGACGAAGCCGGGGTCGGCGGGCGGATGCACCGCGAGGGGCTCGTGCATGGCGGGTTCGAGATGCTCTTCGGGAGAAAACGCCATCGCGTCGACATGAAAGAGCTCACCGGCGGCAAGAACGTCATGGTCTACGGCCAGACCGAGCTCACCCGCGACCTGATGGACGCGCGCAAGGCAGCGGCATTGCCGACCGTGTATGAAGCGCAGAACGTGACCGTGCACGACTTCGATACGAAGCGGCCCCGGGTCACCTACGAGAAGGACGGCAGGCAGCACGAGGTCGCCTGCGATTTCATCGCCGGCTGCGACGGCTTTCACGGCGTGTGCCGGGCGAGCGCGCCGCGCAGCGCGATCACCGAGTACGAGAAGGTCTATCCCTTCGGCTGGCTCGGGCTGCTCTCCGACACGCCGCCGGTCTCCGAAGAGCTGATCTACATCAACACTCCCCGCGGTTTCGCTCTGTGCTCGCAGCGCAGCCGCACGCGCAGTCGCTACTACCTGCAGGTACCGCTGACCGACAAGGTCGAGGAATGGACCGACGACGCGTTCTGGCAGGAGCTGCGCCTGCGCCTCGACGACGAGGGCCGCGAACGGCTGATCACCGGAGCTTCGCTGGAAAAGAGCATCGCCCCTTTGCGCAGCTTCGTCACCGAGCCTATGCGCTTCGGGCGGATGTTTCTCGCCGGCGACGCCGGCCACATCGTCCCGCCGACCGGCGCGAAAGGTCTCAACCTTGCGGCGACCGACGTCGGATACCTGTCGAGCGCATTGATCGAGTACTATAAGGACAGGCGCGAAGCGGGCCTCGACGCTTATTCGCAGCGGTGCCTGCGCCGCATCTGGAGGGCCGAGCGCTTCTCGTGGTGGTTCACCATGCTGATGCATCGCTTTCACGACGACGGTCCGATCGTCGCCAAGTTCCAGGCAGCGGAGCTCGACTACCTGGTCCACTCCGAGTCGGGGTTGCGCACCATCGCGGAGAACTACGTCGGGCTGCCGCTCGATTTCGGCGAGTGACGGCGGTCGCAAGGGGCCGGCATCGCCGCTCGATGCGTAGGAGGGAGTCTCCCGGACCCACTGCCATGATCATCGATTGCCACGGCCATTACACCACCGCCCCCAAGGCGCTCGAGACCTGGCGCAACCGCCAGATCGCCGGCATCAAGGATCCGTCGGCCATGCCGAAGGCCGCGGAGCTCAGGATCAGCGACGACGAGCTGCGCGAGTCGATCGAATCGAACCAGCTTCGGCTGATGCGCGAGCGCGGCAGCGACGTGACGCTCTTCTCGCCGCGAGCGAGCTTCATGGCGCATCACATCGGCGACTTCAACGTGAGCGCGACCTGGGCGGGGATCTGCAACGAGCTTTGCTACCGGGTGTCGCAACTGTTCCCCCACCACTTCGTCCCGGTGGCGATGCTGCCGCAGTCGCCCGGCGTGGATCCGAAGACCTGTCTCCCCGAGCTGGCGAAGTGCGTGGAGGAATACGGCAACGTCGGCATCAACCTGAACCCCGATCCCTCCGGCGGGCACTGGAGCTCGCCGCCGCTCTCCGACCGGCACTGGTACCCGATCTACGAGAAGATGGTCGAGTACGACATTCCGGCGATGATCCATGTGAGCACGAGCTGCAACCCGTGCTTCCATACGACCGGCGCGCATTACTTGAACGCCGACACCACCGCGTTCATGCAATGTCTGACGTCGGACCTGTTCAAGGACTTCCCGACGCTGCGCTTCATCATCCCGCACGGCGGCGGCGCGGTGCCCTACCACTGGGGGCGCTTCCGCGGGCTGGCGCAGGAGATGAAGAAGCCGCTGCTCAAAGACCACCTCCTCAACAATGTGTACTTCGATACCTGCGTCTATCATCAGCCCGGGATCGATCTCCTGATCCGGGTGATCCCGGTCAACAATATCCTGTTCGCAAGCGAGATGATCGGCGCCGTGCGCGGCGTCGATCCCGAGACCGGCCACTACTACGACGACACCAAACGCTATATCGAGGCGGCCAGCATCGACCCTGCGCAGCGCTACAAGATCTACGAGGGCAACGCCCGGCGCGTGTTTCCGCGGCTCGAGGCGAAGCTGACGGCGAAGGTGCGCGGGTAGAATCGGTCGCGTAAAATTGGGTTCGTTCCTTCGCCGGAATCATTCGGGGAGGCAATTGTCCGACCAATGACCGGAAGAGCCAGCGGTCCTAAGGACGAAACCCTTTAGGGATCCCATGAAATTGAACGATGTGCACAGCGCAGCGCGAGCGGCGACGCCGGAGCTGCCGCCGCAGGCGATCTCCGAGGACGTCCTGCTCGAGAAGTACGCCAAGGGCAACGAGCGCACCATCGACGATGTGCGGCGTCGAGTCGCGCGCGCGCTGGCGCTGGTCGAGCCGCCTGCGAAGCGCGGTCCCTGCGAGGAAACCTTCTACCGCGCCCAGGTCGACGGGCTGGTGCTCGGCGGCCGCATCAATTCCGCCGCCGGGACCGATCTCAAAGCCACGCTGATCAACTGCTTCGTGCAGCCGGTCGGCGACAGCATCTCGAACGACGACGGCGAGGTCGGCATCTACGCGGCGCTCAACCAGGCCGCGGAAACCATGCGCCGCGGCGGTGGCGTGGGCTACGACTTCTCGCGCATTCGCCCGCGCGGGGCGCACGTCCGCGGGACCAACAGCCGCGCCAGCGGCCCGCTCTCCTACATGCGCGTGTTCGACGAATCGTGCGAGACCGTCGAGTCGGCGGGCGCGCGGCGCGGGGCGCAGATGGGGGTGCTGCGCTGCGATCATCCGGACGTCGAAGAGTTCATCCACGCCAAGGATCGCGGCGAGTTGCGCAACTTCAACCTCTCGCTCGCCGCGACCGACGCCTTCATGCAGGCGGTCGTCACCGGCGGCGACTGGGAGCTCTTGCATCGCGCGCCGCCTGCCGCCGAGCTGATCGCCGCGGGCGCCTACCGGCGCGACGACGGGCTGTGGGTGTACCGCAAGGTGCGCGCCGCGGATCTGTGGCGGCAGGTCATGGCGAGCACCTACGACCATGCCGAGCCCGGCGTGGTGTTCATCGACGCCGTCAACCGCGACAACAACCTCTCCTATTGCGAGCTGATCGAGGCGACCAATCCCTGCGGCGAAGAGCCGCTGCCGGCCTACGGCTGCTGCGATCTCGGGAGCATCGATCTCACCCGGTTTGTGCAGGCGCCGTTCACGAGCGACGCGACCTTCGATTTTGCGGCGATGGGGGCGGTGGTGGCGGTGGCGGTGCGGATGCTCGACAACGTGCTCGACGCGACGGTGTGGCCCTTGCCGCAGCAGGGCCGCGAGGCGGCCGCCAAGCGGCGGATCGGGCTGGGCTTCACCGGCCTGGCCGATGCGCTGCTGATGCTCTCGCTTCGCTACGATGCGGAAGAAGGCCGACGGATGGCCGCGCGCATCGCGCGCGAGATGCGCGACGCCGCCTATCTCGCGTCGGTTGCTCTCGCGAAGGAAAAAGGTCCGTTCCCGCTGTTCGACGCCGAGCAGTATCTCGCGGCGCCGCGGTTCGCCTCACGCCTGCCGGATCCGATCAAGGCGGCGGTCCGCCAGCACGGCATCCGCAACAGCCATCTCACCGCGATCGCGCCGACGGGCACCATCTCGCTCGCGTTCGCCGACAACGCGTCCAACGGCATCGAGCCGGCGTACAGCTGGCGCTATACGCGCAAGAAACGCATGGCCGACGATACGCGCAAGGAGTATCACGTCGAAGACCACGCGTACCGGTTGTTCAAGCACCTCCACGGCATCGACGACGAGGTGACCGTGCTGCCGTTCGATGCGGCCAAGGCGCTGCCGCCGGGCAGCATCTGGACGGAGGCCGACGGCAGGCGTTACGCGATGCTGCCGTCGCATTTCGTCACGGCGCTGGAGATGAGCTCGCTCGAGCACATGCGCATGAGCGCGGCGGTGCAGCCGTTCATCGACACGGCGATCAGCAAGACCGTGAACGTCCCGGCCGATTATCCGTTCGCCGATTTCGAGGACCTGTATCTCGAAGCCTGGCGCAGCGGCCTGAAGGGCCTCACCACCTATCGGCCCAACACGATCGTCGGATCGGTGCTCGAAGTGAAGCAGCAGGCGCTCGCGCCGCAGGACTTCGACGTCACCGATCCGGATCGCCGGATTCGGCTGGAGAAGGCGCCGCAACCGCCGCTCGCCAGCCTGCGCTGGCCGGGCAGGCCGGAGCTGCCGAACGGCAATCCGTGCTGGACCTACGCGGTGCGGCACCCGCTCGGCGACTTCGCGGTGTTCATCGGCCACATCGAGAATGGTCCCGCGTACCCCTTCGAGGTGTGGGTCAACGGGGCCGAGCAGCCGCGCGGTTTGGGCGCCATCGCCAAGACGCTGTCGATGGACATGCGCGCTGAGGACCGGCAATGGCTCGATTTGAAGCTCTCGGCGCTGCAGAAGGCGAGCGGCGACGACGCTTTCGACATGGCGATGCCGCCCTCGGGCGAGAAGGTCCGCGTGCCGAGCCTCGTGTCCGGCTTCGCCAAGCTCATTCGCTATCGCTGCAACGAACTGGGAGCTTTCGGCGGACAGACCAAGGGCAAGACGCCGGTCATCGACGCGCTGATCGGCCTCAAGGAGCCCAAAGCCGGCCCCGACGGCACGCTCTCCTGGACCGTGGATGTCATCAACCACAACACCGGCGACGACTTCGTGCTATTCCTGAAGGAGCTGGTCATGCCGGACGGGCAACGCCGCCCGTATTCGATGTGGCTCTCCGGAGAGTACCCGCGCGTGCTCGACGGCCTGTGCAAGGCGTTGAGCCTGGACATGCGGGTCTACGATCCGGCGTGGATCGGGATGAAGCTGCGCAAGCTCCTGAACTACGCCGAGACCAACGGCTCGTTCCTGGCGCGCATTCCCGGCTCGGACAAGTCGCAGAGCTGGCCGTCGACCATCGCCTACTTGGCGCGGCTCATCATTCACCGCTATGCGATGCTCGGCATCCTGACCGAGGAAGGCTATCCGGTCGCCCACGTCGGCATCCTCGCCGTGCCGCTGGCCGAGCAGGCGAACATGGGAGAGCTCAAGCCGCTCGCCGGCAAGAAGTGCCCGGAGTGCGCGAACAAGACGGTGATCCGCAAGGACGGCTGCGACTTCTGCACCGCGTGCGGGTATACCGGAGCATGTGGTTGAAATCGAATCTCAAACGAGCCTCAAGCCGTCTCGTCGAGCATCCTAGCGCTCAGGCAGGCGATAGTCCTTGAACCGCTCGCGTAGCGTCAACTTGGAGAGCTTGCCCGTCGCGGTGTGCGGCAGCTCATCGACGAACACCACGTCGTCGGGCAGCCACCACTTGGCGATCTTGCCGTCGTAGAACGCGAGCAGCGCCTCCTTGGTCAGCGCCGCGCCCGGCCGCTTGACCACCACCAGCAGCGGGCGCTCGCCCCATTTCGGATGGCGAACGCCGATCACCGCCGCTTCGCTCACGCCCGGATGGCCGACCGCGATGTTCTCGATCTCGATCGAGCTGACCCACTCGCCGCCCGACTTGATCACGTCCTTGGAGCGGTCGGTGATCTGCAGGTAGCCGTCGGCATCGATCGTGCCGACATCTCCGGTTGGCAGCCAGCCGTCGGGCGTCAGCGGATCGCCGCCGGCGTCCTTGAAGTAGCGGCGCAGCACCCAGGGCCCGCGCGCAAGGATATGCCCGGCGGACTTGCCGTCGCGCGGCAGCTCGCGGCCGTCGGCGTCGACCGCCTTGAGCTCCACGCCGTAGAGTGGGCGGCCCTGCTTGAGCGAGAGCTGGAAGCGGGCGTCGGCGCGGAGCGCGCGGTGCTTGCCCTTGGGCGCGTTGAGCGTGCCCACCGGGCTCATCTCGGTCATGCCCCAGCCATGCATCACGCGCACGCCGAACTCTTCGGCGAGCGTCTTGATCATCGCCGGCGGGCACGCGGCGCCGCCGATCGTGGTGTGCGTGAGCGTAGAGAACCTGAGCTTGTTCTGCTGGAGGTAATTGATCAGGTTCATCCATACCGTGGGCACCGCCGAGGTGCTGTCCACGCCCTCGGCCTCGATCAGCTCGTAGAGGCTCTTCCCGTCGAGCGCCGCGCCGGGAAACACGAGCTTGCAGCCGACCAGCGGCGCGGCGTAGGGAATGCCCCAGGCGTTGACATGGAACATCGGCACGATCGCCAGCACGGCGCTCGAGGCGGACAGTGCCTTGGTGTCGGGGAGCGAGATCGCGTAGGCGTGGAGGATGGTCGAGCGATGGCTGAACAGCACGCCCTTGGGCTTGCCCGTCGTGCCCGAGGTGTAGCAGAGCGCCGCCGCGGTATTCTCGTCGAGCTCCGGCCACTCGAAATCGTCGCGTTCGGCCGCGACCAGATCCTCATAGCAGAGAAGCCCCGGAATCGCCGCCTGCGGCAAATGCTCGCGGTCGGTCATCGCCACCCAGTGCTTGACGCCCTTGCAGGCCGGAGCGAGCTTCTCGACCAGCGCGGCGAAGGTGAGATCGAAGAACACGATCGGGTCTTCCGCGTCGCCGATGATGTAGGCGAGCTGGTCGTGGAAGAGCCGCGGGTTGATCGTGTGGATGATCGCGCCCATTCCCGAGACGGCGTAGTAGAGCTCGAAATGGCGGTAACCGTTCCAGGCGAGCGTTCCCACCCGGTCGTCCGGCGCGATGCCCAGCCGCTCGAGCGCGCGGGCGAGCCGGCGCGAGCGCGCATGGGCGTCGCGATAGGTGTAGCGGTGGATCGGTCCTTCGACGGTGCGAGAAACGATTTCGGTGTCGCCGTGATAGCGATCGGCGTGCCGGATGAGCGATGCGATCAGCAGCGGCACGTCCATCATCAGACCGCGCATGGGATCCTCCTCGGCCGGCTGTCTCGACAACGTCCGGCGCCGGTTGCGTGGCTTCATTGTAGCGCGCTTGAAATGGCGCACCCGCCCCGGTAGCATCGACCTTTCATTCGACCGGCGGGGCGAGACGGGCTCAAATACCCTTCCGCGACCCCCGCGGCGACCTCGCCGGCGATGCGAAGGAGGAGCCATGCGTGCAAGGACCTGTGTCGCCGCCGGCCTGTTCCTGGCCGCGGTATGGCTGACCGCGCCCGCGGCGGCCGAGATCAAGATCGCTTTCATCGACCCGCTCTCGGGAGGCGCCGCAACCACGGGCATCCTGGCGCAGAAGACGCACCAGTTCTACATCGACGCCATCAACGCGGCGGGCGGGCTCAACGGCGAAAAGCTCGCGCTGATGTCCTTCGACAACAAGGTCAATCCACAGGAGTCGCTGATCCAGCTCAAGAAGGCGCTCGACGAGGGTGCGCGCTTCGTGGTGCAGGGCAACGGCAGCTCGATCGCCCTCGCGCTCACCGATGCGGTGCAGAAGTACAACGAGCGCAATCCCGGCAAGGAGGTCCTGTACTTCAACTACGCCGCGGTCGATCCCGCGCTCACCAACGAGAAGTGCAATTTCTGGCACTTCCGCTTCGACGCCGACGCCGATATGAAAATGGCGGCGATCACCGACGTGATCGCCAAGGACAGCAAGATCAAGCGCGTCTACCTCATCAACCAGGACTATTCGTTCGGCAAGGCGGTGGCCGCGGCTGCGACCAAGATGCTCTCGGCGAAACGGCCCGACATCAAGATCGTCGGCGACGAGCTGCATCCGCTGCAGAAGGTGCAGGATTTCTCGCCTTATGTGGCCAAGATCAAGGCGTCCGGGGCCGACACCGTGATCACCGGCAACTGGAGCAACGACATGGTGCTGTTGGTCAAGGCGGGCCGCGACGCGGGTCTCAAGGTCGACTGGGAGACCTTCTACGGCGGCAGCCCGGGCACGGTGACAGCCATCGGCGACGCCGGCGTGGATACCTTGAAGCAGGTCACCGAGTGGCATAAGAACGCCACCCCCGAGCTCGATCCCACGGTTGCCGCATTCGCCAAGCGCTTTCCCGGAAAGGAAAACGAATACATCTACTGGCGCGCGAAGACGATGTGGGAGATGTTCGCCGCGGCGGCAAAGAAAGCGGGATCGAACGACCCGGTGAAGATCGCCTGGGCACTGGAGGGGTTGAAGTTGCAAACCCCGCTGGGAGAGGTCGAAATGCGCGCGGACAACCATCAGTTGCTGCAGCCGCTGTACGTGTCGACGCTCGAGAAGAATCAGAAGTACGACGTCGAGGGTACCGGTCTCGGCTGGAGGAGCGACGCCAAGGTCGAGGGAAAGGCGACCGCGTTGCCCACGACGTGCAAGATGGAGCGCCCGAAGTAGCGCTGCGAAAGTGAGGGCGTCGTCCCCGCGAATGCGGGGACCCAGCGTCGTTGTTGCCGATGGCGCGTTCTTGGACGAACGACGCTGGGTCCCGGGTCTCCCCCGGATCGAGTCCGGGGTCGCCCGGGACGACGGTGCTGGCGGACTCGCCACCTAGCTAGCCCATGCTCGAGCTCGCCACCGTATCCCTGCTGAACGGCGTCGTCTACGGGCTGCTGCTGTTCATGCTCACCAGCGGCCTCACGCTCATCTTCAGCATGATGGGCGTGCTCAACTTCGCCCATGCCAGCATTTTCATGCTCGGCGCGTATCTGTCGTACCAGCTCGGCAGGTGGGTGGGATTCTGGCCGGCGCTCGCGATCGCGCCGCTCCTGTGCGGGCTTGTCGGTGCCGCGATCGAGCGCTACGGGTTGCGCTACGTTCACAGGAGCGGGCACGTCGCGGAGATTCTCTTCACCTTCGGGCTCGCTTACCTGATCGAAGAGCTGGTCACGATGATCTGGGGCCGCAACGCGGTCGCGAACAGCGTGCCGGCGGTCATCGACTTCTCGCTTTTTTCGCTCTTCGGCAGCACCTTCCCCGCCTACAAGGGGCTGATGATGGCGATCTCGGTCGCCATGTTCATCTTTCTCTATCTCGCGCTCAAGCACACGCGGATCGGGCTGGTCATCCAGGCGGCGCTGACGCATCCGCAGATGGTGAGCGCGCTGGGGCACAACGTGCCCGGGGTGTTCGTGCTGGTGTTCGCGATCGGCAGCGCGCTCGCCGGCATGGCGGGTGTGATCGGCGGCTTCATGCTGCTCACGCAGCCGACGCTGGCGAGCGCCGTGGGACCCATCGTCTTCGTCGTCGTGGTGGTGGGCGGCCTGGGATCTCTGGGGGGCGCGCTGCTCGCGTCGATGCTGATCGGCATCCTGCAGACCTACGCCGTCGCGGTCGACTATTCGTTGCTGGACGCATTGCGCGCGTGGGGCGTCACGCTGGCGCGCGGCTCGCTGCTCTACGAGCTCACCTCGATCAAGCTCGCCACCGCCGCACCGATCGTTCCCTACCTGCTCCTGGTGCTGATGCTGATCGTGCGGCCGCGGGGCTTGATGGGCAAGCGCGACGTATGAGCGCCGCAGGGCCGCCCCAAGGCGCTCATTGCGCCCCCGCTTTTGGGGGCAGCGCAGCGGCCGAATTGGCCGATGAGGCCGCAAGCGTGGGGGTCCACCGATGAGCGCCGCAAGGCCGCCCCAAGGCGCTCATTGCGCCCGCGCTTTTGGGGGCAGCGCAGCGGCCGAATTGGCCGATGAGGCCGCAAGCGTGGGGGTACGCCAATGACCGAGACCGGTGCGGCGGTGGCGACGACGGCACGATCTTCCGGCGGGGCGATCGCTTTGGCGAAGCGCCACAAGCGCTGGCTTGCCGCGGCGGTTGCGCTGCTGGTCCTGCCTTACGTCCCTGGCCTGAGCAGCGACTTCGGCCGCTCGCTCCTGAGCCAGATGGGCATCGCTGCGGTGTTCGCCCTCTCGTTCAACGTGCTGCTCGGACAGACGGGTCTGTTGTCGTTCGGGCATGCCGTCTACTTTGGTCTCGGCGGCTATGCCGCGATCCACTTCATGCAGGCGATCGACCATGGGCTGCCGCTGCCCATGCCGCTGGTTCCGCTCGCCGGCGCGGCCGCAGGCCTCGCGTGCGGCCTCGTGTTCGGATCCGTCACCACCCGGCGCGCGGGAACGATCTTCGCACTGATCACGCTGGGCATCGGCGAACTCGTCTACGCGGCGACGTTCATGCTCTCGGCGTACTTCGGAGGGGAGGAGGGCATCATCGCCAGCCGCACGCGCGGTCCAGCCATCCTGGGGATCGACTTCGGGTCGCAGCTACAGGTCTACTACGTCATCGCGGCGTGGGCGTTGATCGCGGCGGCGCTGATGCATGCCTTCATCGGCACGCCGCTCGGGCGCATGTGCAACGCGGTCCGCGACAACCCGGAGCGCGCCGCGTTCGTCGGTTACAACCCGCAGCGCGTGCGCTGGATCGCATTCTCGGTCGCGGGGCTGTTCGCCGGGCTCGCCGGCGGCCTGCACGCGATCAACTACGAGATCGTGGCGGCCGACTCGGTGAGCGCGCTCCGCTCCGGCACGGTGTTGCTGATGACCTACATTGGCGGCGTGGGTCACTTTCTCGGGCCCGTGCTCGGTGCGCTGGTCCTGACCTGGCTGCAGGTTAGCCTCAGCGGCTACACCTCGGCGTGGCTGCTCTATCTCGGGTTGTTTTTCATGGTGACGATCCTCTTTGCTCCGTCCGGGCTCGCCGGCCTGATCGCCATGCACGGTCCGGTCATGCGCACCAAGGCGTTTCGGCAGGTGTTGCGCGCCTATGCGCTCGCGCTCGTGCCCGGTGCGGTGATGGCGGCGGGCGCGGTCCTCGCCATCGAGATGAGCTACCGCGTGGCGACCCAGCCGGAGCTGGGCACGCGCATGCGCATGGCGTGGATCACGGTCGACGCGGCCTTGGCATGGCCGTGGATCGGCGCCGTCGTGCTGTTCTCCGGCGGATTCCTTGCCTTCCGCAAGACTTGGTCGGTGGTGGCGGCGGCGTGGCAGCGCGCCAGTGCCGAGTCGAGGACGGCGGTCGACGGCGGAGAGCCTCGATGAGCGCCACAGGGCCGCCCCAAGGCGCGAACTGGCCGGCCGCGGCGTTGCGGGAGGCAACGCCTGCTCGTGCCGTCCATGCCGGCGCAGGCCGGCATGGAGCCGCGGCACTCGGCCTCCGCTTTTGGGGGCAGCGCAGCGGCCGAATTGGCCAATGAGGCCGCAAGCGTGGCGGTCCATCCATGAGCGCCGAACCTCGGGTCGCCGCCGGTGAGCGAATCGCGCCCGCGCTGGAGTTGCGTGGCCTCACCAAGGATTTCGGTGCGATGCCGATCATTCGCGGCGTCTCGCTCGAGGTGTCGAGCGGCGAGCGCCACGCCATTATCGGCCCGAACGGTGCAGGCAAATCGACGCTGTTCAATCTGATCAGCGGCCGCTTCGCGCCGACGACAGGGTCGATCCGCCTGAACGGCGAGGAGGTCACCGGGCTTCCCCCGTATCGAATCAATCGGCGGGGACTGTCCCGCAGCTTTCAGGTCACCAACATCTTTCCGCGTCTGTCGGTGTACGAGAATATCCGCTGCAGCGTGCTCTGGTCGCTGGGCTACCGCTACAGCTTCTGGCGCCGTATCGAGAAGCTGCGCGACGTCAGCGAACACACCGAGCGCATCCTCGAGCAGATCCGGATGACGGCGCGGCGGCACGTTCCCGCCGGCGTGCTCACCTATGCGGAGCAGCGCGCCCTGGAGGTCGGCATCACCATCGCCGGCGACGCACAGGTGATCCTGCTCGACGAGCCGACGGCCGGAATGAGTCGCGCGGAGGCGGCGGCCGCGGTCGAGTTGATCCGCACGGTCTCGAAAGGACGAACGCTGGTCATGGTCGAGCACGACATGGGCGTGGTGTTCGATCTCGCCGACCGGATTTCGGTGCTGGTCTACGGTGAGATCATCGCCACCGACGCTCCCGAGAGGATCCGGGTCAATCCGGCGGTGCAGGCCGCCTACCTCGGTGCGCCCGCCCATGCTTGAAGTCGAGGACCTGCACGCCTACTACGGCAAGAGCCACATCTTGCAGGGGATTTCGTTCGGCGTCGAGCGAGGCGAGATCATCAGCCTGCTCGGTCGTAACGGCGCCGGGCGGTCGACCACCATCAAGACCATCATGGGTTACGAGCCTGCGGTCGGTGTCATCCGCTTCAAGGGCGAGCGGATCGACGGCCGGGCTCCGCACGAGATCGCCCGCCGGGGGCTGGGCTACGTTCCCGAAGACCGCGCCATCTTTCCCGGGCTCACGGTCCGCGAGAACCTGCTGCTCGGGCAGAAATCGGGCGCGGTGAACCGACGCTGGTCGATGAACGACTTCTTTGCCCGGTTTCCATTGTTGCGCGAGCGCTCCGACGTTCCCGGTGGCGTGCTCTCCGGGGGCGAGCAACAGCTCCTCACCATCTGTCGGACGTTGATGGGCGATCCCGATCTGATCATGGTCGACGAGCCGACGGAGGGGCTGGCGCCGAAAGTGGTCGAGGTGGTGCGCGATCTCCTCACCGAGATCGCCAACCGGGGCGTTGCCATTCTGCTGATCGAGCAGAAGCTCACCATTGCGCTCGACATCTGCCATCGGTTATACGTCATGGGCCATGGACGCATCGTTTTCGGCGGCACGCCGCAAGCCTTGCGTGCCAACCCGTCGGTGCGCCGGGAATGGCTCGAGGTCTAGCCAAGATTCGAGGATTACATGAGCACGCACTATCAAGAGCACGGCGCGGTGGCGGTGATTGCCCTGGACAGTCCGCCGGTGAATGGCCTCGGCTTTGAGGTGCGCACAGGCATTGCCGAGGGTATCGATCGCGCGCAGGGCGATCCCGCCGTGCAGGCCATCGTCATCATCGGCAGCGCGGAGCTCTTCTCCGGTGGCGCCGACATTCGAGAGCTCAACACGCCCAAGGTCACTACCGAGCCCACGCTCAACACCGTGATTCGCATCGTCGAGGCCAGTCCCAAGCCGGTGATCGCGGCCGTGGGCGGCATTTGCATGGGCGGCGGGCTGGAGCTTGCGCTGGGCTGCCATTATCGCGTCGCGACGCCGACGGCGCAGGTATCGCAGCCCGAGGTGAAGCTCGGGTTGCTGCCCGGCGCGGGCGGCACGCAACGTCTGCCGCGAGCGATCGGCGTCGAGGCGGCGTTGAACATGATCGTTTCCGGAACGACGGTGCCCGCAGCACAGCTCCGCGGGACGGGGCTCTTCGATGCGCTCGTCGACGGCGATTTGCTGGAAGGGGCCATCGCGTTCGCGCGCAAGGTGATTGCGGAAGAACGGCCGGCTCGGCGGCTCCGCGATGTCACCATCGATTATCCGAATGCCGAGGCGTTCTTCCAGTTCGCGCGCAACTCGGTCGCCGCGGTGGCGAAGAGCCTTCCGGCGCCGCGCAAGTGCGTCGACGCAGTGGCGGCCGCGGTGTCCGAATCCTTCGACGAGGGCCTGCGCACCGAGCGCGAATTGTTCATGCAGCTCATGCAGACGCCGGAGTCCCGAGCGCTCCGCCATGCCTTCTTCGCCGAGCGCGCCGCTGCCAGGTATCCGGGACTGCCGGAAGATACCGCGCCGCGGAAGATCGAAGACATCGCGGTCATCGGCGCCGGCACCATGGGCAGCGGCATCACGATGAACTTCCTCTCCGCCGGCATTCCGGTGCGGCTTCTCGAGATGAGCCAGCCGGCGCTCGACGAGGGTGTGGCCGCGATTCGCAAGAAGTACGAAGCCTCGCTCAAGAAGGGGAAGCTCACGCCGGAGGTGCTGGAACGGAACATGAGCCTGCTCCGTCCGACGCTCACCTACGATGACGTCGCCACCGCGGACCTCGTCATCGAAGCCGTATTCGAGGACATGGCGGTCAAGACCAAGGTCTTCGAAACGCTCGACCGCACGGTGAAGCCGGGCGCGATCCTGGCGTCCAACACCTCGACGCTCGATCTCGATCGCATTGCCGTCGTCACAGCGCGACCGCAGGACGTGATCGGCATGCATTTCTTCAGCCCGGCGAACGTCATGAAGCTGCTCGAAGTCGTCCGCGGCAAAGCAACCGCGAACGACGTGCTACTGACCGTCATGCGTCTGGCACGCCGCATCGGTAAGACGGCGGTCATCTCCGGCGTGTGCGACGGGTTCATCGGCAACCGGATGGTCGAGCAGTATCTGCGCCAGGCGTTGTTCCTGCTCGAGGAGGGCGCGTCGCCCGTGCAGGTCGATCGCGCGCTGGAAAGCTTCGGGATGGCCATGGGACCGTTCCGCATGAGCGATCTCGCAGGTAACGACATCGGCTGGGCGATTCGCAAACGGCGTTACATCGAGAAGCCGGAGATGCTCTATTCGCGCATCGCCGACCGGCTCTGCGAGCTCGGCCGTTTCGGCCAGAAGACGGGTCTCGGCTGGTATCGGTACGAACCCGGGCGGCGCGACGCGATTCCCGACCCGACCGTGGACGCGATGATCGCCGCGCATCGCGGCGAGATCGGCATCACTGCCCGCGCGATTCGCGACGGCGAGATCGTGGAGCGCTGTATCCTGGCGCTGGTCAACGAAGGCGCGCGGTTGCTCGAGGAAGGGATCGCGGTGCGCGCCTCCGATATCGACGTGGTTTATCTGACCGGCTACGGGTTCCCGCGCCATCGCGGCGGCCCCATGTTCCATGCCGACGCGCTCGGTTTGTACAACGTCGTTCGCGCCATGCACCGTCTCGCCGCCAACGCGCACGGCGACGCGACGTTCTGGCAGCCTGCTCCGCTGCTGGCGAAGCTCGCCGCCAAAGGCAAGACCTTCAATGGCTCATGATGGCGAAGCTGCTTTTGATGTCGCCCGATTGCACACAACCTTGTCGTCGTTCCCGCGAACGCGGGAACCCAGTGTCGTTGGACCGAGAGCCGCTGGGTCTCCGCGTACGCGGGGACGACAAGCATTACGTAGCCACGCCCTTCCCGGAGTCTCCACCATGCCCGACGCCGTGATCGTCTCCACCGCCCGCACCGGACTCGCCAAATCCTGGCGCGGCGCGTTCAACATGACCCACGGCGCGACCATGGGCGGGCACGTCGTGTCGCAGGCGATCGAGCGCGCGAAGCTCGAGCCGGCGGAGGTCGAGGACGTGCTGATCGGCTGCGCGTTTCCCGAGGGTGCGACGGGACTCAACGTCGGGCGCCAGATCGCGCTGCGCGCCGGGTGCCCGGTCACGGTCCCCGGCGCGACCATCAATCGCTTCTGCTCCTCCGGGCTGCAGACCATCGCCATGGCCGCGCAGCGCGTCATCGCCGGCGAGGGCGAAGTGTTCGTCGCCGGCGGCATCGAATCGATCTCCTGCGTGCAGAACGAATCCAACAAGCACATGCTGCACGAGCCGTGGATCGAGGCGCACAAGCCGGAGCTCTACTGGACCATGCTGCAAACGGCAGAGAATGTCGCGCGGCGCTACGCGATCAGCCGCGAGCGGCAGGACCGTTACGGCGTGCAAAGTCAGCTCCGTGCGGCCGCCGCGGCCGCGGCCGGCAGGTTCGCCGAGGAGATCGTGCCGATGAAGGTCGCCATGGCGGTCGCCGACAAGGACTCCGGGCGGCTCTCCACCCGCGAGATGACGATCGCCGCCGACGAGGGCATCCGCGCGGATACAACCTACGAAGGGGTGGCCAAGATCAAGCCTGCGCTGCCCGACGGCATGATCGCTGCCGGCAACGCGAGCCAGTTCTCCGACGGCGCGTCGGCGTGCGTGGTGATGAGCGATCGGCTCGCCGCGAAGAAGGGCTTGCAGCCGCTCGGCATCTTCCGCGGCTTCGCGGTCGCCGGCTGCGAGCCCGACGAGATGGGGATCGGCCCGGTGTTCGCGGTGCCCAAGCTCCTGGCGCGGACCGGTAGGAAGATCGAGGACATCGACCTGTGGGAGCTCAACGAGGCGTTCGCGGTGCAGGTGATCTACTGTCGCGACCGGCTCGGCATTCCCGACGATCGGCTCAACGTCGACGGCGGCGCGATCGCGGTCGGCCACCCGTACGGCATGTCGGGCGCGCGGCTCACCGGCCACGCGCTGATCGAAGGCCGGCGCCGCGACGCGAAGCTCGCCGTGGTGACGATGTGCGTCGGCGGCGGCATGGGTGCGGCGGGGCTGTTCGAGATCGTCGGCGCGTAAGCATCGCCGATCGCCGCGCGCTCACGGCCTGGCGATCAGCGCAAGTACGCCAGCAGCGGCGACCCGGGTTGGCGCTTGACGAGCGCGCTTTCGGCCTCGCGCATCGCGCGTGGCTCGAGCCTCTGCAGCCATTGCGTCTCGCCGGCGACGAGCGCCGCCACCGCGATGCCGTCGCGATAAAGAACGCGGTTGTTGGTGAGTGCGGGGATCTTCGCGCCCGGCACGATCGTGCCGACGAGGTTCAGCGGGTCGGCAGCGCAGAGCGAGATCCAGACCGATGCGAGCGGCGCGCGGCGTGTCTCCCGCAGCAGCTCCACGGCTTCCGGCCGCGCGAACTGCTCGCCGCTGATGCCCGCGACGAAGCGGCCGCCGCGGACTTCGCCGCGCGCTTCCAGACGGCGCAGTACCCGCAACAGCTCGCGCCACGGCGGCAGCCACGCCGCCTCGCGCTCGAGCAGGCGCCAGAACACCACGCCATACCGGCGCAGCAGCGCGTCCGCGATGTGCTCGACGATCTCGTGATCCGGTCGATAAGCTGCGCCGGTCGCCTCGAGCCTGGGCGAGGGTCGTCGGACGAGCGCCCAGCGTCCCGCGTCCTCGATGCCAAAGAGCGCGGTGCGCCGGCGCCGCTTGCCTTCGCCGAGCGGCTTGCGCCGATCCGATGGCGTGAGCAGCGCCCGCAAGCCAGCGAAACTGTCGGAGTGCACGAGCCCCAGCACGACGAGCTCCGCGAGCGCGTCCTCGACTTGCGTGCGCAGCATCCCGGTCGCCTCGACGATCTCGTCGAAGAACGACGCGCCGTGATTCTGCAAATGGTCGGCCAGCGTTTGCGCGCGGGAGCCGAGCGCCGCGGGCGGGTCCGGCGCGGGCACGGCGCGATTCCACAGCCCGAGGTTGCGCCGTGGCAAGAGCGTGACAGGCGTCGTGCGGATCGGGCCGCCGTTTCTCGCCGCGACTTGCGCCGGCGCGGTGAGGCGCGTCCAGACCGCGCGCCCGGCGAGGCACAGATCGTCGAGCCAGGTGAAGTCGTAGTTGTCGAGCCGCGCCGGCAGGATCTCGGCTTCCCACGCGGCTGCGGGCGCTTCGAACCCTTCGAGCTGCGTGATCAGCGCGGCGAGCGCGTCCGGGCCCTCGCGCCGCTCGCTCGGAATCACGTGCTGCCAGCGACTTAAGAAGCGCAGGAAGTCCTGGCCCGACACCGGTTCGATCTCCTGCCGCAGCCGCTTGACGGTGTAGCGATGGATGCGGGCCAAGAGCGCCCGGTCGCACCATTCGGCTTGCGCCGCGCCCGGCGTGAACAGGCCATTCATGGCGAAACCCTCCGCCGCGAGCTTGGCGAGTGCCGCGGCGACCTCGGCCAGCGGCAGCGCCATCGAGTCGGCGAGCGCGTTGGCCGTGACCGGCCCCAGGCCTTCGAGCCGGCTGCGAACGATCTCGAGCAGAGCGTCTTCGGCGGACCACGATCGCGCGGCGAATTCCGCCGGCGCGCCGATCGGCGGGGAGGCTTGCGCGTGCGGGAACACCGCAGCGAACTGCGGCAGGCGCTCGGCGGCGATCCAGAGCGATCTTTCTCCGGCCGCAGACGTCGTTGCTGACGGCCGCATGGCGAGCCGCGTGACGCGGCCTGACTCGCTCAGCGCCGCGAGGAGCGATCTCCACCCGTCGTTGCGATCGATCTCCTCCTCGGCGACGAAGGCGAGCCCGAGCAGCGCATCGTGCAGCTCATCCGCGTTGGCTGCGCTCGGCCAGGCTTCGGTGCGCACGCGCTCGATTGCCTCGGGATCGAGCCGGCCCAGTCCCGCAGCGGCCTCTTCGTCGAGCCAGCGGCGGCTCATCACCGCACGGGTACGGCGCTCCTCGAGTGGCGCGTCGTCGAGGAAGGCGTACGGCCGCGCGCTCAGGATCTCCAGCGCGAGCGGCGAAGGCTCGGTCAGGTCGCGCGATTCAATTCGAACCTCGCCCGACTCGATCGCGCGGAGCAACCGCTCCAGCCCCTCGATGTCCATCGCCTCGTAGAGGCAGTCGTGAACGGTCTGATTGACCAGCGGATGATCGGGGATCTCGCGCTCGCCGACCAGGTTCTCGGCGCAGGCGATCTGGTCGGGAAACACCGCCGCCATCAGGTCTTCGGCGGCCATGCGCTGGAGCTGCGGCGGCACTTTCTTGCCGGAGCGGAAGCGCGGGAGCGCGAGCGACGTGGTGGCCGTCCAGCGCCAGCGCGCCGCGAACATCGGCGCGTCGAGCATGGCCTGGACGAGCAGCTCCCGCACGCTGTTCGAATGGAGATAGCGCGCCACCTCGTCGAGCGGAAAGCTGTGGCTGGTCGAGAGCGAGAGCACGATCGCATCCTCGGTAGCCGCCGCCTGCAGCTCGAAGTTGAACTTGCGGCAGAAGCGCTTGCGCAGCGCCAGTCCCCATGCGCGGTTGATGTGGCTGCCGACCGGCGAATGGATCACGAGCTGCATGCCGCCGGATTCGTCGAAGAAGCGCTCGAGGACGATCGTCTTCTGCGTGGGGAGCGCGCCCAGCGCGGCGCGCGCGGCCGCGAGGTAGTCGACGAGCTGCTCGGCGGGCGAAGCGCCGAGCGCGAGCTCGTTGGTAAGGTAAGGCAGCGCCGTCGCATCGTCCAGCCGCGCGGCCACGTCCTTGCGCAGCCGCGACACCGCGAACGAGAGCTCGTCGGTCCGCCCCGGCGCTTCGCCGAGCCAGAACGGGATGTTCGGCGGCTGCCCGTGCGCGTCCTCGACGCGGAGCCTGCCCGCCTCGACCCGCAGGATCCGGTACGAGGTGTTGCCGAGCTGGAAGATGTCGCCGGCGAGGCTCTCGATGGCGAAGTCCTCGTTGACCGTGCCGACCATCTGCCCCGCGGGCTCGAGCACGACCTCGTAGTCCGCGGTGTCGGGAATAGCACCCCCCGAAGTGATCGCCGTGAGCCGTGCGCCGCGCCGGCCGCGCAGCATGCCATTCACGGCGTCGCGGTGCAGGTACGCGGCGCGATGGCCGCGGCGCGTGGTGAAGCCCTCGGCGAGCATGCGCACCACGGCGAGATAGTCGTCGCGGGTGAGCGTCGCGTACGGATAAGCGCGCGTGAAGGCTCCGAACAACGCGTCCTCGCTCCACTCGCGCGCCGCGACCTCCGCGACGATCTGCTGGGCGAGCACATCGAGCGGCTTCGCCGGGATCGCCACGCGATCGAGCTCGCCGCGCCGCACCGCGTCGAGGAGCGCCGTGCACTCGACCAATTCGTCCCGCGACAGGGGAAACAGCCGCGCCTTGGGCCGACCGCCGACGCTGTGGTTGGCGCGTCCCGCGCGCTGCAGGAAGGTGGCGATCGAGCGCGGCGTGCCGAGCTGGCAGACGAGCTCCACGTCGCCGATGTCGATGCCGAGCTCGAGCGAGGCGGTGGCCACCAGCGCCCGCAATTCGCCGCGCTTCAGGCGCTGCTCGGCATCGAACCGCCGCTCCTTGGCGAGGCTGCCGTGATGCGCGGTGACCACCTCCTTGCCGATGAGCTCGGAGAGATGCCGCGCCACGCGCTCGGCCATGCGCCGCGTGTTGACGAAGACGAGCGTGGTGCGATGCTCGCGCGCGAGCTCGGCAAGCCGTGCGTAGACCTGCTGCCAGACCTCGCCCGACATGACTGCTTCGAGCGGGGAGGGTGGAACCTCGAGCGCGAGGTCGCGCTCGCGGACGTGTCCGGCGTCGACAATGGTGCAGTCGTCAAGCGAGGCTTGCGCGCCGACGAGAAAGCGGGCGATCTCCTCGATGGGCTTCTGCGTGGCCGACAGACCCACGCGCACCGGCGGCGTCGCCACCAGCGCGGCGAGCCGCTCCAGCGACAGCGCGAGGTGGCTGCCGCGCTTGTTGGGCGCCAGCGCGTGGATCTCGTCGACGATCACCGTGCGCGTAGTCGAGAGCATCCTGCGCCCGGAATCGGAGCCGAGCAGCACGTACAGCGATTCCGGCGTGGTGACGACGATATGCGGCGGCCGCTTGCGCATGCCGGCGCGCTCGCTCTGCGGCGTGTCTCCGGTGCGCACCAGGGTGCGGATGGCCACGTCGGGAGCCCCAAGCGCAGCGAGCTCGGCGCGAATGCCCGCGAGCGGGGCCTCGAGATTGCGCTGGATATCGTTCGAGAGCGCCTTCAGCGGCGAGACGTAGACCACGCAGGTTTCGTCGGGCAGCGCAGCCTCGACGCCGCGGCGCACCAGCGCGTCGATCGCGGCGAGAAACGCGGCGAGCGTCTTCCCGGAGCCGGTCGGCGCCGCGACGAGCACGCTTCTCCCAGCCTGGATCGCGGGCCAGGCGCGTGCCTGCGCCTCGGTCGGACCGGGGAAGGTCTTGCGGAACCAGGCTTCGACGGCGGGATGGAACGATGCAGGCGCGGGCATCGGACTAAGATAGCGGCAGGGCGCGCGAATTGCAAAGGGCGCACGGAGGTAAAATGATCAGGGTCGGCCTCGGCGAGGAGTTATCGCGGCGTGTATCTCCTACGTCCTCGCGTCGGGCAGGACCCGTTGTCGGAGGTTTGTCGATGAACAAGCATGTCGTGAAACTCTCGGAGCGCGCACCGCGCAAGATCGACAAAGACGCCGTCGAGGTGATCCGGCCGCGTTCCGGTCCCACCCCGTTCGGCATGGCCCCGTTCTTGAGCTTCCACTATTCGTACTTCGAAATGTCGGCGAGCGAGGGCCGGGCCCGTGTCAAGGCCAAGCGCACGCGCTTCGAGCAGGGCAAGCTCACGTCCGAGGCTTTCGAGGGGGACCTCGCTCGGGTCGAGTACGATCGACTGATGAGCCGGGCGCAGCGCTACTTCCTGGGTCAGGCTGAGCTCTTTCTGAAGTCGTTGTCGCTGCTGCTGGCGTTTTCTTCGACACGGCATCCGGATCGAGACTGACCTATCCGCAGCGACACGCTTCCGGTCGGGACACGACTGGTGCGGTGCGCGTTGTACCGATGACCATAAGTGACTATAATGTGACTATGTTGACGGTGCGCATCGCAGACCTCAAGAGCCATCTCAGCGAGCATCTGCGCAAGGTGCGCGCGGGCCGCACGCTCACGATCCTGGACCGCGACACCCCGATCGCGCGGATCGTTCCGTGGCAGGGCGGCGACGTTTCTCTGAAGGTGAGGCCGCCGCTGTCCGGGGCACCGAAGCTCAATCGGGTGGCGGTGCCGCCGCCGCTTCGCATACGAGGCGATATCGTGGGGCTGCTCAGGGAAGAGCGTCAGAGCGATCGGTGATCGCCTACGTCGATTCCTCGGTATTGCTCAGGGTTATCCTTGGTCAGCGCGACGCGCTGAAGGAATGGGGCCGGATTTCGCAGGGCATCACGTCGGCACTCGCAGAGGTGGAATGCCTGCGCACCCTGGACCGCTTGCGGTTGACCCAGGGCTACGCCGACGAAGTGATCGCGGAGCGCAGGGAAGCGGTGTACAGGCTGATGGAGTCGATCGAGGTCGTGGAGATTACCTATCCAATCCTGGCACGCGCATCGCAGCCGCTTCCGACGGCGCTCGGCACGCTGGATGCACTCCACCTGGCGACCGCTTTGCTTTGGAAAGAACGGGCTGGCAAGGGTCTGTCGATGGCGACGCACGACACGGCGCTGGCCGTGGCCGCCAGGGCGAGCGGACTACCTGTCGTCGGGGTGTGAGCAAGCCCATGACCTGAAGCGTCAGCAGGAACGCCACCAGGTCGAAGTTTCGCGCCGGAGCGGCGTCCGTCCCGGACGCGGGTACCACCGCGGTGGTCGTCCCGCCCGACGTGCCCGCATCGCGTGTGTTCGGCAGCCACAGCACGACCTTGCGAAACATGACCGTGAAGGCGATAGCTGCAACGCTGTATTGCAAACGACGCGTTGGTTCGCATCGCGCCGCCGCCCATCGGATAGAATGACGCCTCGCCGTGGTGGTCGAGCACGGCACTCGCGAAGACAACGTTGATCGCCGATCGCCAACGCTTCGAGCGCGCCTGCGCGCGCTTCGACGCCGCCAACGCCGAGGACCCGAATCGCGAAGCGGCCGACGGCCGGGAGTGGCCGAAGGAGCTGCTCTACGCCGAGCGCATGAGCGCGATGCTCGAGCGCTTCGCGCCCGAGGCCTCCGAGCCGCTGCGCCTCGCCGTGCGCTGCCAGCACGTCCAGCGCTGGAAGATCCCGCGCGCCGACTACCCCGGGGGCAGGATCGGCTACCTGCAGTGGCGCAAGCGCCTGCAGAAGTTCCACGCCGCGCTCGCCGGCGACATCCTGCGCGAGGTCGGCTACGACGAGGCGTCGATCGCGCGCGTCGGCGCGCTGCTCAAGAAGGAGGACCTCAAGGCGGATGCCGACGTGCAGACCCTCGAGGACGTGGTCGACCTCGTGTTCCTCGAAAGCTACCTCGCGGCGTTCGTCGCCGCCCATGGCGAGTACGACACGGCGAAGTTCGACGACATCCTGCGCAAAACCGCGAAGAAAATGTCGCCGCGCGGTCGCGCGGCGGCGCTGTCGCTGATCGACATCCCGGCGCCGCTCAAGCCGGTCGTGCAGGCTGCGATGAGCGAGGAGGGCGCTGCGCCCGCCTGAGATCGATCCCCGCGGAGGTCCGAACTTCCGCCCGCGCCTTGCGTCGAACGCGGTGAGTCCTTGAGGTTTCGCGACTCTCTTACGCGGGCGGCTCGAGATCCCGTTTTTTCTGTTCGTACTCTTCGCGGTTGATCTCGCCGCGGGCGTAGCGCTCGCGCAGGATCTCGATGGCCGACTTGTCGCGGCTCCCACCGCCTGCGTGCGATTGATCGGCCATCCATTTCACGAGCACCACGATGCCGACGATCACCAGCACCCAGAACAGGATCATGAACACGCCGCCAAACCCGAAAAACCCGCCGCCCATGCCGTTGAACACGTCGCACCTCCGTTAAAACCCGTGCTCAGGATACGCCCGCGCGGCACTGAGGCGCAAAAAACCCGCCACGAGGGCGGGTTCTTCGCGGGGTTATCCGTGCTACCGAGGGCGATAGCGGAGATCGTCGTTTGCCCAGATGACGAAGGTGAACACCGCGTATCCGGCACCGAGATCGCGCGCGTAGACCTCGGTTCGACCGCTATGAGTGGATCGAAGCAGCGTGCCCCACTCGCGCGGCGTGTCGAACGCGATCCCGGCAAGCCCCGGTGGCATGGGAGCGGCAGCGCCCGCGGCCGCCACCGTGGTTATGCTGTCAAGGTGGGTGTAGATGATCGAGAGCTCTTCGTAATCGTGCGGGTCGGGATGCTCGTTCGATAGCTCGCCGTAGAGCGTGCCGTCAGGGTCGTTGGTGTAATCCATGCACGTCCCGAGGTTCGTATCGGTGAAGCTCGAGTCCTGGTGATCGAGGCCGAAGGTGTGGCCGACCTCCTGACACGTCACGAGCTGCCGCCACGCCGGCTTGCTGTAGGTCGCGGTATTGAAGTACGTGTCGTTCA
>DASVPH010000230.1:0-22433 GCA_036382945.1 Casimicrobiaceae bacterium
GCCGCGCTGCCGCTGAACGGCGAGGAGTTCGGGATACTGAGCGTTGTGCTGCTCTTCGGCTCGCTGCTGCTCGTCAGCAAGAGCATCGTCGAATCGGTTGCCTGTCCGCTCGTTCGAAGCGCCAAAAGCTCGGTAGCCACGGTTGTTTGAATCCTTCGCGCGAGAGGAGCCTTGCGAGTGATTCAGGCGGCCGGTGCGATTCAGCCGTAATTCGTCTCGAGCTTGAGGCGATCCCGCTTCCTCTTCCCAGCCGCCACCCAGCGCTTTGTAGAGCGCGACGAGCCTTTGGGTCACGGTGCGTTGGCTGTCTGCCAACTGATCCTCGGCTTGGTAGAGTGAGCGCTCGGCGTCGAGAACGCCGAGAAAATCGCCGAGACCTTTGGTGTAGAGCTCGTTGGCGAGCTCCAGCGTGCGGCGGTTGGCGCTGACCGACGCTTTCAGCGAATCGAACCGGGCCTGCTCGTTGGCGTAAGCGACGAGAGTGTTTTCGACATCCTCGAATGACGTGAGAACGGTCTTTTCGTAGGCGACGAGCGCCTGTTCCTGACGGGCGTCCGCCGCCTTGACCCGGGCATGGATGCGGCCGAAGTCGAGCAGGCGCCATGTCAGCGTCGGTCCCACCGACCAGTAGCGGCTGCCGGCGCTCAACCAATCGCCCGCGCTCACGCTCTGCAAGCCGCTACTGCCGAGCAACGAGAATTTCGGGAACAACTCGGCCGTCTCGACCCCGATGTTGGCCGTAGCCGCAGCGAGCTTTCGCTCGGCGCGCCGCACATCGGGTCGCCGCCGCAGCAAGTCCGACGGCAGGCCGACGGCCACGGTGGGAGGCGGTGCGGGAATCGGCCGGGCGCTGGAAAGCTCCGCGATCAGCGTGCCGGGTTGCTGCCCGAGAAGCACCCCGAGCCGATGCACGACCTGCTTCATCGCGGTCTCCATCGCGGGCAGTTGCGACTGCGTCGTCGCCACCAGCGCCTCGGCCTGTTTCACGTCGAGCTCGCTGGTGAGGCCCGCGTTGAACCGGGCGCGCGTGATCTCGACCGCTTCGGACTGCGCGCGGATGTTCTTGCGCGTAACGGCGAGGCGCTGCTGGAGCCCGCGCAGGTCGACGTAATTGCGGGCTACCTCGGCGAGCACGCTCACCAGCACGTCACGACGCTCCTCCTCGACGGCTTCAAGCTGTGCCGTCGCCGATTCGAGCGCGCGGCGTTTGCCGCCGAAGACGTCTATCTCCCAGCTTGCGTCGAAACGGACATCGTAAAGATTGGTACTCGGTTGCCGACTCGGTGCGGCGCACGTCGGCGCGTTTTCAGGGCAGCGCTGGTTCGCGTAGCTGCCCGAAGCGCTGATGGTCGGCGCCAAATCCGAGATCGCTCCTGCGCGCAGCGCACGCGCCTCGCGCAGGCGTGCCTCGGCGATGCGCAGCTCGGGATTGGCCTGCGCGGCACGCTCGACCAGCGAATCGAGCTCGGGATCGCCAAAGATCTTCCACCACCGGACGACTTGCACCGCGCCGGTGGTCGTCCCGCGGCTCGGCGCTTCGCTCCAAGCGGCCGGCGCCGCGGTCGGCGGAGCGCGATAATCCGGCCCGACGGCGCAGCCGCCGCCCAGCAGCGCAAAGCTCGCGATGAGGAGCCGGGCCCGAGCCGATTTCACGATCCCGCTCGTTGCTTGTGGCCCGGGGCTTCGATGAAAACGTCCATCTGTTGACCGACGTAGATCGGCAGGTCGCCGCGGTCGAAACTGTAGATCGCTTGCAGGACCCGCGTATCCACCCGCTCGGTGGCGTCACCCGTCAGCGAGCGCTTCGGCACGACGTAGGGCTCGAAACGCACGAACTTGAGCGGGGTCTTGATGTCCTTGTTGCCGCGCAGGAACGCCACGCCGGGCGCGCCGGCTTTGATCCGCCACGCATCGTTCTCGTCCACGTCCACGCGGACATTCAGCGGCTCGACGCTGCCGAGCAAGACCAGAGGTTGCGCGAGCACGCCAGTGGCCGCGAATTCGCCGGGATGGACCTTGAGCTGCAGCACCTGCCCGTCCACGGGCGCGCGAACGGTGAGCCGTTCGAGATCGGTTTGCGCCGCCTGCAGATCGGCGCCCGCTTGCGCCAGTCTCGCCTTGGCCAGGGCTGCCGCATCACGGCGATTGGTAAGCTCCTGCACGCTCAAGGCGCGCGGGTCGGCCACGCTTTCCGCAAGGGCGAGCTGGTGCGTGGCTTGGGCGAGTGACGCCTTGGCCACTTCGACGCCCGCTTGCCGCTGCGCCACCTCCGCACGCGCTGCGCGGCTGTCGATCGCGAACAGCGGCTCGCCTGCTTTCACGCGGCTGCCGACTTCGACGTAGATCTTCGTTACCACTCCGCCGATCTCGGCGCCGACGGCGATGTTCTCGCTGCCTGCTTCGACGATGCCGGCCCCCGCCACGAAGGTCGGATAGGGAGATTGGGCGGGCGCGACCGCCGGCAGCTCGGAGGGCGCCGGAGGGCCCCGGTGCAGGAGCGCGACCACCGAAGCCAGGCCGAAGCCGGCGACAGCCAGACCGACCAGCGGAAGAACGTTCTTTCGCATCATCATGGCCTGCGCTCCCATGGGATTCCGGCGCGAGCCGCCGCAATTTCGCTCGGCGTCGCGAGCACGCGTTGAATCCGCCCGTCCTCCATCTCGGCCATCCGATCGGCGTAAGCGTAGATACGCGGATCGTGCGTCACCACGACGACGGCGCGCCGTCCGTCGCGCGCCACGTCGCGCAGCAGCTCCATCACCTGATGCCCGGTAGCGGAGTCGAGCGACGAAGTCGGTTCGTCGCAAACGACGAGGTCCGGGTCGTGCACGAGGGCGCGGGCAATGGCGACGCGCTGTTGCTGGCCGGCGGAAAGCTGCGCGGGATACTCGTCGCGCTTGTCGGCCAGCCCGACCCTTTCCAGGAGCTCCAAGGCGTGAGCGTGAGCTCGCGCGGCAGGTGCGTCTCGAATCAGCAGCGGCACCGCGACGTTTTCGCTCGCCGTGAGGGTCGAGATCAGGCTGAACTGTTGAAAGATGAATCCCACGTGGCGTGCTCGGAAACTCGTTACGTCGCGGTCGCTCATCGACTGCAGGGCGTTGCCCAGCACGCGGATCTCACCCCCGTCCGCCAGCAGCGTGCCGCACAGAATGGAGAGCAGCGTGGTTTTCCCGCAGCCGGAAGGGCCGACCACGAAGAACATCTCGCCGGGCTTGCCCGCGAGGTCCACGTGCTTCAGGACGGGCGTCATCGCTTCGCCGCTGCCGAACGATTTGTCCACCGCTCGAAGCTCAAACGCCAACGCTTGCATCCGACAAACGCCGGTTTTCAGGCGCGGAAGACGATGGCCGGCTCGATGCGCGCCATGCGACGGCTGCCGAGCAGCGCGGCCACCGCGCAGATCGCGAGCACCGCCACCAGCGTTGCAGCCAGCACGGGCCAGCCGAGGATCAGCGGGGCTTGGGCGGGCGCGATGGCCACCACCAGCGACATGATGCCGACGCCCAAGCCGTAGCCGATGAGCCCGGCGACCATCGCCTGCACGAGAATCATGAGCGCGAGGCGCCGCGTCTGCGCGCCCATCGCCCGGAGCACGCCAAGATGCCAGGTGTTTTCGAGAATGAACGTGAAGAACGTCTGTCCCGAGATCACGGTCCCGATGACGAAACCGATTGCGACAATCAGGCCGACGACGAGCGGCACCGGACTATTGCGAATGAAATACCTGGCGCTGGAATTGCGGATCTCCTCCGCGCTGAAGGCTTTGAGCCCGGTCGCGGCAGAAATGCGCCGGGCGACTTCGGCTGCCGTTTGCCCGGCACGCGGCGCAGCGAGCACGTAGGTCGTCATCTTTCGCTGGGCCGGCACGTATTGAATCGCGCGGTTGTAGGTCGTGAAGATGTACCCGGCCTGCTCGTGCGACACCACGCTGGTGTTGACCACGCCCACGATTCGGGCCCGACGATCGTTCATCTCGAACGAGTCCCCCACCTTCAACGGGGCCTTGCGGTCGGGGCTGAGCCGGATCATCGCCGAAACGTCGGCGATCACCGCGTCGGGCTGACGCAAATCGTCCAGCGAGCCGGCGACGAAGGCGGTCGGGGCGCCCGCCAGCGTTTCGGTGTCCAGCCCGATGAGGGTGACGCTGCTGCTGAACCCGCCCCGTTCGAGGATGCGCGCCTGGGCGCCTCCCACGTAGAGCTGTGCGGCCCAGGCGACACCCTCGACCGAGCGAACCCGGTCAACATCGGTATCGAGCAGAGGTTGATTGGTCATGTTGACCGTATCGACGAGCGGGCTCGCGACCCAGATCGGCGCATTGACATTCACCGCTGTCGCGTAGCTCGTCGTGAGCAGCCCCAGGCCCAGGGCCAACCCCTGCACCATCAGGATGGTCGCGAAGCAGATCCCGCTCACGAGCATCGTCAACTGGGCACGCGCGCCGAACAGCATCTTCAAACCGATGCTAACCATGGTAGCCGCGATGCCGGGGCGAGCGAGACCTTCGTGCGGCGGGCTCGCGGCGCTGGGTCTCCGCGCGGAGCAGGGCCGCGTGACGGTAGATGAGGTCGGTACTGCGCGACAGAAACGCGGCGATAGCGCCGAGTTGGCGGGTGTCGAAATGCTCCAGCAGCGCGGTCACGTCTTTTCGTATCGGATCGAACGCGACATGCATGCGTCGCATCCCTTCCGCTGCAGGCTGCAGAATCTGCTTGCGGCCGTCGTGCGGGTCCGCTTCGCGATCCACATATCCGGCTCGCTCCAGCCTCCCGACGACGCCGGTCATCGCGCCGGTCGTCAGTCCGGTGAGCGCGGCCAGCGCGCTCCCGGTCATCGCTCCGCGCTCGTGCAGCAGATCGAGGCACTTGTGATCGGCCGGGCCGATGCCCAGACACTCCGTCATCGCCTGATGAAACAGCATCACCGCGATGCTGTGCCGCTGCACCAGCCCGACGATGTCGTCGGCCAGGTCGCTCCTGCCCGGTCGTCGCCTGATCTTTGTTCTCCTAGTCGCTTAGAGACTAAGCTATTAGATAAGCTACTAGCTGTCAAGTGTCGCGCCAGCATCACCCCGCCCAGACCAACGCTCCGGCTGAATGCTCGATCGAGCAGGCTCAATGATTTCGGGCGATGGCGTCCAGGGACGCAGCTTGCTAGCCCTCGCCCGTCTGCCATCGCCAATCGCCGGCCGCCTGGCGCGCCATGTAGAGCGAGAACAGGTCCGGGCTCAGTACGCGCAACTGCTTCCGCAGCGCGATGAGCGCTTGCCAATCCGCCTGTCGTTCCACCTCGATGATGTGCGTGAGGAGCTGCGCGGCCATGGCGGCAGGTGTAGCCGGCGCCTCGGCACCGGCAACATCCTTGCTCGCAGCCGGGTGCTCGAGGAGGTACCAGGCAGGGAACCAGGCTGAAAGCTCGGCTGCCTCGACACTTTCCCACTCGCAGGCGCGATCGAACAGCTCGAAGTCGCGGGTCAGCACTGAGTCGTCGAGCTCGGCGACGACCGAGGCGAGCCGCTGCGGCTCACGCCAAGCGAGGGCGAACAGCGCTGGTCTCGCTGCGGCGAGGCCGCGCTGCCGGTGTCGTGCGACCGCGAGCCAGTGCAAGACCTCGGGGATCTCGTTGGCACCGGGGACGGCAAGTGCCGCCTGTTCGGCCTCTGACCAGTCCCCGCAGCGCAGGCAGAGCCAGGCTCGGTGTGCCTTCGCCTTCGCCGGCTCGTAGCCGAGTCCGCGCGCCGTTCGCGCCAGATCGCGGAAGAAAGCGGCGAGGAGCAGGTCGGCTTGCAACCCGAGCACCTGCCTGGCAACGGGTGCGATCTCCTGCTCCAGCCAGACCGCCACCGGGATGATCCGTGAAGCATCGCCGGCCCGTTGCCCCCACTCGAGCAGCGCGGCGGCCAAGGTCTCGAGCCTAGGCAAAGCGGGATGATCGGGCGCTTCGGCGCGAAGTTCGGCAACGCTTCCTGCGGCATCGGCGGCATCGCGCGCCACGATCGCGTCTATCGCCCGGTTCGCGAGGATCACGCCTCTGGAGTGGATAAATAGGTCCAGCTGGACACTCATTCTCGAGAGTGTACGCAGCCTGGGGGTGTTGTTGCGAATGTGCTTCGCCCGAGAAGCATCGGCTGCTATTCAATGTACCTGTACCACCTTCCAGTGTTCTTCAACAAGTTCTCGGCTGCCGCCTTGGGTGGTTTCTCGCTGCCATGCTATTTCGCGGTGATACTGGCCGTGTCAACACTATCGTTCAGCTTTATCGAGAAACCTTTCATGCGCTCGGCGCGGACGGGCGGAGGTTGACGTCGGTTCACGTCGCCAGCGGCCACCGAAAGCGATATGAGCTCTTTTCTTGAAGAACGCGGTTTCTGCGAACGACGTCAGCAATGGCTATCTTGGATTGTCGCTTACTCGCGACACTGGCAGAACCTTCGGTCTTGCAGTACGCTCCAACCCCGGATCAGGGGTCTCATGGAAACCTTCATCAGCAAATCTCTCCTCGAGAGCGCCTCCGCGCCTCAAGCACCGGCCGAAGACGTAGTCGGAGCGCATGACAAGACCGGCCACAAGTCTTAGGACTGCTTCCAATCAGTTGAGCGTTGCTCTGCGCAGACTTAAGTCCGCCTACGCCCAAGCCCGTAGAGGGGGCGCAAATCCTGCCGCCCTCGTCCAGCAGTCACTTGTTGCTGAGCCCTGGTTCATCGATCGACTCACGGTACACGACGGAGAGATACGCGCCGAGGGGTGGTGCCTCCCACGGCATGAACTTCTCGAACAGCCGGCCGATGCGTTTCGTATCAATGGCGAACCTTGCGATGAGGTCGCCTATCCGCTGTTACGTAAGGACGTCGGCGAAGTCCTTTGGCAGCGTGCGGATGCCGGTCATTCGGGCTTCTTGTGCGTTCGACGTGGCTTGAACGCACCCTATCCGAACGGCGTACTTGAAGTGTCACGCAATCTCAGGAGCACTCCACCGGCGGAGAGCGGAAGAGACTCGTGGTTTTTTCCGGATCCGGCACTGCACCAAGATCTACCTCCAGACTCCCAACGATTTCGTGTCATCGGCAATTGCGATCGGCAAGGTTTCTTGACATCCGGGGCGACAGATTACCACCGGCTAGATCTCGCGATAGCAGGAGCTTCAGGCCGCCAGCTGCACCAATTCGATTCGATACTCGACTGGGGTGTCGGATGCGGCCGAGTGGCGCGGCACGTGCCAGCATCTGCGGCGGGTCGCGTCACGGGTTGCGATATCGACCACGAGAACGTTGCGTGGTGTCAGAGGGCGCTGTCGGGACGTTTTATCAAATCGAGTGTTCGGCCACCCCTGCCCTTCGCCAACGAGGTTTTCGATCTGATTTACGGGATTTCTGTCTTCACTCACCTGCGCGAGTCGCTTCAATCGCAATGGCTTGCGGAACTTGCCCGCGTAAGTAAGCCCGGAGCATGGCTGCTAATGACTATTCACGGTCTGACCGCAGTTGACTTTGCACGCCTCGGCGCGACTGAGTACGTCGGGCTGAAAGGTTCGATCGAGAAGAGGGGGATCGTGGTTTCGTCGGAAAATACGCAGATCGATGGCCATGCCGACCATCAGGGCGAATATGTCAACGTGTTTCACAGCGCCGACTACATCCGTCGGGCGTGGACGAGACATTTTCACCTGGTCGACATACTACCGGGCTACATCTTTACGCATGATTTGGTGATCATGCGGAAATAGGGCCGACGAAGGAGCTGCACGTGAATGGACGTCGCAGGACGCAGCAATTGCCCTTGTAGGGTCTCCAGGAGCCGGCGGCGCCGGCTGCGCTCGGCCGATTGCCCAAGCCGGCAGATCATCGCGACGGGCCGAAGCCGCCTGTACCGTAGCTGCTGCCCATTTTGGTTGGTTCGTTCCGAGCGATTGCTTGCTTTCGCTGGGGTGACTGCGAGAGCGCGATGGCGCCGACATGCCGCGTGTAGACGCGAACGATTGCAAGAAGATTGAGCAGCCACTGCAACGCCGACGCCGCGAGGACGACCGCCGCCACGCGCGCGAGCGCCGGCGGCCACAGCGTGGCGGCGACGAGCAGCGCGATCGAAGCGATGTGCAGCCATAGCTGTCTGCGCTGCAATCCATCCGCGAGATAATCCTTGAGATGCGGCACGTGCGGCGACGCGCCGGCGCGCGTGTAGAGGTGGAACCATGCCAGGAACGGCACGATCCTGTAGAGCATGCCGTTGACGAGCGATAGTGCGGCGCCGACGACGGCCAGGACTCCCACCGCCACCGTGAAGCCGGAGGGCAGCTCGCTCGACAGCGATACGATCCACCCGAGCACCGCGCCGATCGCGCACAGCATGCCGGCGCGCCAGAACAGCACATTGACGTCGAGCTGCCGACGCCGCCGTCGCCGCTGCAGCCGAAGCGTCGTCGCGGCGAACGTCGCGTAGAGCATCGCGAGCGGCACCGCCCCGGCGATCGACGCAACGCGCCCGCCGAATTCCGTCGCGGCCGACCAGGCGGTGAGCGCGGCGAGCACCGCCCATCCGAAGCGGCGCGGCATCCAGTCGGGATAGTTCGGAGTGAGCTGGAACATCGGCACGACGCGATGGGCGACGGCGACGACGAGCAGCCCGACCCATCCGAGCAGCGCCCAGCCGGGATGGACATCCGGCAGCGACGCGACGAATAGCGGTATGCTCCATCCGCGACTCGACGCAAGCCAAGCGCCGAGCGCGACGGCGATGGCGAGCGCTGCGGCGACGAGCCACAGCGTCCTCACGGTCGCATTGGTCGCGGTGGCGCGCGAGAGAGCGTGCGCCATCGCCGCGACGAAGACGGCGAATGCCGATCCGAGCAGCACGGTGGCGGCGGCGAGCAGCGTGCGCTCGCCCGTCAGGAAGCCGCCCGCGAGCGCGAGCGTGCCGAGCGAAAGCGCCGGGTGCACGATCGACGCGATCGCGCGGGGCCGCGCGAAAGGCGCTCCGGCGAGTACCGGCATGATCTGCATCAACGCGCCGACCATCACCATCGTCACGCAGCCGAGTACCAGCAGATGCGTCACCGCAAGCGTGGCCGGCGCCCACCGCGACTGGAACACCTCGGCGCCCTGCCACACCGTGACGAGCGCGGCGAGAAGCGCAAAGGCCGGGGCGGTGATGAAGAATCGCAGCGGCACCGAGATCGGCGGCGCCTGCTGCAGGTCAAGCCCTTTGCCGACCATGGAGCGTGCACGCGCCGCCCGATTCGACCGCGTTGCAGCTCGCGATCAGCTCGGCGATCCGATCGGCGACCGCCGAGTCGAGCATCGGGTACATCATGCCCTCCTCCTTCATGTTGTGCTGCTGGATCAGCACGTGAAGCGTGTCGGCGATGCCGAGGTAGCGCTTCTCGTCGCAGTCGGCGGCCGCGTCGGCGAGCTGGTCCGTCAATGCGCGCATCTGCGCGTGCTCGACACGCATCGCCTCGGTGGGCCCGCCGCCCGTCATGCCGGTCCGCTCCTCGAACGCCGGGAACAGCACGTCCTCCTCCATCACGAGGTGCAGCTCGAGGGCGCGGCGAAAAGCGTCCAGCTCGATCGTAGTCTTCGCCCAGTCTCCCGCCGCTTCCTCCGCCCGGGCGAACAGCTCGTCGCATGCCCTGTGGCCGCTCGTCATGAAATCGCTGATCGTCGTCATCGCATTCTCCGTGTCAGGCGCTCTTCAGGAGCTCGCGCTTTTGCTCGATCGTCGCCCAGCGGCCCGCCTCGGGCAGCGGCGCCTTGCGCGCGACGATCGGCGGCCAGTCGGGCGCGAGCTCGGCGTTGAGCGCGATGTAGTCGTGCAGCCTCGCCGGCACGTCGCCGTCGGCGAAGATGGCGTCCACCGGACACTCGGCCACGCAGACCGTGCAGTCGATGCACACGTCGGGGTCGATCACGAGGAAGTTCGGGCCCTCGCGGAAGGCGTCGACCGGACACACTTAAACGCAATCGGTGTGCTTGCAGTTGATGCACGCTTCGGTGACGACGTAGGTCATTCGTCCCTCCTTTCGGTAGCGAGCTTGCTTACGCGGCCGCCTCAGCGGGCCGCTTGACGATCTTCACTGCGACCGGGCACTCGCCGCCGCTGCGGCACGGCTCGGCCTTCTTCAGCGCGACCGCCGACCAGCGTCGGCGCGCGGTACGCTCCCCGTCGCGCTGCTGCGCCGCCGTCGCGATCGGGCGGCCGTCGGCGAGAACCTTCTGCACGCGGCGCAATCCGAGCAGCGCTGCGCCGAGCGCCCCGTTGAGCTGCCCGAGCCCGTCGGGCGCGACGGCGAGCTCGTCCTTCAGGTTCTGCTCGAGCGCGCGGATCATCGCAACGTTGCGCGTCATGCCGCCGGTCAGCATGTAGCCCGGCTCGAGCCCGACGCGGCGCATGAGCTGCACGGCGCGGCCGCCGAGCGCGACCATCGCGCCCATCATGATGTCCTCGGCCGGCACGCCGTTCGAAAGGTGGCTGATCACTTCCGACTCGGCGAACACCGCGCAGACGCTCGACACCGGCTTCGGGTTTGTCGAGCGGCTCGCGTAGGGGCCGATGTCCTCGGTGGTGAGCCCGAGATAGCGCGCGGTCTTCTCGAGGAAGGCGCCGGTGCCCGCGGCGCACTTGTCGTTCAGGCGAAACGCCTTGACGCGGCCGTTGCCGTCCACACGGATCGCCTTGATGTCCTGGCCGCCGATGTCGAGGATCGTGCGCGTCGCAGGGAAGAGGTGCACCGCCGCGTGCGCGTGCGCGGTAAGCTCGGTCAACTGCGTGTTGCGAAACGGCACCGTGTGCCGCCCGTAGCCGGTCGACGCGACGTATGTCACCTGCGCACGCTCGAGGCCGGCGTTCGCGAGCAGCTCGTCGAACACCGCCTCGCTCGCCTGCGCGAGCTTGAAGCCGGTGCGCCGCACCGCACGGCCGACGACGTTGCAGCGCTCGTCGATCAGGATCGCCTTGCTGTAGGTCGAGCCGATGTCGATGCCCGCGACGTGGATCATCGAAGCCTCCTGTCTACGCGGCGACCGCGTGTTGCGCCGGCGCGCCGAGCGCGCGGTCGTAGGCGAAGAGCGCCGCACCGAGCGCGCCGCAGAAGTGCGCGTCCTCGCTGACGTTGACCGGCATGCCGAGCTCTTCGGCGAGCAGCCGCACCATCGCGACGTTGCGGCTCACGCCCCCGGTGAACGTCACTTCCGATTCGACGCCAACGCGGCGCGCGAGCGACGCGCAGCGGCTCGTGATCGCCTGATGGACGCCCATCAGCACGTCCTCGGGCAGCATGCCCTTCGCGAGATGGCTGATGATCTCGGACTCGGCGAACACCGTGCAGGTGGTCGTGATGCGCACCGGGTTCGTCGCCGTGAGCGCGAGCGGGCCAAGCGCGGCGAGCGGCATCTCGAGCGCAAACGACGCCGCGCCAAGGAAGCGGCCGGTGCCGGCGGCACACTTGTCGTTCATCGTGAAGTTCTGCACGTTGCCCTCGGGGCCGACGCGGATCGCCTTCGTGTCCTGGCCGCCGATGTCGATCACCGTGCGCGTTCCCGGGAACAGCGTCACCGCGCCGCGCGCGTGGCACGAGATCTCGGTCACCTGCTCGCGGCCGAAGCGCACGTTGTAGCGGCCGTAGCCGGTGCCGATCACGTATTCGACGTCGCCCTCGGCGATGCCGGCGTTCTCCAATGCCGCGCGAAACGCGTCCTGCGCGACGGTGGTCATGCTGGTCTCCATGTCGGCGAGCGCGCGGCCGACGATCGCGTGTCGCTCATCGACGATCACCGCCTTCGTCTGCGTCGACCCGACGTCCACACCCGCGACGTATCTCATGCCCGGGCCTCGCATGCCTTCTGCGTCACGGGTCCGCCGCCGCGCTGGTGCAGCGCCTCGAAGAACGCGTCGACGCGGTTCTTGATCTGCGCGTCGGACCAGTAGCGCGGGTCGATCAGGTCCGACTCGATGTACAGCGTCGGTACGTCCAGCCGGCGGTTGATGAACTCGCGCGTGTCGGCCATGCCGGAGGATACGAAGCGGCAGCTCTTGATGCCGTGGAAGACGACGCCGTCGGCACCGTAGTCGCGGATCTGCTGCGCGAGCCGCTCGTGCGCGAAGAACTGGTTCGAAAGCCCCCGCTGTGCGGCGAGCGCGGTAACCTCGGCGAGGCTTTCGAGCGGCCGCGACGTGTCGTAGAGAAGCTCGGCGGCGTCCATGCCGCCGGCGGCGAAGGTGAGGTAATCGGAGTACGCGAATACGCCGCCCCACGTCTCGAACAGCTCCACCAGACGGCGCATCGACACGTAGCACGGCGTGCCCGAGAACAGCAGCCGGAAGCGCTCGTCGGCCACGCGGCCCTCGCCGCGCGCAACCTTCGCCTTCAGGTGCTCCTCGAGCCGGCGCATGTACTCGACGCCCTCGGGCGCGCCGCGATAGACGTTCATGATGCCAATGAAAGTCAGGCCGTCGAGCATCGCGTTGTACGGCGCCGGGCAGACGCGGTTGAGCGCCATCACGTTGTTCCAATGGATCACCATGCGATTGACGCGATCCTCGATCTCGGCGAGCCGGTCGAGGTCGAGCTTCTTCCCCGTGATCGCCTCGCAGCGCGCGATCAGCTCCGCGAACTGCGCCTCGACCCAGCGCGAGTCGGCCGCGTGCTGCGCGTCGCCGGGCCGAATTTGCCATCCGGCGCAGCGCTGGCCCGGAAGGTCGAGCACGAACGTCGGGGTCTTGAGCCAGCGCTCCCAGATCTCGGCCCACTTGATGAACGTGTTGCACATGTTCGACGCGACCGCAAGGCTCGCCTTCGGGATGCGGCCGGCCGGATGGCGGTGTTCCTTCAGGATCAGCCCGACGTCCGCCTTGACGTACGAGCACACGTCGGGCGACATCCCGTAGTCCTCGGAAAGCCGGATGTATTCCTCGGACGCCTTGCGCACGCCGGTCTGTAGCGAATTGATTTCCGGGAACACCAGCTTGAAGTCGAACGCGCGCAGGATCTCGATCGCGTTGCCCATCACGAACACGTTCGCGACCGGCTCATTGCGCTCGTTCGCCTGCTCGAGCTCCGCGTACCAGTCCTTGATCAGCCGCTGCCCGTCGATGCGCGGGTCGAACGCGCTCGCCGCTGCCTCGACCGCCGGCACCTCCATCGTGATCGTCGTCATCCTGCCTCCTCTCACGCGAGCGCGAACAGCAGCGACTCGGCGAACGTCTCGACCTGCATCGCCATCTGCTCGAACGAGGTCATCTTCTCCTCGAACTCGAGCACCAGATACGGAACGCCCGCCTCGTCGAGATGCTTCGACCACGCGAGCTGGTCGTCGAGGCCGGGCTCGCAGAACTTCGCCGCGGTGAGGATCGCAGCGTCGGCCTTCGCATCGCGCAGCATCTGCATCAGGTAGTCCTCCTTCGACTTGCGCGCGTCGTGCTGCACCGGGCTCGCCGCCGAGCGCTCGACGTAGCTCTCGGCGAGCGCCCAGACCGGGTCGCCGGTGTCGGGTACGTCGGCGATGAGCCAGCGCAGCCCGACGAGCAGGTCGTCATCGACGACGTCGCAGCTCTCGTCGATCGCTTCCAGCATCTCGAGCGGGGGCTGCTCGCAGAAGCCGCCGACGAATACGACGCGCGGCTTGTCCTGCGCCGGCAGGCTGCGGTGGCGCAGCGCGTCGAGCGCGCGGCCGAGAAGTGCCGTGTGCTCCTCGCAGGGCATCCGCGTGCGCGCGCGCACGAGCAGATACGACTCGGTGCAGCTCACCCGCCACGGCTCGTCGCGGCGAAGGCGGTAGAGCTCGCGCACAAGCGCCCGGTTGGCGTTGTACGCGCGAATGCTGTTGCGCAACGCGTCATCGCCCACCGTGCGCCCCGTCTTCGTTTCGAGCACGCGGCGCAGCCGCTGGTATTCGGCGGCGATGTAACGCACCGCGCCCGGTGTGTTGACGTTCTGCGGCAAGTACAGGATCTGCGACGCCTGCTCCGGGAAATTGCGCGCCCAGATGCCGGCGAGGTGCTTGGCGGCGTCGCAGATGGGATGGGTGACGAAGCCCGTCATGCTCCCAAGCGTGCCGCTCAGGCCGAGCTCGGTCGTCGAGCGGCAGATGGAGCAGACGAACGAGCCCATCCGCGCGTCGGCGTGCTTCATCTCGAGCCGATTGCCCCCGCCCAGCACGTTGACCGGCAGCAGGCCGGCGGCGTGCGCGATCTCCTCGGGGAAGTACACCGGGAAGTGACCGAGCGTGCCGGTGAATCCTTCGGGCAGGGCGTCGGCGGCGGGGATCGCGGCGTCGCGCGCGGCGCCGTGACAGCGCTCGAGCACGAGGTCGAGCTCGCGCTCGTGGTCGTAAGGCATGCGGCTCGTCATTGTTCGGACCTATATCGGTATTCCGGTACCGTTTTGCGTATTTAGCCGCCGAGCGGGCCCGTCGTTCCTTGATCCGGATCAATATCCGACGGATCCGCTCGGGATTGCCGTCAGCGCGGCTCCCCGCGCTCGGCGGCGGTCAGCGAAACTTCGACGAGCGGCGCCGGCCTTGCGGCCGCGCGCCGCCCGCCAACACGAGCGCCCGCATCAGGATTCGACCGATCTTTATGCCGCTCTCCCGGCCTCGACCCGTTTGTCCCGTTTGCGGATGCCGCCCGAGATAACGAGCGCGGCGGCGGTGACGATGAAGAGGGCGATCGATGCGACGTTGCCGGCACCGCCGGCCGCGCGCAGCGACGCGCTCGCGCCGATGTCGCCGGCCACGCGCAGCGCGAGCGTCAGATGCAGCGCGGCGAGCGGCACGTACAGGGCCGCGCGATAGGGGAACGCGATGCGCAGCACCGCGGGAAGGATCACCGGCGCATGCCCGAATACCATCGAGAACACGAAGCCGATCAGGATCGCGTGCAGCGCGAGATCCCAGACGAGGCGCCCGGCCATGACGCCGCCACCCCAGGCGAGCGCGGCACCGCCGACGGCGAGCCAGACGTACCCCGCAAGCAAGCACAGCGCGATGTAACGCGTCAACGCCTTCGCGCGCACCGTGCGCATCGCGATGTCGTAGCGCGCGAGCCATAGCGAGCACGCGATCATCAGCAGACCCGCCATGCTCATCGCCGGCTCGGCCGCAAAGAATGCGGCGAGCGCGGCGGCGAGCAGGGCGACGGCGATCGCCGCGAACGCAATACGCGCGGCGCGCGGCACCGGCACGAGCCGCGACAGCTCGAGCCGCTCGCCGCCGATCGTCAGCACGAAGAACGCGAGCCACGACGGCGCGACCGATTCGATCGACGCTCCGGCTGCGAGCGCGCCGTTCGCCGCGAGCAGTGCAAGCGTTCCCAGCCCGAGCAGGCCCGTATGCAGCGCGCGCTGGCGCAGGAAGATCGAAGCCGACACGGCAACGAATACTGCGGCGCTTCCGACGAACAGCGCGAACGCCGGACCCGGTTGCCCGAGCAGCAGCACGATACCGCCTGCGCCGCTCGCCGCGGGCGCCGCGTATGCCCACCGCTGGCCGATGGCGACTGCGCGCTCGAGCGCGATCAGCGTGCCGAAGAACGCGCTCGCCATCAGCGCGCCGTGCCACGCGATGCCGGCCGCGGGCGCCGGCAGCTCGAAGCCGAGCCGTGCCAATCCGCCGGCGGCGCCGAGCGCGAGCGCGACGAAACCGAGCACGAGCAACGGCACGCGCGCAGCGGGGGCGAGATCGCTCATCGCCGCCTCACCAGCCGAAATGCTTCTTGAGCTCGTCGCTCATCCGCTCGGGGCTCCACGGCGGATCGAACACGACCTCGACGTTGACGTCGCGCGCTTCGGGACACGCCTCGCGGATCGCGAAGCATGCTTCCTCCGCGATCGAGCCCGCGGCCGGGCATGCGGGTGTCGTCATCGTGATGTCGACGTCCACTCGCGACGGCGAGCATGCGACGCGATAGACGAGCCCGAGATCGACGACATTCGCGCCGACCTCGGGATCGAAAACCGTGCGCAGCGCCTCCCAGATCGAGGCTTCGCGCGGCACCGCCGCGGTCGCGGCCTCGTCCATCGCGCGCCCGATCGCGGCGTGCGTCAGCCCGCGCGCCGGCCGATGCGCACGCGCCAGGTCTCGGGCCCCTGTTCGAGATACTCCCAGTCGAAGCGCGGCCCGACTTCCGCCTGGAACTGGTAATAGAGCGGCTTCGGATCGTGGTCGTTGACCAGCACGAAGTCCTCGCCCGGCTGCAGCGCGCCGAACGTGCGGAAGATCAGCGGATGCCGCTCGCGTGGGACGATCGTGCGGACGTCGAGCTCGGTTGTTGCCATGGCGCCTCCTCGCGGTGATGATAAGATGTACACGTGCTACATCTTTTAATCTACACGCGCTGCCGGGCAAAAGCAACACCCCCGTACATCTTTTTTGCCGGCCGCGGCGACAGTCGAAAATGATGTCCAACCCTTATCGCGATGCGCTATATTTGACCAGAGGAGGATCACGGCATGCTCGACGGCTGTACGCCCTGGCCCGCAGAGCTCGCCCAGCGCTACCGGGATCTCGGCTATTGGCAAGGCATCACGCTGCCGGACATGCTGGCGCGCACCACCGGCCGCGCGCCGAACAAGACCGCGCTCGTGTACGGCGACGAGCGCATCAGCTACCGTGCGTTGAGCGAGGCCGTCGACCGGCTCGCGTGCGGCTTTCTCGACGCGGGCCTGCGACCGCTCGATCGCGTGGTCGTTCAGCTCCCGAACATCCCCGAGTTTGTCTACACGTATTTTGCGCTCGCGCGCATCGGCGCCATTCCGGTCACCGCGCTGCGCGCGCACCGGCACGCCGAAGTCGCGCATTTCCTGCGCGCTTCGGGCGCGGTCGCTTACGTCATCCCGGACGTCATCAAGGGTTTCGATTACCGAGCGATGGCGCACGAGCTCGCGTCGGAGGCGCCGGCGCTCTCGACGGTGTTCGTCGCCGGCGAGCCCGCGAGCGGCCAGCGCTCGCTCTCGGCGCTGCTCGCCACGGCCCCGGCGACCGCCGCGCTCGCAGGCATTCGTCCCGATCCGTCCGAGGTGACGACCATGCTGTTGTCGGGCGGCACGACGTCGCTGTCGAAACTCATTCCGCGCACGCATGACGACTACGTGCTGAACGCGCGACTGTGCGGCGCGGTCGGCGGCTTCGCCGACAACACCGTGCTGATGGCGATCTTGCCACTCGGGCACAACTACAACCTCGCCTCGCCCGGCATGCTCGGCACGTTCTACTACGGCGGCACCGTCGTGCTCGCGCCGTCGGGGGATGTCGCCGCCGTGTTCGCGCTGGTCGAGCGCGAGCGCGTCACCACGATCGCCGCGGTCGTGCCGTTGATCTCCGCCTGGCTCAATTCGGAAGTCCCCGAGCGCTACGACCTCGAATCCCTCAGGGTGATCCAGAACGGCGGCGCCCGCCTCGCGCCGGAGCTGCGCGCACGTTTGCGCGATCGCTTCGGCTGCACGCCGCAGGAGATCTACGGCACCGCCGAAGGATTGATCAACATGACGCGGCTCGACGATCCGGACGACCTGCTGCTCCAAAGCTCCGGCGCGCCGGTGTGCGCCGACGACGAGATCCGCGTGGTCGACGACGACGGCCGCCAAGTGGACGACGGCGTTTCCGGAGAGCTCGTCACGCGCGGCCCGTACACGATCCGCGGCTACTACAACGCGCCGGATAAGAACCGTGAAGCCTTCACTGCCGACGGCTTCTACCGGATGGGCGACATCGTGCGCAAGCAAGGCCGGCACGTGTTCACCGAGGGCCGGCGCAAGGACCTCATCAATCGCGGCGGCGAAAAGATAAGCTGCGAGGAAGTCGAGAATCTGATCTACGGCCACCCGAAGGTCAAGGTCGCCACGCTCGTCGCGATGCCCGACCCCGTGTTCGGCGACAAGGCGTGCGCGTTCGTGGTTCCCAAGCCCGGCGAGACGCTCACCTTCGACGAGCTGATCGCCCACCTCAAGGCGCAGAAGATCGCGACCTTCAAGCTGCCCGAACGCCTCGAGGTGGTCGCCGAGCTGCCGCTCTCCCCCGTCGGCAAGATCCTCAAGCGGCAACTGCGCGAAATGATCACAGAAAAGATCGCGCGCGAAAGGGGCAGCGCATGAGCGCGGCAAGCGGAGGTCGGGCGCGAGGACGCCCGCGCGAGCAGCGCGAAGCCAAGGAGCGAAGCTCGCGTCTGCGAGCGCGGGCGGCGGCCGACGCTCCCAGCTTCGATCAGCCTCGGCGCAACGCGGAGGCCGCGCGCCGCCGCGCGATTGCGCGCGGCCGACACTCCGATCGGCGCATGACGCATGCCGTCGAGGAGGCCGCACGGTGAACATCGGCATCATCGGCGGCGGCCCGGCCGGGCTCTTTTTCGCGTACCTGATGAAGCGGCACGATCCGGACCACGCTATCCGCATCGTCGAACGCGATCCCGCGGCAGCCACGTACGGCTGGGGGGTGGTGTTCTCCGACGTCGCGCTCACCTTCGTCCGCGACGTCGCGCCCGAGCTCTTCGAGGCGATCTCCCGCGGCCAGGAGGTCCACGACGCGATGCGCATCGTCCATCGCGGGGAAGCGATCACGCTCGCCCACAACATCTTTCATCGGCTGGCGCGGATCGACCTGCTGCGCACGTTGCGTGAATTCTGCGCGCAGCAGGGCGTTGCCATCGAGTTCGGACGCAGAGTCGAGGACCTCGTCGAGTTCGCCGACTGCGACCTCGTCGTCGCCGCCGACGGTGCGGCCAGCGCGATCCGCACCCGCTATCGCGAGCACTTCGAGCCGACGCTCGACGTGCGTCCCAATTATTTCGCGTGGTACGGCACGACCGCACTGTTCGACCCGCTCTCGCTCATCTTCCGCGAGAACGATGACGGGCTGCTGATCGCGCACGCCTACCGCTACAGCCGCACGCACAGCACGTTCCTCGTCGAGTGCGACCCGCGGACGTGGCGCGCGGCGGGGCTCGATCGGAAGGCCGAAGCGGAGAGCCTCGCCTACTGCGCGAACGTGTTCCGCGACGATCTCGGCGGCGCTGCGCTCCTGTCGAACCGCTCGGAGTGGTTCCGCTACGCGATCCTCAGCAATCGGCATTGGTCGTGGCGCAACGTGGTGCTGCTGGGCGATGCGCTGCGCACCGGCCACCCTTCCGTCGGCTCCGGTACCCGACTCGCGATGCAGGACGCGATCGCCCTGTACGACGCGTGCGTCGCGTGCTCCGACGTGCCCACGTTGCTCGCCGAATTCGAGCGCCGCCGGCGTCCCGGCTCGGACGTCCTTCAGGCCGCGGCGATCAAGAGCGCACAGTGGTACGAGACGGTTCGCTCGCGCCTCGCGCTCGACCCGGTGTCGTTCGCCTACGATTACCTGCGCCGCACCGGGCGCGTCGACCACGACGACGTGCGCGCCCGCGATCCCGAGCTGGCCGCCGCGTACGAAGCGCTGCATCCGCAAGGAGGCTTCCGGTGAACAACCGCGCCGATTTCTACGCGCGCATCGCCCGGCGCAACCTGCGCCCCCTGTGGGAAGTGCTCGACGATCTCGTGCCTGCGCCGCCGCAGCCGCAGGCGCGCGCCACGCTGTGGCGCTACGACGAGATCCGGCCCGCGCTCATGGAATCGGGCGAGATCATGCAAGGAGCCAACACGTGAGACCAGGCGAGCAGAAGCTCTCGGAGCTGTTCCGGCCCGGGCGTATCGGCAAGTTCGCGACCAAGAACACGATCAAGTACGGCGCGTGCTGCGTGTCGAACTACAACACGCGCGACGGCTTCATCAGCCGGCGCGAGCTCGCGCGCACGAAGGTGATCGCGGGCACCGGCTGCGGGATCATCACCAACCAGGGCGCGTATCCCGATCCGCTCGGCGAAGGCAAGGCGTACTTCCGGCAGATCGCGATCTACGACGACAAGTTCCTGCCTCAGTTCGAGGAGATCGCCGGCTATATCCACGACGCCGGCGCGATCGCGATCCAGCAGATCCTGCACGCCGGCCGCTACGGCGGCATCGATCTCGGCTATTGCCTGCAGCCCTCGATCGTGCCGCAGACGCTGCCGCATTTCCGGCCGCCGCGCGAAATCACGCGCGAGCAGATCCGCGAGGTCGTGCGCCAGCACGCGGAAGCCGCCCACCGCGCGGTCAAGGCGGGCTTCGACGGCACCGAAATCACGAGCTTCATGGGCTACCTGCTGGCGACGTTCAATTCGCGCTTCACCAACCAGCGCATCGACGAATACGGCGGCTCGATCGAGAACCGCGGCCGCTTCATGCGCGAGCTGATCGACGCGATCAAGCAGGCCACGCCGGCCAATCCGCTGGTCGTGCGCTTGAACGGCGCCGAGCTGATGGATCGCTGGGGCGGCAACACCGAGGACGAGTGTTTCGAGTTGATGCAGCAGGCTGTGGACTGCGGGGTCGACATGATCAGCGTCACCGTCGGCTGGCAGGAGGCGCCCGAGTCCTCGATCGGACGCGACATTGCCCCGGGGCACTGGAACTACCTCGCCGCGCGCGCGAAGAGGATGTTCCCGAACACGCTGATCGCGTTCGGCAACCGACTGCCCGATCCGGTCATGGCGAACGAATGCATCAGGAACGGCGAGTTCGATTTCTGGGAAGTGTGCCGGCCGCTGCTTGCCGATCCCGAGCTCGTGCACAAGGCAGCCGAGGACCGGCTGGACGAAGTGCGCCGCTGCGTGGGCTCGCTCAATTGCCTCTCGAGGCTGTTCCGCGACCTCCCCTACACCTGCACGATGAATCCCGCCCTCGGCCACGAGGTCGAGCCCGAATACCGGGTTAGGGTCGCCGCCGTGACCAAGAAGATCATGGTCGTCGGTGCCGGGCCGGCCGGGCTCGAATGCGCGATCACCGCCGCGAAGCGCGGGCACCAGGTCGTCGTGTACGACAAGGCCGAGCGCCTGGGCGGCAATCTCGTCGCCTACGCGCAAAACGACCTCGCGCGGGTCGACGACCTCATGAGCGTCGTGCGCCACTACGAGGTGATGACCACGAAGCTCGGGATCGAGGTGAAGCTCCGCGTCGAGGTGACGCCGAAGCTCATGCGCAGCGTATTGCACCAGTACGACGTCGCCGTGGTCGCCGCGGGCGCGTCCATCGACCGCGAGCGCCTGAGGCAGATCGAAGGCGTGGAGCGCATGCTCGATGCGATCGACGTCGCGCACGGGAGAGTCGCCACCGGCCGCGAAGTCGTCGTCATCGGCGGCGGCAAGATCGGCCTTGTGGTCGCCGAGGCGCTCGCGCACAACGGCGCGCACGTCACGATCGTCGAGCGCGACAAGCGCATCGCCGGCGACGTGATGCCGTCGTTCAAGTGGCGGCACACCGCGTGGGTCGACGAGCTCGGCATCGATGTCGTGACGCAGGTGCGGGTGACGAAGGTCGCGCCCGGGGCAGTGCATGTCGCGCTCGCGCAAGGCGGCGAGCGCGTGCTCCCGGCCGACACCGTGATCGCCGCGGCGCCGCGCCGGCCCAACCAGGAGCTCTTCCACGAATTCGAGTGGATGATCGACGAGCTGCACGGCTGCGGCGATGCGCTGGTGCCGCGGGGTCTCGATGCCGCAATCAGCGAAGGGTTTCGCCTCGGAGCGAGGCTGTAGCGGACGGCAGGATGGAATCGGCGGCATTGCAACCCGGGGCCGCAGCCGGCGTCGAGCACGACGTCGCGGGCTGGCAGCAGGCGTTCGACGCGAGCGAGGCGCTGTTCGCGGCGCTCTCCGACGGCGCGCGCATGGGATTCATCGCGCAGCCGGGCTTCGCCCCCCTCGGCCGGCGGCGCGCCGGTCTCGATGCGGCAGCGGCGCAGCACGCCGGTGTGGCGATGCTCGCGTTCGACGCGGTCAAAGGACGCATCGAAGTCACGGTCGAGCGCTTCGAGAGTTTCGAGGAAGCCGAGCTCGACCTGCTGTTCGTCGCCGATGAGGAAGCGCGCGCCGAACTCGCGGCCGCGCCCTCGCTCACGCGATGGCGCGCGATGAAACGGTTGATTCGCCGCGGCAGCGTGCGATTCTTCGTGCTGCGCAGCCGCCACGAATTGCAGGACGCCGGCTACGAGGATCTTCTCGAGTCGCTCGGCATTCCTTTCCTGGGGTCGTGCCGATGATCTTTCGCAATCCTTCGGGCGCGCCCGAGTTCGCGTGCGACGCCTGCGGCTGCCGCTGGTTCGATCGGATGACCGACCGCTGCTACGAATGCGGCGAGCCGGTGTCGGCGCAGGCAAAGTCCGCGTTCGCGCAGGCGCTGGCCGAGTGGCAGACAGAAATTGGCAGGAGAAATTGGGGTCAGGGACCAACCGCCGGGAGATAAGCGTCAGACGCTAAAGCTATTGAGACCTGCGTAAATAATGTCCTATACTTTCAGTCGGAGGTGTGCAATGAGACCGACTGGAAGCCCAGAGGAACTCGAGCGCCGGCGCATTCGCGCGCTGGCGTTGCTCAAGGAAGGACTGTTGCCCTCGGAAG
>DASVPH010000231.1:0-2260 GCA_036382945.1 Casimicrobiaceae bacterium
TCGGTGGGCGTGTGGTTGCCGGCCTGCAGCATGCCCCGGCTGCCGAGCACCTCGAAGCGCTGATCGTAGCCGTACACGGCGCGGCGCGAGGTGTTGATCTGCGCGAGCCGTCCCTTTCTCGTGCGAATGGTCACCGCAGTCGAGTCGATGTCGCCGGCGGTGGCGACGGCCGGATCGGTGAGGCAGCTCCCCGTCGCGTAGAGGCTGGCGGCTTCGTCGTCGAGGATCCAGCGAAAGATGTCGAAGTCGTGAATCAGCATGTCCTTGAAGATGCCGCCCGACACCTTGATGTAGTCGACCGGCGGCGCCCCCGGATCGCGGCTCGTGACCACGAGCATCTCCGGGGCGCCGATCTCGCCGGCGGAAAGACGCTGCTTGAGCGCCGCGAAGGTCGGATCGTAGCGACGCTGGAAGCCGATGAGGCAGGTCACGCCCGCCTTGGTCACGGCTTTCTGGCACTCGCGCGCTCGCGAAAGCGACAGATCGACCGGCTTCTCGCAGAAGATCGCTTTCTTCGCGGCGGCGGCACGGCGGATCAGCTCGGCGTGCGTGTCGGTCGACGAGCCGATGACGACCGCCTTCACGCCGGCGTCGCCGAAGGCTTGATCGGCGCTCCCGACCTGCGCGGCGTACTTCTGCGCCAGCTCGCCCGCCGCGGCGGCGTTGAGGTCGACGACGTACTTGAGCCTGACGCCCGGCAGACGAGCGAGGTTCCCCGCGTGGATCTTGCCGATGCGTCCCGCGCCGAAAAGGGCAACGTCGGTCATTTTTTGAGCGTCCATTCGTGCAGCGAGTCGTTCTGGAACTGCCACTCGCGCGTCGGTCCCGCCATCACCGCGCAGGCGACGAGATCGCGCAGATGGCGGAACCCCTTCTGCGCAAACGCGTAGCTCGGCGCGACCACCGGGTCCTGCTCGGCTTCGACCACCAGCCAGCCGCGATAGCCGTGGTCGCGGAGCAGCCCGACGAGCGCCGCGAAATCGACCGCGCCGTCGCCGGGCACCGTGAACGCGCCGTTGATGACCGCTTCGAGAAAGCTCCAGTCGCGGTTACTCGCGAGCTCGATCACCTGCGGCCGCACGTCCTTGCAGTGGACGTGGCACACGCGCGCGACGTGCCTGGCGAGCATGGCGACCGGGTCGCCGCCGGCGAAGCTCATGTGCCCGCTGTCGAACAGGAGCCCGACCTCGTCGCCGGCGAGCGCCATCAGCCGATCGACGTCCTCCGGCGTCTCGACATACGCGCCCATGTGATGGTGGTACGCGAGCCGCACGCCGTGCGCGAGCGTGTGCCTCGCGAAGGCGGTCAGCTTGTCGGCATAGGTCCGCCATTGCTCCTCGCGCACGAAGCGCGGCCGCTTGTACAGCGGCTTGTCGCAGCCCTGGATGCTGTCCGCGACTTCGCCGTAGACCATGACCTGGGCGCCGTTGTCTGCGAGGAGCTTCAGATGCGGACCGACCGCGGCGATCTCCTCCTCGACCGACCGGCGGGCGAGCCCGCCCGAATACCAGCCGGAGACGAGCTCGAGGCCGTGCTTGGCGAGCACCGCACGCAGCGCGGCGGGTTCGCGCGGGAACTTGTTGCCGAGCTCGAAGCCCTGGTAGCCGATCGCTTTGCCTTCGGATAGCGCGACCTCGAGCGGCGTGTCGCCGCCGAGCCAGGGCAGATCGTCGTTGGTCCAGGAGATCGGGTTGATGCCGATCTTGACGTCGAGCACATTAGCCATGTGAGGCCGCCGCGGAATTTGTCGTCCCGACGCAGGCCGGGATCGAATTTTCCGACCCAACTTGGGCCCCGGCCTTCGCCGGGGCGACGATGATTGGACCGCCTGCCCTCATGGCCGCTGCTTCCGCTTCCCCTCTTCGTATGCGGCGCGCGCCTTGCGCACGCTCTCGCGGTCGGAAACCTCCGGCACCGCAACCTCCCACCACCAGCCGCCTTCTTCGGTCGTGCGGTTGGGGTCGGTCTCGATGCACACGACATAGGTGCGCTCGGCGGCGCGGGCGCGCTTCAGCGCCGCTTCGAGCTGGGGAATCGTCTTCACGTTCTCGGACAGCGCTCCGAGCGAGGCGGCGTGGGCAGCGAAGTCGATCTTCGGCGCGCCGCTGCGCCCCTGGACCGCATCGACGAACAGATTGTTGAACGGTGCGCCGCCGCAGGCCTGCTGCAGCCGGTTGATGCAGCCGAAGCCGCGATTGTCGAGCACCACGACGACGAGCTTCTGGTCGAGCAGCACCGAGGTCGCGATCTCGGAGTTCAA
>DASVPH010000232.1:0-22779 GCA_036382945.1 Casimicrobiaceae bacterium
CGCGCATCGCCACCCGGAGAATCGCGGCTACGGCGCCAACCAGAAGACTTGCTACGCGCTCGCGCTGGCGCAGCGCGCCGACATCGTGGTGATGCTCCATCCCGACTACCAGTACGAGCCGCGGCTCATCACGGCGATGGCGGCGATGGTCGCCTCGGGGGTGTACGACGTGGTCATCGGCTCGCGCATTCTCGGCAACAGCGCGCTCTCCGGCGGCATGCCGCGCTACAAGTACCTCGCCAACCGGGCGCTGACCGCGCTGCAGAACCTGATGGTCGGCACCAAGCTCTCCGAGTTCCACACCGGCTACAGGGCGTTCGCGCGCAAGGTGATCGAGACGCTGCCGCTGGCAGCCAATTCGCCGGACTTCATCTTCGACAACCAGATGCTGATCCAGGCCCACGCCTTCGGGATGCGCATCGGCGAGATTTCGTGCCCGACAAGGTATTTCGAGGAGGCGAGCGAGATCAGCTTCGGCCGCGCCGTGGTCTACGGTTTCGGGGTGCTCTGGACGAGCCTTCAGTATCGACTGTGGCGCTGGGGGCTCTTGAAGCCGCGTATCTTCTCCACGCGACCGGAGCTCAGGCTCGCGCCGGCGACCGAGAGCCAACCTGCGACGACATGACAGGCACCGAGCGGCCGACCTTGCCGCGGCGCGCGCTTTTCGCCTGGCCGATCGTGCTGATCCTCGCGGTGGCCGTCGGCGCGTGGCTGCGCTGGTACCAGCTCGGCATCCAGGTGCTCCTCGACGACGAGTGGCACGCGGTGCACAAGGTGCTCAACTCCGACGCCTGGGGCATCGCCACCACCTTCGGCTTCGCCGATCACAGCATCCCGCTCACGCTCTACTACCGCTTCCTCGCGCTCCACGGCGGGCTCACGGAGTGGGTGATGCGTCTGCCGATGCTGATCGCAGGGGTGGCGCTCCTCGTCGTCGCGGCGCTGTCGCTCAAGCGCGAGACCAAGCGCGCGGTGCGCACCGTGTGGGTGGTGCTGCTCGCGATCTCGCCGCTTCTCGTCTATCTCAGCAAGACCGCTCGGCCGTACGCGCTCACGAGCGTGCTCACCTTCGTGGCGATCCTCGCCTTTCGCGGTTGGTGGCAGAGAAAGGATCCGGTGCGGGCCCAGGCTGTCGCGTACGTCGCCGCGACCTTCCTCGCCGGCTGGCTGCACCCGATCACGCTGCCCTTCACGCTGCTGCCGATCGCCTACTACGGCATGCGCTCGCTGCTCGCGGCGCCGGATCGAGCCACCGTACGCGCGGACGTGAAGCGCTTGCTCGGGCCGGGGCTCGCCACCGCGGTGCTGCTTGCGGCCGCGCTCGCGCCGCCGCTCGTCAACGACTGGGCGCGCTTCTCCGCGAAAGCCGGGGCGGACGCGGTCACCCCGGAGAGCGTCTATCGCACGCTGCTCATGCTGTTCGGCATCTCGCAGCCGTTGCTGCTCGTCGTGCTCGGCGCGCTGACCGCGCTCGGCATCGTCCGCCTGTGGCGGCGCGACCGCGATCTCGTCGGCTATCTCGCGACCGTGATCCTGGGCGCGGCGGTCGCGATCGCCGCCGCCCGGCCGCAATGGATCCATCACCCGGGAGTGCAGGCACGCTATCTTCTGCCGGCATTGCCTTTCCTGCTGCTCTTTCTCGCCGAAGGCACGGTGGCGAGCCTGCAGCCCCTCGCGCGACCGGCGTTGCAGGCTTCCGCCGTCGCGGTCGCGGCGGCTCTGCTCTGGTGGGCGGGGCCGATGCCCGGCTATCTGTACCGGCCCAACCAGTTCATCGGCCACCTGCGGTTCCAGTACGACTACGATCCGGCGTACAACCCCTACGTCCTCGAGATTCCGCGCGACCCGATTCCCGAGTTCTACCGCCAGCTCGCGCAAAGACCCCCGCGGACGTTGACGCTGATCGAAGCCCCGTGGCGGCTCGAGTCGAACTTCAATCCGCATCCCTGGTACCAGGAGATCCATCGCCAGTACGTGAAGATCGGCCTGGTGACGCCCGTGTGCGGCGTGCGCGACTTCGGCGAGTATCCGGCGACGATACGTGCGCTTCGCTTCCGCGAATTCGTGCACTTAAGCGAGATCCTCGCCGGCAAGTCCTACGGCGCCGACTATCTGGTCATGCACCTCGCGCCATGGAAGACGCCGGCCGACGCCGAGGTCGAATGGCCCGACGTGCAGGCGTGCCTGCCCGCGATCGAAGCGAAGCTCGGGGCGCCTGTCTATCGCGACGCGCAGATCGTGGTGTTTGCGCTCAAGCGGGGAATCACTCCCTCAGGGTGAGCGGCTCCGGCTGCTGGTCATCCCGGGCGAGCGCGAGCGAGGCCCGGGATCCAAGGTCGCTACACGCGAGCACCGAGGCCGCACTTGGGTCCCGGCCTGCGCCGGGACGACAACCAGTACTTGGGTCCCGGTCTGCGCCGGGACGACGACCCGTCACCGCCGCTTCAGCTCGTCGGTCGCAAGCCGCAACGCCGCCACGAAATGCGCGTTTGCTTGCTCGCTTCGTCCCAGCCGGCCGAGCAGCTCACCCAGCGCCAGGTGCGTGCGCCAGTGGTTGTCGAGCGCGAGGCTCGCTTCGAGATAGGTCTGCGCCTTGCCCCACAACTGCCCTCGCTCGCACAGCGCCCCCAGCACGCGGAGGAGCGCCGCATCGTGATTGTGCGTGGCGAGCCACGCTTCCGCCTGCTCGAGCTGCCGCGTGGAGTCGCTTAAGCCGCATTCGCCGTAGAGCTCGACCAGCTCCGAATCCCACTCGCGTTCCAGGCTGCGTGCGATGATCTCGGCCGCCTCGCGATCACCGCCGAGCTTGAGGAAGCTCTGCGCCGCGGCGCGCGCGATCTTCGGTTGCGTTCGCGCGGCGTCGGATAGCCGGCTCCAGGCGTCGCGCAATCCCGCGGCGTCGGTGCCGAGCTCGCGCAACTGCTCGCGCAGCGCCGCCATCTTGACCTGCTCCCCCTGGGCCGCGTCGAACACGCCGCGCTTGACCAGTTGCTCGACCAGCCGCGGAATGTCGCCGAACCGGCGCTCGGCCTGGGTGGCCCGCAGCTCGAGCCGCAGCGCTGCGGTGTGCAGCCCCGCTTCGCGCTTGAGCGAATCGAGAATACGCAGCGCTTCCTGCGGCTGGCCCTGCTCGAGCGCGATCTCCGCGGAGAGCGTCAACCGCGGCACCGCCAGGCTCCTCGCCTGCGCCTCCGGCCGGCCGAGAAAGCCCTCGGCGGCCGCGTACTGATGCACGTCGAGCGCCGCGCGCGCGCCCACCAGCGCGGCAAGGCCCGAGGCACGCGGGAACTCGAGCGCCTCGTTCGCCTGCTGCTGCGCCTTGCCGTAGCGACCTTCGAGCAGCGCGACCGTGGCGGCGTCGAGCTTCGAGCGCGATCGGGCCTGCTTCTGCCGGCGCCGCCATTCGCGCACCTGCGCCGGCAGCTTGACGGTGTGGACGATCGTGCGCAGCACGACGTAGAGCGAGACGAAGCCGGCGACGATGAGAATCACGAGCAGGTTGAGCGAGAGCTCGACGCGGTATGGCGGCGCGAAGAGCAACGCATAGCCGTTGTTGAGCTTCGCCGCCAGCGCGGCGACGACCGCGGCGACGGCGAGCAGCAGAAACCAGAACAGGAAACGCATCGGCTTCGCGCCTCGCGGGTTAGGAGCCTGTCGGGCTTACTGTCGCGTATGCGACGGGGGCGCTTTGGGATGCAGTCCTAGGCGCCGGCCGCGCCGCAGTGCCACTCCACTGCCAGCGGCCGGCAACAACGGAATGCGTCCAAAGCGCCCCCGTCCCTTCGGGTTGCGGCCAAACGGCGCGCCTGCGGCGTTGCTCGGCTTGCGAATAGGCCGAGCTATTCGCTGCGCCTCGCACCTTGCATTCATCGCCGTTTGGCCAGCAACGCATACGTGAGAGCAAGCCCGACAGGCTCCTAGCGCAGGCGCTTCTCGCGCTGGATCTGCAGCACGCGGACCGCGTCCAGGCTTCCGGCGAGCCCCGGCAGCTCGATGGTCATCTCGGTCGAGCGCAGGCCCTTGAGCAGCGTGAGCTGCGACTGCACGGGCTTGGAGCGCGTGTCGAAGTACTTCTTCAGCCACTGGTCGGCGGCGGACAGATCGGCGCGAAAGTTCGCCTGATCGCGAAACAGCAGATCGAATCGCGCCGCCAGCAGCCGCAGCTTCAGGTTCTCGCGCAGGAAGAACTGCTGCGATGGCGTGAGCAGCGGCGCCTCAGGCCGGTCGACGTTCTCGATGCGAATGAGCTGTCGCACCTCCTGCCCTGCCTCGCGCAGGAAGCGACGCCACGCCGATTCGTCCTTCGGCGGCGCCTCCGGCGCGGGCGCCGGCAGTCTTTCCTCCAGTGCGAGCGGAAGCGAATCGACGGCGGCGATCGCCTGGTCGAGCCGCAGCGACAGCCCGGGCACGTCGACGAACGGCACCGCCTTCAGCCGATCCATGTCGCGCCCGATCGCGCGCCGCAGCGGAACGAACTGCGGCCGGTCGAGGCGCTGCAGCTTCGCGTCGGCGACCTGCAGCGCGGCGAGCGCGCTCGACACGTTGGCGGCCACCTGCAACTGCTGGCTCGCAAGCAGCAGCACCTGCTCCACTTCGGTCAGCGCCCACTCGTCGCGCGAGGGTGCGAGCTCGCGATACAGCGCCTCGAGCGCCGCCTGTTGCGACTGCGATTCGGCGAGCCGGCTCTCGAGGAGCGCGATCTTCGCCTGCGCATCGCGCAGATCGTCCTGCGCGACGTTCAGCGTCTCCCGCGTCACCTTCTCGGTCGCGTCGACCTGCGCCAGGTGCTGCGCGACTTCGAGGCGCAGTTGGCGATCGCGATTGCGGGCGTCGATCCACGCCGCGGCGATCGCCACGGCGAGCGCGATCGGAAGCGCGACGCGAAGCCACCGGCGCCAGCGCGGCGCGTCGCGCGCCGGCGCCGGCCCTGCGGCCGACGGCGCGGCCGGCGGCGAAGGAGCTGCGTCCTGGGGATCCGACATGGGTGAAGTACGGCCGAACGACGCGTCTGCGCTTGGCCGACGACGCGTCAATTGTAGCAGGAGGGAGGTACAATGGCCTCGGCGTGGCGTACCGGGGCGCCGCGCGATTCCCGCCGGCTTGCACCATGACCGTCGTCCTGCTCATCATCGTCGTCGCGCTCGCGACGATCGCCGGCTACCTCGCCGGCGCGCGGCGGCGACCGGCGGCGGTTCCTGCGCCCGAACACGAAAAGGGGTCGGGCTCGATTTCAGCACTCCCTCCGGGCAATGCACCTGGCCCCATCGACATGGAGCCTGGCCCCTTTTCCGCTGCCGAGCCGCGAGCCGATGACTCATTCAGCGCCGAAAAAGCCCGGCTCATCCGCAGCCGCGACGCCGAAGCGGCGCTGCTGCGCGCGCTGCTCGCCGCCGACGCCGCAGCGCTGTCGCACCTCGGAGAGCTTGGGCGCGAACGCGAGCGCTTGTTCCGCGAACTCGCCGATGCGCACGCTGAAACGGCGCGCTACCGGGCGCTCGTGATCGCCATCGAGACCAACGCGCCGCCGCCGATTCTCGCCGGCGTGGGCGAGCCCGACGATCTCAAGCTCATCGTCGGCGTCGGTCCGGTGCTCGAACGCATGCTGCACAGCCTCGGCGTGACGACATTCCGGCAGATCGCGCGCTGGACCGAGCGCGAAATCGCCGAGTTCGACGCCAGGCTGCCGGAGTTTCCCGGGCGCATCCAGCGCGATCAGTGGGTCACGCAGGCGCGCGCGCTACACGAAGCGAAATACGGGCAGAGCGTGACCGAGCTTCGCGCCCGCGGATGACGCCCCGCGCGAGCGCTGCAGCCCAGGCGGTGACGGCGTCGAGCCTGACGCTGGTCGCGGTCGTCACGCTCGCCTGGGGCGCCAACTGGCCGGTGCTGAAGGTCGGCGTGACGGCGCTCGCACCGCTCACCTTCCGCGCCACGACCTTGCCGTTCGCCGCCGCCGGATTGCTGCTGATCGCCAGGCTCTCCGGCGATCCGCTGCGCATTCCGCGCGCGTGGTGGGGGCGCGTCGTCGCGCTTGCGCTGGTCAACATCACGGCCTGGAACGCGCTCATCGTGTTCGGCGTGCAACAGATGCCGGCCGGCCGCTCGGCGATCATCGCCTATACCATGCCGATCTGGGGCGTGCTCTTCTCGCTCTGGCTGCTGCACGAGCCGCTTTCCGGGCGCAAGATCGTCGGTCTCTTCCTCGGCATGGGCGGGCTCGCCGTGTTGTTGGGCGACGAGGTGGTCAACGTGCGGCGCGCGCCGGTCGGCACGCTGCTGATTCTCGGCGCCGCGATCGCGTGGGGCTTCGGCACCGTGCTGTTGCGCCGCTGGGCACCGCCGTTGCCGCAGACCGCGTTGACCGGGTGGATGATGCTGCTCGGCTGGTTGCCGGTCGCGGTGGCGGCGCCCGTGCTCGACCCGCATCCGCTCGCCTCTCTCGCGACGATGTCGGCCAGTGGCTGGTTCGCGATCGCCTACAACATCTTCCTGTCCGGGGCGATTGCCAACTGGGCGTGGTTTCGGATGGCGCGCACGCTGCCGGTCGCGGTCAGCTCGCTCTCCTCGCTGCCGGTCCCGGTGGTCGGCGTGTTCTCCAGCATGCTCTTCCTCGGCGAGCGGCCCGGCGCGAGCGAGTTCGTGGCGCTGGCGCTGGTGCTCGCCTCACTCGCGTCGATGCTGTGGTCGGCGCGGCGATGAGCCTCTACGCCAGCTCGGGAATCAGCGTCAGCACGCCCTTGCCGGCGAAGTACGCGTCGAGGTTGGCCTTGCACAGGTCGCCCATGGCTTGACGCGTCTCGCGGGTCGCGCTGCCCACATGCGGCAGCAGCACCACGTTGTCCATCGCGAAGAGCTCCGCCGGAATGTGCGGCTCGTCGGCGAACACGTCGAGCCCCGCGCCCTTGATCGTTCCCGCCTCGAGCGCGGCCACCAGCGCCGGCTCGTCGACGATCGACCCGCGCGCGATGTTGATGAGGGTTCCCTTGTTGCCGAGCGCGGCGAGCACGCCGGCGTCGACGATGTTCTTCGTCGCCGGACCGCCTGGGCACGCGACCACCAGGAAGTCGACCGCGGCGGCCAGCGCCTTGAGATCGGGAACGTACTCGTAGGCCACGTCCTGCGGCTTGCGCCCGGTGTAGGCAACCTGCATTCCCATCGCCGAGACGCGCTGCGCGATCGCCTTGCCGATCCGCCCGAGCCCCAGGATGCCGACCTTCCTCCCGCAGAGCTTCGTGGTGAGCTCGGGCCCTTGCTTCTCCCACGCGCCCGCCTGCACGAAACGATTGAGCCGCACGAAGCCGCGACCGGTCATGAGGATCAAGCCGAGCGCGACGTCGGCCACGTCATCGGTGAGCACATCGGGCGTGTTGGTGACCTTGAGCCCGCGCTCCCTGCAGTAGGCGATCGGAACGCCGTCGTAGCCGACCCCGAACACCGAGATGATCTCGAGCTTCGGCAACTCTTCGAGCAATTCGGTCGGCGTCATCGTGCCGCCGCCCTGCACCAGAGCGCGGATGCGCGCACCTTCGGCGGCGAGCAGCCCGGGCTTGTGGCTCGATTGATAGTAATCGTGGCAGCGATAATCCGCCTTCAGCGGCTCGTAGAGAAAAGGCGGCAGCGGCGCGGTGATGAGGATGTCGGGTTGCATGAGGGGATCGACTCGGCTAACGGCGGCTGGCGAAGTATTCTAGCAACGATGCGATGAGCCCGGCATCGGCGGGCGGCGTTACGATCAACTTGCGCAGGCCGAGCCTGCGCGCGTGCTCGGCGATGCGCGGATGCGGGACGAAGGTCGGTGTGGCCGCGAGATCATCGCGCCCCTCGGCGTCGAGGATCGCCCACAGGTTGTCGAGGCCTTCGGAGGAGGTCACCGTCATCGCGTCGATGCGCCGCTCGTGCCACGCTTCGAGGAGCCCCGCGGCGCCGCTCTCCGGCCGCGCGCGGCGATAGCATTCGACCTGCGTGACGTGCGCGCCGCGCGACTCCAGCGCGCTGCGCAAGAGCTCGCGGCCCGAATCGCCGCGAAAGATGAGGACGCGCTTGCCCTCGACCGCGGAGAGCTCGGGCAGCGCGAGCAGCCCCTCGCTGTCCATCGTGCTCGCCGGGGTGCGCACGTTGGCGATGCCGACCGCAGCCAGCGCCGCCGCGGTTCCCGGTCCGGGTGCCAGCGCGAGAAGGTGCGCTGGCCATGCAGCGGGATCGCCCACGCCGTATTCGACCGCGTTGGCGCTCACGAAAATCGCAACGTCGTAGCGCGCGAGGTCGCGCTGGACGGCATGCAACGCCGTCGCATCCGCGGGCGGGAGGATGACGATCGCGGGAAAGATCAGCGGCCGCCCGCCCAGCGCCGCGATCTCGCGCGCGAGCCCCGCGGCCTGGCGCACCGGACGCGTGATGACGATGCCCGCGCCGCCAAGCGCGCCGGTCATGACGCGCTCGCGAGGATCGCCGCGGCGCCGCGGGCGAGGAGCTCCGCGCCGAGCGCATTGCCCAGAGCCTCGGCCTCGCGCACCGTGGCGACGAGCGCCGCCCGCTCACCGCGCAACACGCTGCGCCCGTCGCGGCTCGCGACGAGCCCCCTCAGCCACAGCTCGGCTCCGCGCCGGACGGCATACGCGGCGAGCGGCGTGCGGCAGCTTCCCGCGAGCTTGTGCCCGAAAGCGCGCTCGGCGCAGGTCGCGAGCGTCGTATCGACATCGGCGAGCGGGGCGAGCGCACCGATGACGTCGGGACGATCGGCGCGGCACTCGAGCGCCAGCGCGCCCTGCCCGACCGCGGGCAGGCTGTCCTCGGGATCGAGCAACGCGGCGATGCGATCGGCGAAGCCGAGCCGTTTCAGCCCCGCCGCGGCGAGAATGATCGCCGCGTGGTTGCCCTGATCGAGCCGGTGCAAGCGCGTGTTGACGTTGCCGCGGAGCGCCTGGACCTCGAGCTGCGGATAGCGCTCGCGCAACTGCGCTTCGCGGCGCAGGCTCGAGGTGCCCACCACGCTGCCGGGCGGCATCGCGGCGAGCGAGCGATGCGCGTTGGACACGAACGCGTCGCGCGGGTCCTCGCGCGCCATGATCGCCGCTAGGGTAAATCCCGCCGGCACGTCCATCGGCACGTCCTTGAGCGAATGCGCGGCAAGCTCGGCGCGACCATCCGCCATCGCCTGCTCGAGCTCCTTGATGAAAAGCCCCTTGCCGCCGATGTCGGCGAGCGGCTGCTCGAGCGCGCGGTCGCCCTGCGTGGTGAGACCGAGCAGCTCGACCCGGCACTGCGGATAGAGCGCGCGCAGCCGATCGCGCACGTGCTCCGCCTGCCAGAGCGCGAGCGCGGATTGACGCGTGGCGATGACGAGGCGTTCGGGGGCAGGCATGGGAGGCAACGAGAATGCGGGCGCGATTCGCGTTCGCAGCAGCAGAATTGTAGCCTGGGCTGAGCACGCAGCGCGAACCCCTGGGGACGCTGAGCGCAAGGCGCGAACCTCCGGGGAAGGCGGCGAAGTCATGTTGCGGATGAACGCAGCGGGCGCCGGATCGGTCGCCATCCTATAATGCCGGCAGCGAGCGCATCGTCGCCGCTCGACTTCCCGAGGATCATCGCATGCGTATCGTGATCACCGGCGCTGCCGGGTTTCTGGGCAGCCGTCTCGCCCGCGCCATCCTCGCGCGCGGCTCGCTCACCGACGCGCGGGGCGAAGCACGCGAGGTGCGCGAGCTCTTGCTCCTCGACGTCGTGCCGGCCGCGCTCTCCGATCCGCGGGTGTCGGTCGTCACCGGCGACCTCGCCGAGCCGCTCCTGATCGAGCGTGCAGTCACGGACCAGACCGACTCGATCTTCCATCTCGCCGCGGTGGTGAGCGCTCAGGCCGAGGCCGAGTTCGACGTCGGCATGCGCGTCAACCTCGACGCGACGCGCGCATTGCTCGAGCGTTGCCGTAGGCTGCCGCGCCCGCCGAAGCTCGTCTTCACGAGCTCGCTCGCCGTCTTCGGCGGGCCCTTGCCCGATCCGGTGCCCGACGACGCGCCGCTCACCCCGCAGACCTCCTACGGTATGCAAAAGGCGATCGGCGAGCTCCTCGTCTACGACATGACGCGCAAGGGCTACATCGACGGCCGCAGCCTGCGCCTGCCGACGATCACCGTGCGCCCGGGGAAGCCGAACAAGGCGGCCTCGTCGTTCGCGAGCGGCATCATCCGCGAGCCGCTTTCCGGCGTGGACGCGATCTGTCCCGTGGCGCGCGACACGCGGGTCTGGGTCTCCTCGCCGCGGACGGTGATCGCCAACCTCATCGTCGGCCACGAGGCGCCGGCGGCGAAGTTCGCGCACACGCGCTCGATCAACGTGCCCGGCATCCGGGTCGGGGTCGGCGAGATGGTCGAAGCGCTGCGGCGCATCGCAGGCGATGCGGTTGCCGATCGCGTGCAATGGCAGCTCGACCCCGCGATCGATCGCATCGTGCAGACCTGGCCGGCGCGCTTCGCGCCGGTGCTGGGGCCGGCGCTCGGCATGCGCGCCGATCCGGATTTCGACGGCATCGTCCGCGCGTACATCGCCGACGAACTGCCCCGCACGTAGGCCGTCATCGTCGCCCCGGCGCAGGCCGGGGCCCAAGTTCGTACCAATGGAGCGCTCGCATAGCGGCTTGGTTCCCGGCCTGCACCGGGATGACCAATCGTCAAGCCGCATCCACGTCGACGGCCTGCGGCTCGACCTCGCTCATCGCTTGCAGGAAGAGCTCCGGTCCGGCCGTCTCCAAGAGCCTCGCGTCGGAAAGCATGCGACGCCACACGCGCGCGCCCGCCGCGCCATGGTAGAGGCCAAGCGCGTGGCGGGCGATGGCGCGAAGCGCCACGCCCTGCGCGAGCTGGGCTTCGGCGTACGCTACCAGCGCTTCGGCGATCTGCGCTCGCGTACGCCGCGACGACTGCGCGCCGAAAACATACGCCTCGGCCTCCGCGAGAAGATACGGATTGTGATACGCCGCCCGGCCGAGCATTACCCCGTCGACGTGCTCGAGCTCGCGCGCGATCGCCTCGTGCGTCGCGATCCCGCCGTTGATCACGATCGTGAGCGCGGGAAAGTCGCGCTTCAGGCGATGGACGTAGTCGTACTTGAGCGGCGGCACTTCGCGATTTTCCTTCGGCGAGAGCCCCTTCAGGATCGCGTTGCGCGCGTGCACCAGGAACGCGGAGGCTCCGGCTCCCGCGACGGTTCCGACGAAATCGCGCACGAACGCATAATCCTCGATCGCATCGATCCCGACCCGGTGCTTGACCGTGACCGGCAAATCGACCGCGTCGCGCATCGCGCGCACGCCCTCGGCGACGAGCGCGGAATCGGCCATCAGGCACGCGCCGAAGCTTCCCGTCTGCACGCGTTCGGAGGGACACCCGACGTTGAGGTTGATCTCGTCGTAGCCCCACGCCTCGCCCAAGCGCGCGCAATGCGCGAGCGAGCGCGGGTCGCTGCCACCGAGCTGCAGCGCCACGGGATGCTCGGCCCGATCGAAGTCGAGATGGCGCGGAACGTTGCCGAACATGAGCGCGCCCGTGGTCACCATCTCGGTGTAGAGCCGCGCGCGCGGCGCGACCAGACGCAGGAAGTACCGACAATGGCGGTCGGTGCAGTCCATCATCGGGGCGACGCATAGTCGGTGCGACAGGTCGTTCATTCGGGTGGGCCTCGGCAGCTCGGTCGGCTCCCAGAGCATCTCGTCGATCGAGCATTTTACCGTGCGGCGCGTACCGCCCCTGCGCCAGATCGGAGGCGTCCTTCCCGCCGGTTTGCGATGGAATATGCCGTTTTCCTGCATTTCACCCCTGCGGGCCCGCAATCCGTCCTGCCGTGCTGGAGGGGAGCGGCCGCATCCCGTAATCTTTGCGCTCAGAGAACTAAGCGGCCACCAGCGGCCAACCGATGAGCGTCGACCCACGCAGCCCAGGCACCGACACCGCCGCCGAGCGAGCCAAAAGCGGCGCCTCGCGGCCATCCACCCGAGAATCGCTGCGCGAGATCCGCAAGGGAATCGTCGTGACGTGGTGGGCGTTCTTCGATTGGCTGGCCGCGGTGTCGTGGAAGACGCTGCTGCTCGTTTCATTCCTGGCTCTGATCTTGGCCGGCATGCTGAATCGCCCCACGCCGATCCTCATGCTGATCGTCGCCTCGTTCATCATCAAGGTCGTGGCGGGCGGCAAGCGCCGAGCGGACCTGGCTGCCAGCGAGGCCACGCGGCGCGCCGAAACCGAACAGCTCGAGCGCACGGTGCTCGAGGCGCGCATGGAAGCGCTGCAAGCGCAGATCGAGCCGCATTTCCTGTTCAATACCTTGGGGAGCATCGACCAGCTCATCCAGACCGACCCGCCGCGCGCCTCGAAGATGCAGCAGAGCCTGATCCGCTACCTGCGCTCGGCCATGCCGCAGATGCGCGAAGGCAGCCGCCCCACGCTCGGCCAGCAGGTCAATCTTTGCAGCGCTTTCCTGGAGATCATGGCGGTGCGAATGGAAGGACGCCTGCAGACGGCGATAAGCGTTCCGGAAGGCTTGAAATCGGCGGTCTTCCCCTCGATGATGTTGCAGACGCTCGTGGAAAACGCCATCAAGCACGGCCTGGAGCCGAAGGCCGAGGGCGGGCGGCTCGAGATCGGCGCCGAGGTGGTCGATGGCCAGTTGGCGGTCCGCGTGCTCGACACCGGCATCGGCTTCATGCCGAACGCGCGAGGTGGCGTCGGACTGGCCAACGTTCGCGAGCGGTTGAAGGCCTTGTACGACGAGCGCGCCGAGCTGATCATCAGCGTGCCGCCCGCGGGCGGCACCTGTGCCACGATCAAAGTGCCCTACGAAATCGCTCCCGCTCCCGCCTGACCGGACGCGATGCCCCATGCACGCCTTGCCTGCCCCCACCGCGGTCATCGCCGACGATGAACGCCTGATGCGCGAACAGATTCGCGACCGCCTGAGGCAAGCCTGGCCCGAGCTCTCGATCGTGGGCGAGGCCGGCAACGGCCGTGAGGCACTGGCGCTGGTGCGCAGCCTGGCGCCCGACATCGTCTTTCTCGATATCAGCATGCCCGATATGGACGGCATCCAGGTGGCCCAGGCGCTCTCCGGCCAGGCGCACGTGGTGTTCGTCACCGCCCACGACCAGTACGCGATCCGTGCCTTCGAGCACGGGGCGGTCGACTATCTGCTCAAGCCCGCGGAGCCGGAGCGGGTGGCGCTCACCTGCCAGCGCCTGCGCGAGCGGCTCAAGCAGGCGCCCGATCCAATGACCGATCTCCTCGCCCGGCTATCGCAACGGCTCGGGGCGGGGCACCTGAAGCCGCGCGAATACCTGCGTTGGGTGCAGGCCAGCGTCGGCGCCAATATCCGGATGATCCCCACGAGCGACATCCTGTTCTTCCGCGCCGAGGACAAATACACGCGCGTGCAGACCCCGCGGTTCGAGGCGCTGATCCGCAAGCCGATCAAGGAGCTGATCGACGAGCTGGACCCGGATGAATTCTGGCAAATCCATCGATCCACCGTGGTCCGCGTCGATGCGGTCGAGCAGGTGAGCCGCGACTTCCGCGGTCACCAGATCGTGCACGTGAAGGGCAGCGATGAGAAGCTCGAGGTGAGTCGCACCTTCAACCATCTGTTCAAGCAGATGTAGGCTCGCCGCCGGCGCAGTTCCTCGAGGCCCGCTCAGCGCAGGTCGGGCGATCTACTTGCCCCTGCCTGCCTCGGTGGACGGCGCAGCCCCCGCCGGCCGCAACGTCAGCGTGTGGACGGTCGGGCCGGGAAGAAACGGTGTGGCCACGCCGGCGACCCAGGCGGCGTTCGCGTCCCGGTAATTCGGCGACAGCGGGTGGCCGCTCTGCCCGGTCGGCATGTGCATGTAGCCGTCCTGCTCGCGTCCCGGCGAGACCGCAAAGCGCTCGGAGGCGCCGAACGCCGGCCCCTGCACCCGCGGCATCTGCGAATCGCCGGGGAGCTCGATGCCGGGCATGTCGAGGAACAATCCGAGCGCGGGCACGGCGGCGCTCAGCGGGTGCCTGATGCGCACCGTATTCACCCGGCCCCACGTGTAGGTCGCGATGCCGCCGGCCTTCCGTGCATCCTCGGCGGTGCGATCGGCGGCGGCGACGAAGAGCTCCGTCCACGTCTTGAACTGCGGATCGAGCAGATGCAGCGGACGCTCCGAGACGAGTGCCCACAGCGGCCCTTCGCCGCCGCGTCCGGCCGTCGGGGAGTACTCGGGATCGATCTGACGGACGCGCGCGGCGAGCGGCGCGAACGCGAGCTCCCCCACGTGCGCGCGGAACTCGCGCACGAGCCGATAGGCAGCCGAGTCGATCGATGCCCGTCCGGTCCACGTCTCGCGTACCACGCGGCGCAGCTCGCGCCGCGCTGCCGAGTCCTCGACACCGGGCGTGGAGAGCGTCCGCAACAGCAGCTCGCGCCAGCGCGACAGGAAGAGCGCCCGGTCGTCGAGCTGGACGGTGAGCATGTCGCGCGCCGAAGCCCGGGCGATTGCGCTGAGGTCGTCCCTGATCTGCCGCGCTCGCGCGCCGGGATCGTAGCCGCCGTCGCCGAGGATTTCTAACGCCCCGTCGTCGACCAGGCGGTTGTTGGCGGTCACGATGCGCCCGTCCGGCGGGTCGACCAGGCGCGGATACTCGGCGCTCGCCAGCCACCCGTCCCAGCCGCGCGTGCCATCGGCCCACGACGTCGGCAGACGCCCGTCGTAGCCGACGCGGCGCGGGATGCGCCCCGCGATCGACCAGCCGATCCGGCCGTCGCGCTGGGCGACGACCACGTTCTGCGCGGGGATGCCTGCGCGCGCTGCGACGGCGAAGAACTGCTCGAGCGTGTCGGCGGTCTCGATGGCGGCGAGCGCGCCGTTCATGCCGCCCTCGCGCAGCGGCACCCAGGCGAGCGAGCGCTCGCGGCCGCTCGCATCGCGGCCGACGATGGGGCCCCAGATCGTCTCGCGGATTTCGACCGGCACGCTCGCACCGCCTTTCACCCTGATGGTCTCGCGTACCGTCGTGACGGCCTGCGTTCCGGCCGGGGTGCGATAGCGATTCGGGTCCGTCGGGTCGGGCTCGAGCACAACGAGGTCGCTCCAATCGCCGGTCGAATTGCTGAAGCCCCAGGCGAGCTCCCCGTTGCTGCCGGCAACGAGCGACGGCACACCCGGAAGCGTCACGCCGGTGACGCGCCGCGGCCGCGGGTCGCGCCAGACCATCGACGCGCGATACCAGATGTTCGGCGCCGACAGACCGAGGTGCATGTCGTTCGCGACGATCGCACCGCCGTCGGCGGTCAGGCGGCCCGCCGCCGCCCAACTGTTGCTGCCGCGCGCGTCCTCGTCGGCCGGCGGCGAAAGCCACGCCAGCCGCGTGGCGCCCTCCTCGGCACGCGACCGGGAGGGCCGGGGGAGCACGGCGGCAGGCGGCCCGGTGCGCGCGTCGAACACCCTCGCATCGGGGATGGGCGGGACGCGGTGCGCTCCGCCGAAGAGCGGCGTTTCCCATCGGCTCGACGAGGAGGTGATGAAATCGGCGAGCCTCGCCGGGAGCGCCGCGTACACGGCCGCGAGCCGCGACTCGCGCCGCGCTTCCGAGTCCTGCAGCGTCAGGAACATCGACGCGAGAACCAGCGCCGAATCCTCGAGCGCCCACGGCCGCGGCTCGGCGCGCAGCGCGAGATATTCGGGAGGCTTGACCGCGAGCGCGCTCAAGCCCGCGTTGACGCCCTCGACGTAGGCGCGCAAGAGCGCAAGCTCCTCGGGCGCCGCCAGCTCGACCGCGCGCCGCGCGTGCTCGCGCAGGCGCAGCATTCGGGTCCGCATGTCGATCGCCACGGCCGCCGCTCCGAACAGCTCGGCGAGCTCGCCCGCGGCCCGTCGCCGCGCGAGATCCATCTGGAAGAAGCGATCTTGCGCATGCACGAAGCCCAGTCCGCGCGCCACCTCGGCGCGCGAGCTCGCCGTAATCGTCGGAATCCCGAGCGCATCGCGCTCGATCACGATCGGCGCGGCGGCGCCCGGCATCGCGGCTTCGCCATCGAGTTGCGCCAGGCTGCCGCGCATCTGCAGGTAGATCCATCCCGCGGCCCCGACCCATGCGACCAGAATGACCAGCGCGGCGCCGCCGAGATAGCGACGCAGGCGACGGGAAGGAGCACGCGGCGGCGACAAAGCGGGCATGGCGGGCGAGGCCGTGGAGGCTCCTACGGAAACAGGCGGTCCGGCCACTACGAGCGCAGCCGATATGACCACCAAACGTGTGTGTGAGAATATACCTCGCCCTCTCCGATATGGTGGTAGATTGCATGCGGCGAGCCCGCTCGTCGCGATCGCCGTGCCGTGTCCATCGTGCAGCGCAAACTGACCGTCATCGTCTCGGCCGACGTGGTCGGATACAGCGCGCTCATGGAGCGCGACGAGGCCGGCACGCTGGCGCACCTCAAGACCAATCGCGAGGCGATCTTCGATCCGCAGGTCGCGGCGCACGGCGGGCGGATCGTCAAGCTGATGGGCGACGGCGCACTGGTCGAGTTCGGCAGCGTGGTGTCCGCGCTCAACTGCGCCCGCGCGATCCAGGAGGCGACCGGGGCGGCTCGCGGCGCGCCCGAGCCGGAACGCATTCGCTATCGCATCGGGATCACGCTGGGCGACGTCATCGTCGACGGGGACGACATCTACGGCGACGGAGTGAACGCGGCGGCGCGGCTGCAGGGCCTCGCCCCGCCCGGCGGGATCGCGGTATCGCGCCCGGTGCGCGACCAGGCCCTGGGCAAGGTCGCGATGGAATTCGACGACCTCGGCGAGCACACGGTCAAGAACCTCGAGCGCCCGATCCACGTCTTCGCGATGCGCGCCGTGTCCGGCACGCCGCTGTCTGCGGCGGCCCAGCCCAAGCCGCGGCTGTCGATCTGCGTGCTGCCGTTCGCCAACATGAGCGGGGACCCGGAACAGGAATATTTCAGCGACGGCATCACCGAGGACATCATCACGGACCTGTCCAAGGTATCCGCGCTGGCGGTGGTGTCGCGCTTCACCGCCTTCACCTTCAAGGGCAAGCCGATCGGCGTGGCCGAGGTGGCGCGGCAGCTCAAGGTCACTCACGTGCTCGAGGGGAGCGTGCGCAAGGCCGGCAACCGCGTGCGCATCACGGCGCAACTGATCGAGGGCGAGAGCGACAGCCACCTCTGGGCCGAGCGCTACGACCGCGACATCGACGACATCTTCGCGCTCCAGGACGAGATTTCCCAGGCGATCGTGAAAGCGCTGAAATTGACGTTGCTGCCCGCCGAGAAGAAGGCGATCGAGCAGCGCTCCACGACCAGTCCGGAGGCCTACAAGCTGTACTTGATGGCGCGGCAGTACAACGCGACCGGCAATTCGCGGCATCGCGAGGTGACCGTCCGGCTGTGCAAGCGCGCCGTCGAGATCGATCCCAACTACGCGCGCGCCTGGGCGTTGCTCTCGGTGTGCCAGTCGAACAAGGTGCTGCTCGTCACCTCGCCCGGGGACACGGGGTGGGACGCCGCGGAGCGGGCGCTCGCGCTGGCACCCGATCTCGCCGAAGCGCACGCGGCGAAGGGGCGCGTTCTCGGCGATGCGGGCAGGTATGACGAATCGCTCGTCGAGCACACGATCGCGCTCTCGCTCGATCCCGACGCCTACGAAGTCAACGCCGCCGCGGCGCGTTGCTTCATCGCCATGCGACGCTATTCCGAAGCGATACGGTGTCTCGAAAAGGCGGCTGCCGCGATCGAGACGGATTTCTGGGCGCTCGGCATGAGCATTTCGTGCCACGAGGCACTGTGCGACAACGAGCGCATGCTCGACGCGGCCCGGCGCACGCTCGAGCGGGTGGAGAAGGCGATCGTCGCCGAGCCCGACCACGGCGTCGCGCTGAGCTTTGGCGTCACGGCTCTGGCCGTGCTCCGCGAGGTCGATCGCGCCAAGGAATGGGCCGCCCGCGCGATGCTGCTCGATCCGGAGAACTCCAACCTGATGTACAACGTCGCCTGCAGCATGATCAAGCTGGGCGAGATCGACGAAGCGCTCAAGCTGCTCGCCCCCGTCTTCGAGGTCGCCCAGGCGCCGGCCCTGAACTGGTGGAAGGTCGACTCCGATCTCGACCCGATCCGCGGCGACCCGCGATTCGTCGCGATGATGCAACAAGCCGAAGCGCGACTCGCGGGATCAAAGTAGCTTTCGACTATCCTGCCTCGAGGAACAGAATGAGAAGAACGTTCTTCGCAGCCCTGGCTGCGGTCGCCTCCGCCTGTGCTACGAGCGCCTCCTCGGACGCGGCAACACCGGTCCCAGCGGGCGCGGAATACGCGCCGCCGGCGCTGCGCCTTCCGGCCGGCGCGCGGCCCGTGCGCTACGAACTGACGCTGACCGTGATCCCGGGCGAGGCGAAGGTGCAGGGCGAGATCGCGATCGACGTGGAGCTCGACCGGCCGCATCCGGTCCTGTGGTTGAACGCCGACGAGGTGACCGTCGCGCGCGCCTCGGTGAGCACGGCGGCGAGCGCGGTCAGCGTGCTGCCGCCGGCCGATCAATTCGTCGGGCTCGCATTCGAGCCGCCACTGCCTGCCGGGAAGCACCGCCTGAGGCTCGTCTTCGAGGCCCCGCAGATCCAGAATGCCACGCGCGGCATCTTCGCCCTGAAGGACCGAGGCGCCTGGTACGCGATGACGCAATTCGAAGCGCTCTCCGCCCGGCGCGCCTTTCCGTGCTTCGATGAGCCCGGATTCAAGGTGCCGTGGCAACTGACACTGCGCGTGCCGCGGGAGCTCGCCGCGCTCTCGAACACGCCGGTCGTGTCCGAGACCGATATCGGCTCGGGGCTGAAGGCGGTGCGCTTCGCCGAGACGCGTCCGCTGCCCTCGTACCTCATCGCTTTCGCGGTCGGCCCATGGCAAACGCTGGACCTGGGTCGCTTCGGCATGAATCCCACGCCGATGCGGATCATCGTGCCGCGCGGGCGCCTTGCCGACGCGGCCTTCGTCTCGCGCGCCTACCCGCAGCTCTTCGAGCGGCTGGAACGCTGGTTCGGGATTGCCTATCCGTACGCGAAGCTCGATCAGATCGCGATCCCGCTCGGGGTCGGCTTCGCCATGGAGAACGCCGGGCTCATCACCTACGGTGCGACGGGACTTCTCGCCAAGCCGGGCGAGGCCACGCCGCGCTTCCGGCACAGCAGCGCGGCCGTCGGCGCGCACGAGATGTCGCACCAGTGGGTCGGCAACCTGGTGACCACGGCGTGGTGGGACGACATCTGGTTGAACGAAGCGTTCGCGACCTGGATGACGGCCAAGATCGTGGACGAGTGGCAGCCGCGCTACGAGGGCGGCGCCGCCCGCAGCGCGGAGCGCGCCGAGGCGATCGCCGAGGACATGCTTGCCTCGGCGCGGCGGATTCGCGAGCCGATCGGCTCGCGCGGCGACATCTTCAACGCGTTCGACTCGATCACCTACCAGAAAGGCGCCGCCGTGCTCGACATGTTCGAGGGCTGGATCGGCAAGGAGCCGTTCCAGCGCGGCGTGCGCCGCTACCTCGAAGAGCGGCGCGACGGTAACGCGACCGCCGACGACTTTCTGCGCGCGCTCGGCGCGGCGAGCGCCCGGCCGGTCGCTCCGGCGTTCTCGACCTTTCTCGACCAGAACGGCGTCCCGCAGGTCGAGGTCGCGCTGCAATGCTCGGCGGCCGGCGCGCAACTCGCGTTGTCGCAGCATCGGCTCGCGCCGCTCGGTTCGCAGGGAGGCACGGATCAGCGCTGGCAGGTCCCGGTGTGCGCTCGCTACCGGGTGGGCGCCAAGACGCGCGAAGCGTGCACGCTGCTCGCGGACGAATCGGCGACGCTCGCCTTGGGAGCGTCTTGTCCCAAATTCGTGATGGCCAACGCCGGCGGACGCGGCTACTACGTCGCCGACTATCGCGGCGATCTGCTGGCGAAGCTCGCGGCCAATCGAGATGCGCTCTCGCCGCCGGAGTATGCGGGTCTGCTCTACGACCTGCGGGCGCTCGTCCAAGCGGGACGCTTGAGCGGCGCGCAGGCGCTCGAATGGGTGCGCGTCGCCGGCAACGCGCGCGACCGGCACGTGGTCGAAGCGGCCCTCGAGCTCGCCCGGTTCGTCCGGGACACGCTGGTCGGCGAGCCCGAGCGAGCGCGGTTCGCGGCGTTCGTGCGCGAGGTCTTCGGCGAGCGCGCGCGCAGCCTGGGATACGCCCCGCGCCGCAACGAAAGCGACGACGAGGAGCTCCTGCGCCGGTCGCTCGTTCGTTTCGTCGGGCCCGAAGACGCGAAGCTCGCCGCCGATGCACGCCGGCTCGCCATGGCATGGATCGGCGATCGCAAAGCCGTCGACCCGGGGATGGTCGATTCGGTGCTGCTCATCGCCGCCCAAACCGGCGACGCGAGGATCTTCGACGCGTTCTCCGCCGCCGCCAAGGCGACGACCGACCCTCTCGAGCGGCGCAATCTCATGGTCGCGCTGCTCTCGTTCGGCGATCCGGCGCTGGCGCGACGAGCCATGGGCATGCTGCTCGACCCCGAGTTCGACATTCGGGAATCCATGACCGCGCTGAGGCTCAGCCAAAGGTCGATCGCACCCCGGCGCGAAGCGCACGCGTTCATCGCGGCGAACTTCGACGCGATGGCGAAGCGCGTCTCGCGCGATGCGCCGGGCTCCTGGCCCGAATACGCGGCGGGACTGTGCAGCGAGAAGGATCGGGCCGACCTCGAGGCGTTCTGGCGCGACCGGATCTCGCGCTACGCCGGCGGAGAGCGAACGCTCAAGCAGGCGCTGGAGCAGATCGAGCTTTGCGCGCGCCTGCAGGCGGCGCAGGAGCCGGCGGTGGCGGCGTTTCTCACCAAGCGTTGAGTCGCAGCCGGCAGAGCTGACCCGACGCCGGGGCCTTTGGCTCACCACGCGTTGCGCAGCTCGCGCAGCTTCAGGAACACCGTACGCGGGTCGGCCTTCTCGGGCAGCTCGGGAAAGGCTTCGCGCAACTTCGCGATCACCGTGGGATTGGTCAGGCGAAAGAAGGTGTTGATCTCTCGCTCGACTTCGAGCGTGGTGACGTACGCGCGAGCAGGGTCCTGACCGGAGAGCTTGTCGAGCATCTCCCGCGCACGCTGGTTGTCGGGCTCCCGATTCAAGGTGAAGCGCAGGTTGTTCTCGATGTAGTCGTGGCCCGGGTAGATCCGCGCCGATGACGGGAGCCTGGCGAGTTGCGCGGAGAACGTCTTGTAGAGCGCCTCGGGGTGACCTCCGTGATAGCAGTTCCCTGCGCCGGCGTTGAACAGCGTATCGCCGCAGAACAGCGCCGGCGAGTCGGTGTGCGCGAGCAGGCACACGTGGCTCATGGTGTGCCCCGGCGTGTCCAGCGTCTCGAGCTCGACCGTCCTTCCCACCTTGACGACATCGCCGGCGCTCAGGCCCCGGGACATGCCGGCGATCTTGTCCCGGGCATTCTTGTGCGCCAAGATCCTGGCGCCGGTTTGCTTGACCATGGACGCGTTGCCGCCCGTGTGGTCGTGGTGCTCGTGCGTGTTCAGGATCTGGGTGATCGTCCAGCCCTCCTCCCGGGCCGCCCTCAAGCATTTCTCGTAGTCCAGCGGGTCGATCGCCAGGGCCTCGCCCGTTTCGCCGCAGGCGATGAGGTAGTTGAAATTGCGGTAGGCGTTGGCGGTCCAGATCTGCTTGACGATCACGGCATCACCTCTTCAGGACATCGGCATATGCGCCACAGCGGCAGCGCCGATTCACCGGGCGGGAATCGATGCCAACGCGCCCGAAGGCTCCGGCACATGTCAAGATAGCATAGCGAATCTCGATTGGTGTCAGGCGGTCCAGGGTGCTCTAATTGCGCTGAGGAGAGCTCCGCGATGAATCAATCCGATGGGTGTGGGGATCATGGCACGGGCTGGTGCGGAGGGATTCGCATCGCTCGTCGCCGCCGAGACCGCGCGCTGAGGCAGGGTCGCGAATGAATCGGGGGTGACAATCGATTAGGGGTTAGATTAGGGATCGGGGGCCAGGGAGCCAACCCTGCGGGGCCGAGGAGCCCACCCTGCACATGGGCAGGGGCTCCCTAACCCCTAGTCCCTTCTTGTGGGAGAGCACGATGGCAAACTTCGGCATGGTGGGATTGGACTGGCAGCAACGGGTCAACTGGGAACGGCTGCGCAATTACCGACTGGAGCGGGCGCGCGAGCGCATGAAAGCGCACGGCCTCGGCGCGATGCTGTGCATGTACGACGAGAACGTGCGCTATGTGACGAGCACGCTGACGCCCGGCTGGAACCGCCTGAAGCCGGGCCTGCGCTACGCCATCCTGTGCGGCGACGACGCGCCGGTGCTCTTCGAGCAGGGCGACATCGGCGCCCACATCGCGCGCCACTCGCCCTGGATCCCGCAGGACCACATCAAGTACTCCTACGCCTGGATCAAGGGCGCGGCCGGCCCCGCCTCGCTCGCGCAGGTCAACAAGTTCGTGAACGGCATCAAGAAGGCGATGAAGCAGGCGGGCGTCGAGGGCAAGAAGCTCGGCGTCGACTTCATCGACATCAACATGATGCAGGTGTTCAAGGAGGCGAAGATCGAGTGGGCCGACGGCATGACGCCGATGATGGAGGCGCGCGCCGTCAAGAACCAGGACGAGCACGAGTGCATGCGCCAGGTCGGCGCCATCGGCGACGCGGCGCACTGGGAGTTCATGAAGTTCCTCAAGCCCGGCCTCACCGAGAACCAGCTCACCGCGCACATCATGCAATTCCTCTA
>DASVPH010000233.1:0-26851 GCA_036382945.1 Casimicrobiaceae bacterium
GACGCTTGGGCTTCGATGAAGTAGGCATTCGAACATCATGCCAACTTTCCGCCTCTCTCAATAGCGCCGGAGCCCAGCATCCACGCGCCTTTCAGGCCGATCGACCCTTCGAATTTACCCACACTATTCCGCGATGAGCGCAAAAAAGAAGCCGAACGTTCCGTTCGACTCCTCCTCGAGAGCGGCCGACCGCATCTTGTCCGTCGCTCGTTCGGGAAACGCTCCCGCGATGCGCGATAGCGGCGCCTGTCAGCCGCTGTCGGCAGTCTCCGCCCGATTGGCCGGCCTCATGCGCTCCGCCAGATCCCGGCGGAGGCTTTCGATATCCTCCGCCAACGAACGCGCTCGGCTGCCCGGCTGCCCGGGAGTCGCCTGCGACTCGACGCGCTCGGCCTCGACCGCCGCCCTCAGCGCGCGCAGTGTCGCGAGCCGCCATTGGTCCACCGCGCCGAAGTACGAGGCGAGCGCCTCGGCGAGGCGCGGGGGTAACGGCCCACGCAGGAGCCGGCGGCGCACAGAGGCCCGGCGCCGCCAGCGCCCGAGGAAAGGGAACGCGGGTTGCGCGAGCACGGTCGCCTCGACGTACGCCTCGGCGTCGAACGGAAGCGGGCCGCCGGGCCCGGCAGCGAGCGCCACGTCTTCGGGCGGACGCCCGACTGTCGCGCCGCCCGTGGCGAAGGCGTTGCTGCACACGGCCTTCAGCTTCAGGAGTTGCTTGCCGACGGTCGTCGCCACGCCGCTCGCCCGCGCTTACAGCGCATTCACGAGCAGCGGCGTGATGTCGAGCGCGGGCTCGTGACTCTGCGGCCAGAGCACCGCCGCATTGTGGGCGACCTCATCGACGAGCGCCGCGACCTGGCTCGCGGCTTCCGCGCTCGCGTCGGACCGCTCGGCGAGCGCGGCGTCGAGTGCGGCCTGCGCCTCGGCCAGCGTGGCGTCGGCTTCGTCCCAGGCTTCACCACGCCGCGTCGGCGCCGTCGCCAGCGCGAGACGGCGCTCGAGCGCGGCGACCACCGCCCGCTGCAGCCATGCGAGCTTGGTCGCGAGCGAAGTACGCCGCACCTCCTGGCGACGCCGCAGGACCACACCGATGCCGTCCTCGATCCAGTCGTCGCGGAGCATCGGGTCGCTCGACACCGCGGTCGAGAGATGGACGGGCACATCGACACCCAGGCTGGCGGATAGGCTGCGCCCGACGAGGCCGTGCACTCTCCAGCGCTCGTCGGGACGCAGCCGATCGACCTTGCTCAGGAGCACGATGACGCTCGAGCCCGCCTCGACCATCGACGTCTCCTCGAGCGCGAGGCTTCCCGAGGCGTCCACCAGCACGATGCCGAGGTCGCAGCGTGGAAGGTTGGGCTTGTCGCCATAGCCGCCGTTGGCGCGCAGCGAGTCGACGAAGCGCGCGAGCTCCGACACCTCGCCGAGATCGGCAAAGCGCCGCTTCAAACGCAGGGTGCGGAGCAGGCTCTGCAGTGAGCCGCTGCTCCAGAGCGCGGCGCCACGATCGGCAGGTTGCGGATTTGCTCGAGTCGAGGCGCATCGATGAGCGTCGCGCGTCGGAGCAAGTCGAGCGCAAAGGCGTAGTAGTAATAGTAGCCGGGTCCGTACAGTGGAAAGCGGTCGAGAAATCGCGCCAGCGCGTCGACCCGCGGCACATCCGCGCCGAGCAGCGCCAGCGCCGCCATCACGGCGTGGTAGGTGTCGTGCAGGTTAGGCTCGTCGATGTGCTCCGATCGATAGAAACAGAAGCCGCCGTTGTCGGACTGTCGTCCCAGAAGGTACGACCTCGCCTTGGCGGTGGCGACGGCAGCTCTCGCCCAAAGGTCGTGGTCCAAGGCGCACGCCGGTTGCGTCATCGCGGCCGGGCTCGCGGTGCCGGACCGAACCTTTCGCTGAACCGAGAATGCCGCCGCCGCGCGGTTGCTCCCAGCAATTTCATCGAACCTTCTCCTCGCCGTCGGACGTTGTCTCGCGCGTTGCGCGCGGCGTGGCCATACCTCGACCGCCACCGGGCCCGCGCACGTGACGCAGTCCCGCGACCAGCGCGAGCGCTCGCTCGCCGGCATGGAGCTCTTCGTCGCTGGCGAGGAAGCGGCGAACGGCATCGTGCTTGGTCGCGTAGCGGCGCATGTCCTCCGCGAGCCGATCGAGTAGCGACGCCTCCCGCTCGGCGAGCCGGCGAACGATCGAGGGATCGTCGAGCGCAGCGATCAGGTCGGCGAGATGGGGAAGGCATACGGCACAGAGCGACTGGAAGCGTGAAACGGGCACAGTCCGCCGCGTGCGGCGTGGGCTTGCCGTACCTCGGGACGAAAGCTCAAGTCGTATTGATAGCGACTGAGGAAGTCGAACGACGCCTCAAGGACGCGCTGGCAGACTGCGCAGGGACGGAATTCACGAGGCGCGGAAGCGAGCGATTCGACCGTGTGCCCTTCGGCACGGGGCACGCCGCCGCGATGACCTTCCGCGATGCCGGCGGACAACGCGTGCACTCGCTCGGCGAGCGCGGTGTTATCGGTCGAGGGAGCAAGCTCGCCCACCAGAGCCGCGACGCGGTCGCTCAGGCGCAGCAGAAACTCATGGCTCTTTTCGGTAATGAGGAAGCGCACGAGCTCGGCTTCGAGCGCCTGCACGCCGCTTGCGGCGAGGCGGTCGAGGTTCCCTCCGCGCTTCGCGGCCAAACCTTCCTGCGCCGAGACCGAGAAAACCGGCGGCGCCCTCTCGCCGACTCGCTCCACGAGCTGCGCGCGAATATACGCTAGCACCTCGTCACGGTCGTCCGGCGCGACGAGATCCTGCTTGTTGATGACCAGGAACACCCGGCGCGCGGACGCGCCGGAGGTGTGCAGCACCTTGAGCTCCTCCTCGGACAACGGGCTCTCGTAGCTGGTGACCAGCACGAACGCATCCGCCTCCGGCAAGAACGCTTCGGTCGTGCGCGTGTTCTCGCGGATCGGCGAGCCGAGTCCTGGCGTGTCGATGAAGTAGAACCCGCGCCGCAGCAACTCGACCGGCAATTTGACTTCCGCAGTTCTGACCTGACGTACGTTGCCGGGGTTGTGGCGCTGCGTGATGTATTCGGGCAGCGCGGACAGCGGCACTTCGCTCGGCAGGCTGCGCGTCAGGTAGCGAATGACGACTTCTTCGTTGCTGCCGTAAGCGACCGTGGTGATGACCGAGGTCAGTGGCACGATGCCGACAGGCAGGCGGTCGCTGCCCAGAATGGCGTTCATCAACGAGGTCTTGCCGCGGCTGAAGCGTCCGACCACCACCAGATTGAACCGGTCTTCCGCGAGCCGGGCGAAGAGCTCCTGGATCCGGCCGCCGTCTTCGCGGTGCTGTTCCTTGAAACAGACCTCCACCGCGCGAAGCAGCTCCGCCAGCTCGAACTTCACACGTTCGTAATCGCGAAGATTCATGGGCGTGGCGTGCGAGCTGCCGGCGGACGCCGGCGCCGCTGCGCCGCCAGCCGCCGCCGCGCGAAGCGTCTCGCCGCCTCCGGCTCGCGCAATGCCGCGCTCGATGTCATCGAGGTCGCGCAACGCCGAGCGCAGCGCTTCGCATCGCGTCGCGGTCGCCGCCTCGCCCGTGCTGCGCATTTGGAATGCCTTCTCGATCGCCGCTTCGATGCCGCCGACCGCCGCGTCGAGCCAGGCCGCGACCTTGCCCCTGAACGCCGAGAGCGCCTGGTCGAGGCGCTGGCTGAAGTCGTAACGCAGCCGGCCCGCCTGCGTCTCCACGCTCTCCTGCGCATAGCGGCCGACCCGCTTGAGGAGAATGCGCCCGGCGGGCGCCTTCGGAAGCGCAAGAACGAGCGACGAGGCGAGCGTCTGCAGCGCCGGCGGCTCGCGCCAGAACTTGTAATAGAAATGGGATTCGATGCCGCGAAGCGAACCGCCGCTCTGCGAGGTGAAGGGAGCCGCGAACAGATCCGACGCGAAGCGGAACAGCTCGTCGACCATGGCGTCGACTTTCGCCGCGTGTTGTGGGCAAAAACCGCCGAACGTCTTGTCGAGCGCCGCGCTCTCCTCGGCCTGCCAGGCGTCGAAGCCCTGTCGGATCTCGGCGTTGGCGGCGTCCTCGAGCGCGGCGCCGAGCCGCCGCAAGGGCAGAAAGCGCTGCGTTTCGTAATGCCGAGCGGTCGCCGCGGCGACGCGAAGCTTGAGCTCGGCCTCGAATGCTTCCAGATCCTCTTCGACCGGGCGCTGCAATGCCCGGCCGGCGTCGCGACCCAGAAGCAGGGCGAAGTCCTCGCGGGCGCGCAGCATCTCTCGCTTCTTGTCCCGGAAAAGCTGCATCTTGCGCGCCAGCTCGTCGAGCGGCGCGGTCAGCAACTTGAGCTCGAGCTCCACGTCGAATCGGGCCTGAACGGTCGCGCGTCTTGCTTGTCTCGCGACCGAGGCGACGAAGACGTTGCCTTTTTCATGGACCAGAAAGTCCCGCAGCGCCTGCGCGAGCTCCGGCATGCCGCTACGGCGCAGCAGCGCATCGGAGCCGTCCGCGGCCGCCGCGAGCGCGCGGCGCGCGGAGAGCGGGAAGATCTTCGGCTCGGCGCCCCGATGAGCGCGTTGACGAGGCTCGTCTTGCCACGCTTGAATTGCCCCGCCACCACCAGGTCGAAGCGCTGCGACGCGATTTTCTGTTGGAGATCGGCGATGAGCTCGGGCGCGAGCGCTTCGAGGCGCTGGACGCAGCGCCTCAGCTCGGCGAGCTCCGCGCCGTTCGTTGCGGTAGCGTCAGCGATGTCCGTAGGCGCGGCAGCCGGGACAGGTCGGTTGCTCGGAGCGGTTGCACTCATGCGCAGCGGCTGGCTCTTTCGTCCAAGCGCGGGGCGAAAAAAACCCGCCATGCGGCGGGTCTCGGGATACGACCCTACCGCGCTGGAACGCAGTAGGAGTCATCAGCCCTTTCGGCAGTTCGGGGGAAACTCCATCCCCTCGACCGATTTGGTCAGTGCTGATGATACCAAGTTCCAGCGTTTCCGTGGGCTCGGCGCGCGTAAAGTCCGCTCGAGTGTTCGAGCTTGTAAAGCCGACAAGGACCGCCGCGGCGCGAGGCGATAGCGTCGTGCTCGACAGCACTTGCCACGCAGGCCTGGACACTTTGGCATGGCGGGCAGTCATATCGTCGAAGCTTGCGGGCGGGTTGCCCGCCGCGCGAGGGGTGACTATACTGTTCGAAGGAGATGGCATTCTCCCCTAACCGCCTGACGGCTGATGATGCCTACTCGGATACGGTCTTTCGTATCCGAGGTCCGAGAGCGCGAACATCGGTTGCGGCGGTTTTTTTGTCGCCGGCGATCCCTGGCAATGGGATCGCCCCCGGTCGGCTCGGCCGTGTCGAATCCCCGCGGATGCGGTCGGAGCATGGCGAGCGACCAATCGCGCTCTCGCGACCTTGACGAACGAGCGGGAGATGTGATGTCCGACAGCGGCGTCGGGTGCCCATTTTGCAACGTGAGCTCGCCGATCCTCGAGAACGAGCTCGCGTTCGTGATCTACGACCGATATCCGGTGAATCCCGGGCACGCGCTGGTGGCGCCGAAGCGACACGTCGCGAGCTTTTTCCAGACGACGCCGTACGAGTGCATGGCCATGTTCTCGCTGCTGGCCGAGATGCGGCGCAGGATCGACGCGGAGCACGGCCCCGACGGTTACAACGTCGGCGTCAACGTCGGCGAGGTTGCCGGACAGACCGTGATGCACGCCCACCTGCATCTGATTCCGCGTTACCGCGGCGACATGCAGAACCCGCGTGGCGGCGTGCGCGGGGTGATCCCGGCGCGACAGTCGTACTGAGACGAATCGTGGGCGGGCAAGCGACGATCCCTATCCGCGCTTCGGCGACCTCCGGCGTCGAGCACGCGCCCGGCTTGCCGCGTTGCGCTTATCGTCGCGTGCACGACGGCGAGCGCTACCGGTGTGGGGCGGCCGACGGCGCGATCGTGACGGCAGACGATTGTCGCGTGTGTCCGATACCCGAAGCGGTGCAGCACCCGCATGCTTGTCTCTATCTGACGCCGCTGCGCCACCAGAACGAAGCCCACTTCGCCTGCCCCTGGTTTTTCTCGTGGGCGCGCGAACCGACAGTGCCCGACTGGCGAGAGCTCTGCCCTTGTCCGTACTGGTTTCCGCGCGGCGGGGGCGAGCAATTCATCGTGGCGCGCATGTCCGGCACGAGGGCGCGCTACCTCAGGGTATTGCGCGGCGAGGAGTCGCGATCTCGCGGCCGATTGGCCGACAGCGGCGTCTCACGGACCCGCTTCGATAGACCTTCGCCCGCACAGCGGTGGTGGCAGTGGCTGGCAAGGCCTTGGCGTGCATTCTCACGCCGCGCATCGCGGCGGAGGAAACAACAACGATGAACGATCGCGCACTGACGACGAAGGCCGAAGGGGCGGTCGAGCAAGCCGGCCCTCCATCGTCCGATCCATCCGCCAACGACGCACCGGTGGCGACCGGCTTTCGCAGCATCCTGTTCGAACGGGCGGCCGACGGGACGGAAGGGGGAGCGTGCGAAGCGCCGGACTTCTTCCATGACTTGAATCTCGATCAGGTCGTGGAGGCGATCACGGCCGGTCGGAAGGATTACGACCTCGCGCCGTTCTTCCATGCGCCACTGCACGACCTCGACGCCGTTGCCTATCGCCAGGAAGTCTTCCGCGACCTCGAGGAGGCGGCGCTGATGCAAAGCGTGATCTCGTTCTCCGAGCGCATGCGGGCCATGCGGCAGCATCTCGCGCCGGCCAAGGAGCGCTATTACCCGCGCGAGAAGGAGCGCTGGTTCCTCGATGCGGTCGGCATCTACTGTGAGGCAGTCGAGCGACTGTCGCAGGAGCTGGCTCGACTCGACCTGAAATCGCGCGGCATGCGCGCCTTCCGCGACTACCTCGCGCAGTACGTCGCCTCCGCGCCGTTCAAGGCCCTTGTGGCCGACACGGGCAGCGTGAGAGCGGCTCTGTCCGCGATCAGCTACGGCCTGCTCATCAAGGACGGCAGCGTCACGGTGCGCAAGTACGAGGGCGAGATCGACTACACCACCGTGGTCGAGGCGACTTTCGAAAAGTTCCGGCGCGGCGCGGGTAGCGACTATCTGGTCAAGTTCGCGGTCCCTTCGGGCCTCAACCACATCGAGGCGCAGGTGGTGGACCGGGTGGCCATGCTGTATCCGGACGCCTTTCGCGCGCTGGAAGCCTACTGCGCCAGGCACGCCGGCTATCTGAACGAGGCGATCTCGCGCTTCGACCGCGAGATTCACTTCTACGTCGCCTATCTCGCTCACGTCGCGCATTTCCGCCATGCCGGGCTGCCTTTCTGCTACCCGCAGCTCTCCACGACGGCGAAGGAGGTGGCGAGCCGCGAGGGCTTCGATCTCGCGCTCGCGCACAAGCTCGTGACCGAGAAGGCGACCGTGGTGCGCAACGATTTCCTCCTGCACGGGCGCGAGCGCATCTTCGTGGTCTCCGGCCCGAACAACGGCGGCAAGACGACCTTCGCCCGCACCTTCGGCCAGTTGCACTATCTGGCCAGCCTTGGCTGCCTGGTGCCGGGCGAGCAAGCGCGGCTTTTTCTGTGCGACCGGCTGTTCGCGCATTTCGAGCGACAGGAGGACATCGCCAACCTGCGCGGCAAGCTGGAGGACGACCTGTTTCGCATCGGGCGGATCCTGGATCAGGCCACGCCGAACAGCATCATCATCATGAACGAGATCTTCGCCTCGACGACGCTCAAGGATGCGGTCTATCTGGGGGCCAAGGTGATGGAACGCATCTCGCGGCTGGACGCGCTGGCGGTGTGCGTGACCTTTCTCGACGAGTTGGCCTCGCTCGATGCGAAGACGGTCAGTGTGGTGAGCCGGGTCGATCCGCACGACCCGGCGATCCGGACCTACAAGCTCGAGCGCAAGCCGGCGGACGGGCTGGCCTATGCGCTGGCGGTGGCCGAGAAGTATCACGTCACGTACGATCGGCTGCGGGAGCGGATCAAGCGGTGAAAGCCTTCCTGATGCACCGGGACCGGGATTTCATCCTGCCCGGGGACATGCCGAGTCGGGACCGCTACCGCGATCCCGGGCCGAAAAATCTCTCGCCCCACGAGCTTGCCTTGCGCGAGGATCTTGAGGTCGACACGCTGCTTCGCGCCATGGCGGGCGAGGACCGGTTCCTGTTCGAGGTGGCGCAAAGGGCGCTGCTCTCGGGGCTCTCCAACGACGTCGACACCATCCTGTATCGGCAGGCGATCCTGAAGGATTGCCTGAAGAACCCGGCCGTGGTCCGCCAGCTCTACGCCCTCACCGTGGAGACGATCGAAGGGAAGCGGAAGCATTGGTGGGGGTTGTCCAGCCATTATCCGGGCACGATCCTGCACAGCTCCGTCGATCTGATGCAGATGCTCATGGGCATGCTGCGCAGGTTGCGCGATCTCACGCGCGCACACGTCGCCGAGTTCGCGTCGGAGGGGTTCACGACGCTATTCGCCACGCTCGAGAGGGAATTGAGCGACGAATACTTCGCGAGCGTCCAAGATCACTTGTCGCGATTGAAGTTTCGAGGGGGCGTCCTCGAGTCGCGATTGAAGTTTCGAGGGGGCGTCCTCGAGAGCGCTTCGCTGGGCGAGGGCAACGCCGGCACCCACTATGTGCTGCGCCAGGCGCACAGCAAGGGCCCCAACTGGTTCGAGCGGATGCTGGGTAAGGGCCCGCCGGCGTACACGTTCCACCTGCACCCGCGCGACGAAGCCGGGGCGAGGATTCTCGGGGAGATGCGCGACCGCGGGATCAATCTCGTCGCCAATGCGCTCGGCCAGTCGACCGATCACGTTCTGAGCTTTTTCGAGATGCTGCGCGTGGAGCTCGCCTTCTACGTCGGCGGCCTCAACTTGAACGACCGACTGGCCGCGCTGCAAGCCCCGATGTGCTTTCCGGAACCCGCGCCCGCCGGCGTACGCGGGCACCGCTGCCGCGAGCTGTACGATGTCAGCCTCGCGCTGACGATGGGCCGGCGCGTCATCGCCAACAGCGTCGACGCGGATGGCAGGAGCCTGGTGATCATCACCGGCGCCAACCAGGGCGGGAAGTCGAGCTTCCTGCGCAGCGTCGGTCTCGCGCAGCTCATGATGCAGTGCGGACTGTTCGTCGGGGCCGAGTCGCTCTCGGCGGAGCTTTGCCGGGATCTTTTCACGCACTACAAGCGCGAGGAGGATCCGACGATGAGGGGCGGGAAGCTCGACGAGGAGCTGCACCGGATGAGCGACATCGCCGACGCGCTCCAGCCGAATGCGCTCATGCTCTTCAACGAATCGTTCGCCTCGACCAACGAGCGCGAAGGCTCGGAGATCGCGAGGCAGATCGTCTCCGCGTTGCTCGAGCGGCGCATCAAAGTCTTCTTCGTCACCCACTTGTATCAGTTCGCGCACGGCTTCTTCGAGCGCACGCCGCAGGAGGCGCTCTTCCTGCGCGCCGAGCGCAAGCCCGACGGCACGCGCACCTTCAAGCTCGTCGAGGCCGAGCCCCTCGAAACGAGCTACGGCGAAGACGTGTACGAACAGATATTCGGGGTCGCGGCAACGAGCGCCGGCGGCGGCAAGGTGCTCGCTCGGTCGCGCCCTGTCGCATTGCCATAGGTTCTGCGGGCACGAAGCTTGCGGGGCAGCACCCCGATGGTGACGACAGGCCTCCTCGGGGGCCCCACCACGTTCTCGACGTTCTCCGCCGAAGTGGTGACGCTTCTTCTGCGCAAGGAGCTGCTGTGGGGAGCGATCGGGGTCCATGTCGCCGGCTCGCTCACCATGACGGTGACCGACAGTTACACGCTGGCCGCGGTCTGGCTCGATGGCGCCCGCGCTCATTGCCAACGCGTTCTTCCTGCCGCATCATCTCATCGGTCCGGCGGACGCGGCGCCGGCGGCTGAACCCGCGCCGAGTCGCGTCGCGACCGCGCAGCCGGCGCCCGCCCCGCGCACACGATCGTGAACCGCATCCTGGTTGCCTTCGACGGCTCCGAGTCCGCGACGCGCGCCTTCGACTTCGGGCTGGCGCTGGCGGCGAAGTTCGGCGCGGCGCTGCAGCTGCTGGCGGTCGTCCGTCCCCCTGAGCTGCCGGAGGACGTCGAGACCGAGGCGATCATCGAGAGCGCGCGCGAAGACTACGAGCGGCAGTTCGGCGCGCTGCAGGCGCGTGCCGCGAAGGCGGGCGTCACGGTCGAGTTCGCGGTTGCCGTCGGCCATCCGGCCGAGCAGATCGTCCACTATGCCGAGACGCACGGTGTGGATCACATCGTGCTGGGTCATCGCGGGAAGACGTTGTTCCGCTGGCTCATCGGCTCGACCTCGAAGCAGGTCATGCATTACGCGCATTGCACGACCACGGTCGTGCGCTAAACTGCGCTCACCATTTCGGCAACGGAGGCAATCATGGCCCATGCGATCCGCATTCATCAGCCCGGCGGTCCCGAAGTCATGCAGTGGGAGGAGCTCGCCGTTGGCGATCCGGGGCCCGGTCAGGCGCGCGTGCGCCATACCGCGATCGGCGTCAACTACATCGACACGTACCACCGCAGCGGCCTGTACAAGCTACCGATGCCGACGGGGCTGGGAAGCGAAGGCGCGGGTGTGGTCGAAGCGGTGGGCCCAGGGGTCACCGACGTCAAGGCCGGCGATCGGGTCGCCTACTGCGGCGGAGCGCCCGGCGCGTACGCGGAAGGGCGGGTCATGCCGGTCGAGCGGCTGGTGAAGCTCCCCGACGGGGTGGCCGAGCGCACCGCGGCCACGCTGATGCTCAAGGGCCTGACCACGCAGTATCTGTTCCGGCAGACCTACCCGCTCAAGGCCGGCGAGACGATTCTGTTTCACGCCGCGGCGGGCGGGGTGGGCCTGATCGCCTGCCAATGGGCGCGCGCGTTGGGCGTGACCATGATCGGCACGGTGGGCTCGGACGAAAAGGCGGCGATCGCCAGGGCCCACGGCTGCACGCACACCATCGTCTATACGCGCGAGGACTTCGTGGCGCGCGTCAAGGAGCTGACCGGCGGCAAAGGCGTCCCGGTCGTCTACGACGGCGTGGGCAAAGCGATGTTCCCGGCTTCGCTCGACTGTCTCGTTCCGCGCGGGCTGTACGTGAACTTCGGCAACGCGTCGGGCCCGGTGCCGCCGTTCGACCTGCTTATGCTCTCCGCGAAAGGCTCGCTGTACGTGACGCGCCCGACGTTGGTGACCTACACCGCGACGCGGACCGCACTGCTGGCGATGGCCGACGAGATGTTCGGGCTGGTCAAGGCCGGCAAGATCGTCAACGAGGCGCGGCAGACCTATGCGCTCAAGGACGCGGCGCAGGCGCACCGCGATCTCGAGGGGCGCAAGACGACCGGGTCGACGTTGCTCATACCGTAATTCGGCCCCGGGGTTCGCTCCGCTCACACCGCGCTACGCCGCGCGGCGTTGAGCAGTCGCCGCGCGGCCGGTGCCAGTTCGGATGCGGTGAGTCCGAGCGGACCGGCGCGGTCGGCGACCAGCGCGTCGGCGGCGGCGCCGTGCAGGCATACGGCGATCTGCAATGCATCGGCAAGCGACAGACCTTGTGCCAGCAGCGCGCCGAGCATGCCCGAGAGCGCGTCGCCGGTGCCGCCGCTCGCGAGCCCCGCGTTGCCGCTGGCGTTGATCGCCCACGCGCCGTCGGGAAACGCGAGCACGCTGCCGGCGCCCTTGAGCACGACGGCGGCGCGGAACTTCGACGCGAGCGCGAGCGCCGCCGCAAGTCGATCGCCCTGCACCGCGGCGGTCGTCGAGGCGAGCAGCCGCGCGGCTTCCGCCGGGTGCGGGGTCAGCGCAGTCGGCGCGCTTCGGGCTGCAACCATGCGCGCGAGATCCGCATCCGCGGCGACGAGATTCAGCGCGTCGGCATCGATCGCGACCGGTACGCGGTGCGCGAGCGCCCGGGCGAGGATTTCGCGCGCACGATGCTCTCGGCCGAGGCCCGGGCCGACGACGAGCGCGTCGGGCTTGTCGTCGACCACGGCCGGTGCGCTTCGCAACATCAGCTCAGGCTGGATCCAATCGAGGGCGGGCGGCGCGCTGGCCGTTAAGCCCACCCAGATCTTTCCCGCGCCGAGCTGGGCCGCCGCGCGCGCCGCCAAGATCGCGGCACCGACCATGCCGTCGCTGCCGCCGATGAGCCCCAGCGTGCCGAAGCTTCCCTTGTGCACGTTGCGGCGTGCTCGCTTGAGCACCTCCGGCAGTGCATCGGCGAGGCAGGACCAGCGCAGGCACCGCCCGGGTGCTCCCGCGCCGACGTCGATCCCCAGTGCGTGCACGCTGATCGCGCCGCAGTGATCCGGACCATCGGCGGTGAGCAGTCCCGGCTTGAGCGCCAGGAACGTTGCGGTCGAGTCGGCGCGAATCGTCGGCGGGTACGCGATGCCGGTGTCGGCGTCGAGCCCGCTCGGGATGTCGAGCGCCAGAACGCGCGCTTCGCTCGTGTTCGCGCGCGCGATCCACTGCGCGGGCACGCCTTCGACCGGCCGTGACAGACCCATGCCGAACAAGCCATCGACGATGAGCCCCCAGGTGTCGCCCTCGGGCCACGCGTCGAGCGTCGTCCCGCCGGCAGCGACCCAGGCGCGGTGCGCGGCGGCGGCGTCCGGCGGCAAACGCTTGGCGTCGCCGTGGAACGCAACGACAACGTCATAGAAGGCGCTCTTGAGCCAGCGCGCGACGACGAACGCGTCGCCGCCGTTGTTACCCGGTCCCGCGAGCACGAGCACCCGCGGCGCGCGATCGGCGAGGAGCTCGCGTGCGATCTCCGCTGCGGCTTGGCCCGCACGCTCCATGAGGGGCTCGCCTGCGGCAGCGCGCTCGACGGCGCGAAGGTCGGCGACGCGCCCGATCGGCTCGAGACTCATGCGGCGATTATAGGCTACGCGCCATGACCGGCACGGCGGTGCGTGGACATTCCAGGGGGCAGTCGTTACACTACCCTCACACGTCGGGAGGGGGCGCGCGCGCCGCTACAATGATCGACGGACTGCTCACAGGAGGTTCCATGAAAGTGCTGCACAAAGTCATAGTGGCGCTGATCGTGCTCGGGATTGCCACGGCGGTCGGCGCGCAGGAGCTGACGGGCACGCTCAAGAAGGCGAAGGACACGGGCTCCTTCACCATCGGCTATCGCGAGTCGTCGATTCCGTTCTCCTATCTCGACGACAAGCAGCAGCCGATCGGCTACGCGATGGATCTGTGCATGAAGGTCTTCGAGGCCGTGAAGGCGCAGCTCAAGATGCCCGATCTCAAGCTCAACCTGCAGCCCGTCACGTCATCGAACCGGATCCCGCTGCTCCAGAACGGCACCATCGACATGGAATGCGGCTCGACCACGAACAGCGTCGACCGCCAGAAGCAGGTGGCGTTCGGGCCGACCTATTTCGTGATCAATGTCACCGCCGCGGTCAAGAAGAACTCGGGTATCAAGAGCCTGGCCGACTTGAACGGCAAGACGATCTCGACCACCGCGGGCACGACCTCGGTGACGCTGCTCCGGCAGTACGAGAAGACCAAGAATGCCAACATCAGGTCGATCGATGCCAAGGATCATGCCGAATCGTTCCTGCTCATGGCGCAGGGTCGGACCTCGGCGTTCATCATGGACGACATCCTTCTCGCCGGTTTGATCGCGAACTCGAGCAACCCCGGCGAGTACATGATCCTGCGCAACGAGTCGCTGCGCACCGAACCCTACAGCATGATGCTGCGCAAGGACGATCCGCAGTTCAAGGCGCTGGTGGACAAGACGATCGGCGGGGTGATGAAGTCGGGCGAGATCAACAAGATCTACGCCAAGTGGTTCACCAGCCCGATCCCGCCCAAAGGCGTCAACATGAACTTCCCGGAGACGCCGGCGATCAAGGCCGCGTTTGCGAGCCCCAACGACAAGGGTGTCGAATAAGCGCTGGGGTTAGGCTCGACACGGCGTCTTACTGAAGCGCGGGCCGGTATCGGTTCGCACTCCCGGGCTCGATCGAGGTCCGGCGACGGGGCTCGATCTCGCCCGCCTTTCTCCCTCGCCTCGCACGTAGAGGGCCGATGAACTACAACTGGAACTGGGGCGTATTCTTCCAGGAGCTCCCCGGCGGCGGCGAGCAATATTGGCAACTCATCGTCTCCGGAGTCGGCTGGACGCTCGCGGTGTCCGCGGCCTCGTGGATCATCGCGCTCGCGCTCGGCTCGGTCATCGGCACGATTCGCACCACCGCGAGCCCGTGGCTGGTGCGCGCCGGCAACGCCTGGGTCGAGCTCTTCCGCAACATTCCGCTGCTGGTGCAGATGTTCCTCTGGTACTTCGTGATTCCGGAGTTCATCCCGCCGCTCAAGAGCTGGATCGTGCAGACCGATCCGGCCAACGCGCAATTCATCGCCGCGGTCGTGTGCCTGGGACTGTTCACCTCCGCCCGTATCGCCGAGCAGGTCCGCGCCGGCATCCAGTCGCTGCCGCGGGGACAGCGCCTGGCGGGGATGGCGATCGGGCTCACCGCGCCGCAGGTCTACCGGTTCGTCCTGCTGCCGATGGGGTTCCGGATCATCATTCCTCCGCTCACCAGCGAGACGATGAACCTGATCAAGAATTCCTCGGTGGCGCTCACCATCGGGCTCGCCGAGCTCACGTACCGGGCACGGGAGCTCGGCGAGTACACGTTCAACTTCTTCGAGGCGTTCACGGCGGCCACACTGATCTACATCGTGATCGCGTTCTCCGCCAACCGCGTGATGGCCGTGGTCGAGCGGCGCACCGCCGTTCCCGGCTACATCGCCGGCGGAGCCAAGTAGGAGGGCGCGAGTGCAGCTCGACTTCGGCGTCGTCACGCGGTCGCTGTCTTACCTCTGGTACGGCTTTCAGTACACGGTGCAGCTCACCGCGATCGCTGCGCTCGGGGGAATCTTCTTCGGCACGCTGCTGGCCATGGCGCGGCTCGCCTCGCGCCAATGGCTCGCGCTCCCGGCGGCCGGCTACGTCAACTTGATGCGCTCGATTCCGCTGGTGCTGGTGCTCTTCTGGTTCTTCTTCCTGATGCCGCTCGTGTTCCAGGCGATCACCGGCTCGGAGCGGCCGGTGCAGATCGGCGCCGAGCGCACCGCGATCATCACCTTCATCCTGTTCGAGGCGGCGTACTTCTGCGAGATCATGCGCGCGGGGATCCAGTCGATCGCGAAGGGACAGGTCAACTCCGCGTACGCGCTCGGCCTCACCTACGGCCAGGCGATGCGGCTGGTCATCCTGCCTCAAGCGTTCCGCAACATGATCCCGGTGCTCCTGACCCAGACCATCATTCTGTTCCAGGACACTTCGCTCGTGTACGTGATCTCGGCCACCGATTTCGTCGGCGCCGCGTCCAGGATCGCGCAGCGCGACGGGCGGCTGATCGAGATGTACCTGTTCGTCGCGGTGGTGTACTTCGTTCTTTGCTATGCGCTGTCGTACGCGGTGAAGAGCTTGCAGAAGAAGATCGCAGTGATCCGGTAGCGACGCGAGCCCGCGGCGAGGGGCCCCGCGCACGAAGTGCGTGGGGATCGCGCGAGGCGAGTCGGAGCTGCGGCCGACACACGACGGTATACTACCGAGACCGAACGGAGGCCGCCTGCGGAGCCAAGGGAGCGCATCGATGATCTCGATGGAGAATGTTTCCAAATGGTACGGGCAGTTCCAGGTGCTCACCGACTGCACGACCAAGGTCGACCCGGGCGAGGTGGTCGTCGTGTGCGGTCCGTCGGGTTCGGGCAAGTCGACGCTGATCAAGTGTATCAACGCGCTGGAGCCGTTCCAGAAAGGAACGATCACCGTCAACGGCGTTCCGGTCGGCGACCCCAAGACCGACCTCCCGAAGCTGCGCTCGCACGTGGGAATGGTTTTCCAGCATTTCGAGCTGTTTCCGCACCTCTCGGTCACCGACAACCTGACGCTCGGGCAGATCAAGGTGCTCAAGCGCGACAAGAAGGAGGCGAAGGAGCGCGGGTTGAAGCTCCTCGACCGGGTCGGCCTGCGCGCGCAGAAGGACAAGTTTCCCGGGCAGCTCTCCGGCGGTCAGCAGCAGCGCGTGGCGATCGCCCGGGCGCTGTCGATGGATCCGATCTGCATGCTGTTCGACGAGCCGACCTCCGCGCTCGACCCGGAGATGATCAACGAGGTGCTCGACGTCATGGTCCAGCTCGCGAAGGAGGGGATGACCATGGTGGTCGTCACCCACGAGATGGGCTTCGCGCGCAAGGTCGCGCACCGGGTGGTCTTCATGGACCAGGGGAAGATCGTCGAGGACGCGAAGAAGGATGATTTCTTCGGCAAGCCCCGCTCCGAGCGCGCGCAGCTTTTCCTGTCGAAGATCTTGCAACATTGATTTTTGTATGATTGCATTCACCGGCGCGCTGCTGCTCGTACTCGGGCTCGTCTCGGGGATCTTTCTGGCGCTCTCGCCGCTCGGCCTCGGTCCGCCGTCGCCGGGCGTGACCACGTGGATTCTGTTTCCCGGGTTCACCGTCGTCGGCTACATCCTGCTCGCCGCGTCGGCGCGCCTGCCGCTCATTTCGATCGCGTCACGGCTGGCCGGCGCGTTGCTCCTGCTGCTGGCGCTCGGCGCGGCGGTGGCCTTGTTCGCGATCGGCGGCGCGCTCCTTCAGGCGCCGGGCGAGACCCTCGCGCTATGGTACGTCACGGGGCTCGGGCTGGTGCTGGGCGCGACCGGCTTCGCCATCGGGCGCGCCAGCGCGGGTGTCAAGCCGACGCAAACGTAGCCATCCGCGCGAGGCACAGCTCTCGGTTGCGCGGGACGATCGACAATGCCTCGGCCCCGGGCGTTACGGCTCAGCGCAGCGTATAATTTCGCTTTAGTCCACCGTCCACTCGATGGCCGAGCTGCTGACGCTTCGCGGGCGCAACGCCCTGTCGCCGTTTCGCATCAGCAAGCTGCTGTCGAACCTCGCCGGGATCCCTATCTCCGGCCTCACCGCGGATTTCTGGCACTTCGTCCGGGTCGAGCGTGAGCTGACCGCCGCGGAGCGCGCGACGCTCGAGCGCATCCTGACCTACGGCCCGCACGCCGCCGGGCACGGCGAAGCGGGCGAGCTCTTCCTGGCGATCCCCCGCCCGGGGACGATCTCGCCATGGGCGTCGAAGGCGACCGACATCGCGCACAACTGCGGGCTCACCGCGATCTCGCGCATCGAGCGCGGGATTGCCTACCGCGTCGCGACTCGGGACGGCCGAGCGCTTGCCGGGCACGAGCGCGGCGCGCTGCTGCCGCACATCCACGACCGGATGACCGAAGCGGTATTCGGCTCGCTCGACGACGCGGCACGGCTGTTCAGGGATTTCGCCCCGCGGCCGCTCGAGAAGATCGATCTGCAACGACGCGGTCGAGCCGCGCTCGAGCAAGCCAACGCCGCGCTCGGCCTCGCGCTCTCGGGCGACGAGAGCGATTACCTCGCCGACCATTTCGGGCGTGCCGGCCGCGATCCGACCGACGTCGAGCTGATGATGTTCGCGCAGGCCAACTCCGAGCACTGCCGGCACAAGATCTTCAACGCCGACTGGATCGTCGACGGGGTGAGGCAGCCGCAATCGCTCTTCGCCATGATCCGCAACACGCACGCGCTGAGCCCGCAAGGCACGATTGTCGCCTACGCCGACAACGCGGCGGTGATCGAAGGCGCCGTGGCGCGCCGCTTCTACCCGGATGCCGAGCGCCGCTATGGTGCGCACGCCGAGACGACGCACATCCTGATGAAGGTGGAGACGCACAATCACCCGACGGCGATCGCGCCGTTCCCCGGTGCGGCGACGGGCGCGGGCGGCGAGATCCGCGACGAGGGCGCGACCGGCATCGGCGCGCGGCCGAAGGCGGGGCTTACCGGTTTCACCGTGTCGCATCTCAAGATACCGGCGCTGCCGCAGCCGTGGGAGGTCGAGCACGGCAAGCCCGGCCGCATTGCCTCGGCGCTGCAGATCATGCTCGAGGGCCCGATCGGCGGTGCGTCGTTCAACAACGAGTTCGGGCGTCCGAATCTGCTCGGGTACTTCCGCACCTTCGAGCAGGAGGTGGCGGGCGAAGTGCGCGGCTATCACAAGCCGATCATGCTCGCCGGCGGGATCGGCAACGTCGCGGCGCGCGACGCGCACAAGCGCGCGATCCCCGACGGCGCGCTCTTTGTCCAGCTCGGCGGCCCGGGCATGCTGATCGGGATGGGCGGCGGCGCGGCCTCGTCGATGGCGACCGGTGCCAACACCGCCGATCTCGACTTCGACTCGGTGCAGCGCGGCAACGCCGAGATCCAGCGCCGGGCCCAGGAGGTGATCGATCGCTGCTGGCAACTGGGCGAGGGCAACCCGATCCTGTCGATCCACGACGTCGGCGCCGGCGGGTTGTCCAACGCGCTGCCGGAGCTCGCGCACCACGGCGGCAAGGGCGCGCGGATCGATCTGCGCGCGATCCCGTCCGAGGAGCCCGGCATGTCGCCGCGCGAGATCTGGTGCAACGAAGCGCAGGAACGCTACGCGCTCGCCATCCGCGCCGAGTCGCTCGGACTGTTCGGGGCGATCTGCGAGCGCGAGCGCTGTCCGTTCGCCGTGCTCGGGCGCGCGACGCAGGAGGAGCGCCTCGTCGTCCAGGATGCCGTCTTCGGCGATACGCCCGTCGACATGGAGCTCTCGGTATTGCTGGGCAAGCCGCCGAAGATGTTGCGCGATGTCGCGCACCTCGCGCGCGAGCATGCGCCGTTCGCTGCGGATTCGCTCGACTTGCGCGATGCCGCCTATCGGCTGCTGCAGTTTCCCGCGGTCGCCGACAAGAGCTTCCTCGTCACCATCGCCGATCGCACAGTCGGCGGCCTGTGCGCGCGCGATCCGATGGTCGGGCCGTGGCAGGTGCCCGTCGCCGACGTCGCGGTGACGCTGATGGACTTCGACGGCTACGCCGGCGAAGCGATGGCCATCGGCGAGCGCACGCCGCTCTCGCTGATCGACGCGCCCGCGTCGGGTCGCATCGCGGTCGGCGAGGCGATCACCAACCTCGCCGCGGCGGGCATCCGCAGCTTGAGCGAGGTGAAGCTCTCGGCGAACTGGATGGCGCCGGCGGGACACCCGGGCGAGGACGCGGCGCTCTACGACACCGTGCGTGCCGTTGCGTTGGAGCTGTGCCCGGCGCTCGGGGTGAGCATTCCGGTCGGCAAGGATTCGCTGTCGATGCGCACCACCTGGCGCGACGGCGAGGCGGAACGCGCGGTCACCGCCCCGATCTCGCTCATCGTCTCGGCGTTCGCGCGCGTGCCCGACGCGCGGCGCGTGCTCACGCCGCTGCTGCGCTTCGACTGCGGCGACACGCTGCTGCTGCTCATCGACTTGGGCAACGGCCAGAATCGTCTCGGCGGCTGCGCGCTGGCCCAGGTCTACGGCCGGCTCGGCGCTGTTGCGCCCGATCTCGACGAGCCGGAAGCGCTCAAAAGCTTCTTCGCGATCGTGCAGTCGCTGCACGCGCAAGGCAGGCTCCTCGCGTACCACGATCGCTCGGACGGCGGCTTGTTCGCCGCGCTCTCCGAGATGGCGTTCGCGAGCAGGTGCGGGCTCTCGATTGCGCTCGACGAGCTGCCCGGCGCTCCCGCCGCGGCGCTCTTCAACGAGGAGCTGGGCGCGGTGGTGCAGGTCCGCGCCGGCGACCGCCACGACGTTGTCGGTGCATTCGAAGCCGGCGGCCTGCGCTGCGTGGCGATCGGCGAGCCGGTGCCGGGCACGCGCATTCGCATCGCGCGCGAGGGCACGACGCTCCTCGACGAGTCGCGCCTCGACCTGCATCGTGCCTGGTCGAGCACCACGCACGCGCTGCAGCGCCTGCGCGACAACCCGGAAGCGGCCGATCAGGAATACGAGCGCATCCTCGACGGCGCCGATCCGGGGCTCTCGCCGCGGCTCACCTTCGATCCGGCGCAGGACATCGCCGCGCCGTTCCTCGCGCGCGGTGCGCGGCCGCGGGTCGCGATCCTGCGCGAACAGGGCGTCAACGGTCAGGTCGAGATGGCGGCAGCCTTCGATCGCGCCGGGTTCGCCGCGTTCGACGTGCACATGACCGACATCATCGCCGGACGCATCTCGCTCGAGGGCTTCCGCGGCATCGTCGCCGGAGGCGGATTCTCGTACGGTGACGTGCTCGGCGCCGGCGAAGGCTGGGCCAAGTCGATCCTGTTCAACGCCCGGGCGCGCGAGCAATTCGCAGCGTTCTTCGCCCGCGGCGACACGTTTGCCCTCGGCGTGTGCAACGGCTGCCAGATGATGGGGAACCTCACCGAGCTGATTCCGGGGACCGAGCATTGGCCGCATTTCGTGCGCAACAGGAGCGAGCAGTTCGAGGCGCGGCTGGTGCAGCTCGCGGTCGAGCGCACGCCGTCGCTGTTCTTCGCAGGCATGGAAGGAAGCCGCATTCCGGTGCCGCTGGCGCACGGCGAGGGCTACGCGGAGTTTCGCGATGCGGCGCAGCTCGCCTCCGCCGAGGCGCTGATCGCGTTGCGCTTCGTCGACCATCGGGACGAAGCGACCGAGCACTACCCCTACAACCCCAACGGCTCGCCGCAGGGGATCGCCGGGCTCACCACCGCCGACGGCCGGTTCACCATCTTGATGCCGCACCCGGAGCGTGCCTTTCGCACGGTGCAGATGTCGTGGCACCCGCGCGATTGGGGCGAGGATTCGCCATGGATGCGCATGTTTCGCAATGCGCGCGTCTGGGTGGAATAGACACCTTGGGAGAACGGCGATGAGGGTGCGCGTCTGGTCCATCAACGGGGTGACGCCGGTCGTGGATCCGACCGCCTTCGTGCACCCGAGCGCGGTGCTGATCGGCGACGTTCTGGTCGGCCCGGGCTGCTACATTGGACCGTCGGCGTCGCTCCGCGGCGACTTCGGCCGCATCGACGTACGCGCGAACGCCAACGTCCAGGACTGCTGTGTGATGCACGGATTCCCGGGCACCGATACGGTGGTCGAGGAGAACGGCCACGTCGGGCACGGCGCCGTCCTGCACGGCTGCGTCGTGGGCAGGAACGCGTTGGTCGGCATGAACGCGGTCGTCAACGATAACGCGCTGATCGGCGAAGCGGCGATCGTCGCGGCCATGGCGTTCGTCAAGGCGGGCATGGTCGTGCCGCCACGCACGCTGGTCGCCGGCATCCCCGCGAAGGTCGTGCGCGCTCTCACCGAGCAGGAATTGACCTGGAAGGTCGAGGCCACGCAAGGCTATCAGGCGCTCTCCCGGCGGAGCCTCGCCACGATGGCGGAGACGACCGCCCTGGTGAGCCCCGAGCCCGATCGCAAGCGCATCGCGCTGCCCGAGCTTCTGCCCTTGTCGACGATCAAGCGACGTACCCTCGGCTAAAGCCGCGTAGCCCGGGCTGAGCCGCGAAGCGCGATGCCCGGCGCGGAGATTGGAGAACGACGTGTCGTCCCGGGATCGACCCGGGGGTCAGACGGGACTACAGACGTATCCCTACACGCTCTCTGCCTTGCCCCGGCTATCCGGGTTGACGGGATTCTTCTGGTCTCCGGATTCGTCTCCCGGGCCTGCCTGGCCGGGGGCCTTCTCCTCGGGGCCCTGCTGTTGCGGCGCCGCTTCCTTGACGTACTGCTTGACCTTTGCAGCGAGCTTGGGATCGGCTTGCACGTTGACCATCATCTCCTGATACTTGTCGACGCTCATGCCTTGCTGCTTCAAGGCCTTCACCATCTCTTCGGAAGCGGCCTGCTTCACCTGCTGTTGCTCGCGCAGGTTCTGGGCCAGCTTCGGAATGTAAGTGGCCTTGATCCGTTCGACCTCGATTGCGGCGACCACGAACGATTGCAGCTCCGCGTCCGTGTATGAGGGCGCCGCCTTCTCGGACGGAGCGGATTGCTCGCCTGCCGATTCGCCCGTCTGGGCGAACGCGCCCGAAGCGAACGCCGCGCCGAGCAGCGCGAACATCAATGTGAAAAAGCGTGATCGAATCATCATCATTCACCTGAGCGAAGAGTCGAAAGCCAGGGCCCAACCCGGGCCCACGTAATTTTGGAGTGCCCCCAAGGAGCAAAGTTCGATCGATGCGTGGCGAAAAGACCTTCGACACTCGGGGTGAGGAAGCCACGATCCCGATGGGCAATGGGTCCGCGACCTACAGCGCGAGGCCTACGGACGTGGCCGGACGGCGGTTACGACGCCGCGGGATCAGCCGCTACGACGAGGGCCGAAGCGCTTCGATCGCCTGCTTGAGCCGGCGCACCGCCTCGGCCGAATCGGCCTTCATCACGCTGCGCAATTGCAGCGCGTTGAGCAGCGCGAAAAGCAGGTTCGGGCCGCGGTAGATGAGCTCGCGCTCGAAGTGCGTGCCGCCGGCGATCGGGGTCAGCGTGTAGACGATATGCGCGCCGCCGCCGCCTTCGCCGAGTCCCGCAAATTCCCAGCGGCGTGGCGGATCGACGGCGATGCTCTTCCAGGTCGCGCGGCCCTTGCGCCCGGCGATCTCGAACTCCTCGATCGTCTGCTCTCCGGGTTGCGGCGTGCGCTCGATCGTGCCCGAGACCGCGCGCGATTGCGGGTGCCAGCGCGGCCAGTTCACCGGTGCGCTGACGTAGGCGAACACGCGCTCGGGAGGCGCGGCGATGCCCACTTCGTTGACGATACGCGTAGCGAGCAGCGCATCGGGCCAGGGAAGAGGGAGGTAGAGCAGCGCACCGAGCGCAAGCAGCCCAACGGCCAGCGCGACCCAGCGCCTTCGAGATGTGCTCATCGAATCCGGATCTCGATCTTCAGGTGCGCATGGGAGGCCGGCGCCCGCCTCAGAACCCCGCGGCTTGCCCGTCCCGGCGCGGGTCCGACGCCGCGACGTAGCCGTCGTCCATGCGCACGATGATCTGTCCGGCCCCGAAATCCATATAAGCGTCGGAGATCGACGCGAAGCGGTGGCCCAGCGCAGCGAGCCCGTCGCGGACTGCGGGCGCAACGCTCGCTTCGATATCGACCGAGAGCCCGGTGTTGACCTTCCAGCGCGGCGCATCGAGCGCGGCCTGCGGCTGCTGACTGTGGTCGAGGAGCCGTACCAGCGTCTGCACGTGGCCTTGCGGCTGGATGGGGCCGCCCATGACGCCGATGCTCGCGTAGGGCTTGCCGTCGCGCGTCACGAAGCCGGGAATGATGGTGTGGAACGGCCGCTTGCCCGGCCCGATGCGATTCGGATGTCCGGGTTGCAACGAGAACCCGGTGCCGCGGTTCTGCAGGCTGATGCCGGTGCCGGGAACGACGATCCCCGAGCCGAAGCCCATGTAGTTCGACTGGATCAGCGACACCATCATGCCGCTCGCGTCCGCGGCCGTGAGATACACCGTCCCGGCTTTCGGCGGTGTGCCGTGCTTGAAATCTTGCGCCCGCCGGCGGTCGATCAACCGCGCACGGCTCGCGAGATAGTCGCGATCGAGCAGCTCTCCCGGCGTCACCTTCATCGCCGGCGGATCGGCCACGTAGCGGTAGAGGTCGGCGAAGGCGAGCTTCATCGCCTCGAGCTCGAGGTGCTGCACCTCCGGCGAATCGACCGGAAGCGACGCCAGATCGAACTCGCCGAGGATGCCGAGCGCCATCAGCGCGGCGATGCCCTGACCGTTGGGCGGGATCTCGTGCACCGTGTAGCCGCGATAGTCGAGCCCGATCGGCGCGACCCAGTCGCAGGCATGCGCGGCGAAGTCGGCGAGCGTATGCGCGCCGCCGTGCGCTTTCGCGTGCGCGACCATCGCTTCGGCCAGCTCGCCGCGATAGAACGCCTCGCCTTGGGTGGCGGCGATCTTCTCGAGTGTCGCAGCGAGCGCAGATGAAGCGAACACCTCTCCGATTGCAGGCGCACGGCCGCGCGGCAGGAAGTGCTCGGCGAAGCCGGGCACCTTGGCCAGGATAGGCACGGCCTTCGCCCATTTGTCGACGACGACCGGGCTCACCGCGTAGCCGTCGCGCGCGTAGGCGATGGCCGGCGCGAACAGCTCGGCGAAGGGGAGCTTCCCGTAGCGCTGCGACAGCGCGACCCAGCCCGATACCGCGCCGGGAAGGGTCACCGTGTCCCAGCCCGCGCGCGGCATCTCGCGGTAGCGCGCGAAGCGCTTCGGCGTCCACGCGGCAGGAGCGCGCCCCGAAGCGTTGAGGCCGACGAGCTCGCGGCCGTCCCAGACGATGGCGAAGAGGTCGCTTCCCACGCCGTTGCTGCACGGCTCGACGACGCTGAGCGCGATCGCGGTCGCGAGCGCCGCGTCGACGGCGTTGCCGCCGGCGCGGAGCATGGCGAGCCCGGCCTGGGTGGCGAGCGGCTGCGAGGTGGCGACCACATTGCGGGCAAACACCGGCGAGCGACGCGACGGGTAGGCCACGCTCCAGTCGAAGCCTGGACCGGGGCGAGCGCTTCGCGTCCTCGTCTTTTCCCTTCGCGCTTTCAGCGTCGCATTCTTGCGATTCGTTTCCACGTTAGGTCTCGCTCTCGAAGACTTCCTCGCGCCTCTTGCGCAGATTCGGCAGGACGATCAACACCAGCAGCAATACCGCTGTCAACAGCATCGCCAGCGAGATCGGCCGGGTGAAAAACACCGTCGGGTCACCGCGCGAGAGCAGCAGCGCGCGGCGCAGGTTCTCCTCCATCATCGGTCCGAGCACGAAACCGAGCAACAGCGGCGCGGGCTCGCACTCGAGCTTGGCTAAGATCACCCCGAGAAGGCCGAACACGGCGGTCTGGATCACGTCGAAGCTCGTGTTGTTGATGGTATACACGCCGATCGCCGAGAAGAGCAGGATCGCCGGATAGAGCAGGCGATAGGGCACCTGCAGCAGCTTGATCCACATCCCGATCAGCGGCAGGTTGAGCACGACCAGCATCAGGTTGCCGATCCACATCGACGCCACCAGCCCCCAGAAGAGCTGCGGATTCGAGCTGATCACTTGCGGACCGGGCTGGATGTTGTGGATGGTCATCGCCCCGACCATCAGCGCCATGACCGCGTTCTCCGGGATGCCGAGCGTGAGCAGCGGAATGAACGAGGTCTGCGCGCCGGCGTTGTTGGCCGATTCGGGGCCGGCCACGCCTTCGATCGCCCCCTTGCCGAAACGGCTTGGATCCTTGGCGACCTTCTTCTCCAGCGCGTACGAGGCGAACGCCGCCAGCAGCGCGCCGCCTCCGGGCAGCAGCCCGAGCACGGAGCCGAGCGCGGTGCCGCGGGCGACCGCGGGCGCGGCCTGCCGCATCTGTTGCTTCGACAGCCACAGCCCCTTGACTTTGGGCGAGACGAGCTCGCGCTTCTCCTTGCTCTCCAGATTGGTGATGACCTCGGCGAAGCCGAACATGCCCATCGCCACGCTGACGATGCCGATACCGTCGGTGAGCTCCGGGATCCCGAACGCGAAGCGCGCCATCCCGGAGTTGACGTCGGTGCCCACGATGCCGAGCAGAAGCCCCAGCACGATCATTCCGATCGCCTTGAGCAGCGACCCGTGGGCGAGCACCACGGCGCCGATCAGGCCGAGGGTCATGAGCGAGGTATATTCGGCCGGCCCGAACTTCAGCGCCAGCTCGGAGAGCGGCGGCGAAAACGCCGCGACGAAGATGGTGGCCACGGTGCCCGCGAAGAACGAGCCGATCGCGGCGATCGCGAGCGCCGCCCCGGCCTGGCCCCGCAGCGCCATCTTGTGGCCGTCGAGACAGGTCACCGCCGAGGAGATCTCGCCCGGCATGTTGATCAGGATCGACGTCGTCGAGCCGCCGTATTGCGCACCGTAATAGATGCCGGCGAGCATGATCAGCGCCGACACGGGCTCCAGCCCGTAGGTCGTCGGCAGCAGCATCGCGATCGTGGCGACCGGGCCGATCCCCGGCAGGACTCCGATCAGCGTGCCGACCAGCGCGCCGATCAGCGCGTAGAGCGCGTTCAACGGCGTCAGGGCGACGCCGAACCCCGTGGCGAGATGGCCGAAGATCTCCACCGTCGGCTCAGAGGCTTCCGGGCCAGACCGGGATCACGAGCTTGAGGCCGAGCACGAAGATGCCGACCGCGAGTGCGGCGAGCACGATGCCGCTCACGAGCGCCTCTTTCGGACGGAACTCGCGGCTCGCTGCGCTCGCCGCGACGATGAGTCCCACCGTCGACAGCACGAGACCGATTCGGGTGAGGAGCAGGCCGAAGACGACGACGCTTATGAGCACGATGAGCACCGGCCGCCATTTCCATCCGGGAAGCGGCGGTCCGGTAATCCGCAGCGCGCGCAGGGCGAGCGCTCCGCCGATAACGATCAGCAGGATGCCGAGGATGCGCGGAAAATAGCCCGGGCCCATGCGCGCGGCGGTGCCCAGCGGGTAGGCGCTGCCGAACACGATGGCGGCTATGCCGAACGCGACGAAGGTCAGACCCGCCAGGAAATCCTTGGGGTGGCGAATCGTCGGCATCCCTTGCCCTCCTGAGCAGTCGCTTCTTGGACGTTATCGGGCCGCGCGTAAGGATAGCATCGGACGGAAAAAGGGCAGGCGAAAGCGCCTGCCCTCGTGCTGAGGAAAGCCTCGATCGGCTCTAGTAACCGCTCTTGGCGCGCAGCTCGCGCAGGTATTTCTCGACCACCTGGCCCTGCATGCGTTGCGCGAGCTGGGGCTTGACTTCGTCGAAGGTCGGCACCTTCGAGTCGCGAATGTCGTCGACCTGGATGACGTGCCAGCCGAACTGGGTCTGCACCGGCGTGGTCGTGAACTTGCCCTTGGGCAGCGCCACCATCGCGTCGGCGAAGGGCTTCACGAAATTCGCCGGCGTATTCCAGTCGAGGTCGCCGCCCTTCGCCTTGGAGCCGGCA
>DASVPH010000234.1:0-5091 GCA_036382945.1 Casimicrobiaceae bacterium
CTCTTCGGCCGAATCCAGGCGGGCGATGGTATAGATTCCCGCGTCGCGGAGCACCCCGGCAGTATCGCCGCGCGGGTCGGTCAGCGCAACGACCGGGCGCCCGGCCCGCAGATATTCGTAGAGCTTGGCCGGAATCTGCTCATTACAGTTCGCCGCCTGGAGCAGGAGAAGGCCGTCGGCACGGATCATTTCCTCGAGCGCTGCGCGATATGAGACGGGAGGCAGCCATTCGATCATGTCCTCCACGCCTGCATTCCGCGCGAGCGCCTGCAATGTCTCATCGTGGGCCGCGGCGCGAAAGCGGATTTTGAGCTCTGCGCGATGCATCGCGCCGCGCTCTACGATCTTGCGCATCGCGGCGAAGAGGCCGGTTGGATCACGCTCCGCTGGGTACACGACTCCACTGTGCAAGAGCGTCACCTTCCCCGGATTGAGCGGCTCATGCGGAGCACGGTCCAAGCCGGCAAAGCTCTCCTCGTCGAAGCCGTTTTCGATGACCGTGATCCGGTCCGCCATGGTCGGATATCTGCTGCGATACGTGCGCGCCGCACCCGGCGTCACGAAGACGCTGAATCGCGCATTCGCGACGGCCCGCTCCTCGATGCGCTTGAAGCTTCGCCAAGTGCGCGGATCCTCGGGGTATCCGTCCTGCGCCATCGGATCGCGGAAGTCCCCGATCCAAGGCAGCCTCGAAGCACGTTGAAGGGCGTCGGCGATCACGTGCGCCGTCGCAATCGGGTAAGTCGACCAGATGACGTCCGGCCGGAGCCTTCGGATCAAGCGCATACCCGCCGGAACCGCGCCCAGGCGCCACGTCGACCAGCGATCCGGGCGGGCCAGGAACCCGGGATATCTTCCTGCGATGGCGAGATGTCGAGCCGTGTCCAGCGCAAACGCATGCTCCACCACGACACCTTTGGGAATCTCGCCGATCAAATCCTCGCTTGTGCGTTCGTAGGCGCGCGGATTGGCCGTCAGCACGATCGGCTCCCAGCCGAGCGCCGGAAGGTGCTGCACGAAGCGAAGCGTACGCTGAATGCCGCTGCTGCCTGCGAGCGGCGGAAAATGATAGGCGACCATCAGCACGCGCCGCATCGGGCATTGGCCAGGAGCGTTTGCCGTACCCAGGAAAGCGTCCGGTCCTCAACCTCGCTTCGCGCGCGCGCCGTGGAAAACGTATGGTCGGCGTCGGCCACGTCGTGCCGTTCGACGTTCCGGCGAGCGAGCAGAGCGCGCCAACGTGGCTCGGACCGCGCAAACTCGACGAACTCCTTCGCCGTGAGATCGCGTTCGCTCAGCAGGATCAGGACCGGGCCGGCGAATGCCTCGAGTCCCTTTGTCATTCGATCCTGGAAGCTCGCTGCGCCGGCACCCTTGGCGCCGCTCCGGCCCATGCTCGCGGTCCCGATGCTCCTGGCCATGGACCGCGCTGCTTCCCGCAAGTCCACGCCGCCACGCGCCAGTTTCGCCCAGAATTCCCTTTCGAAGAGCCGGCGGCCGTAGTAGTGCTTGAGCTGGGCCTTGGCCATGGTCGCGTCCGACCGAACCCAAGGATTGAGCAGCGCCACGCCGGCCACGCGGGTGTCGCGTGTGCTCTCGCAGTAGATGAGCGCGGCAGCGGCGGCATCGCACAGGCCCCACAGCACGATCCGCCGCAGCGTCGGGCATGCCGCCTGAAACGTGTCGATCGCCGCGGCGATGTCGGGCGAGACATCCTCGAACGAGCGCGCGCTACCGGTCGCGTCGCCCATACCGCGATAATCGAAGCGCAGGACAGCGATTCCTTCGGCCGCCAGCCGTCGTCCGAGCAGTAGGAATTGGCGATGGCTTCCCACGCGATATTGCGGTCCCCCGACGACGATGACGACGCCCAGGTCGCCGGCAGCCTCGGGCTCCGCCAGAACGCCGACGAGGCGCTCATCGCAGCAGGCGAACGTCAGCGCGCGCTCAACGTAGCTCATGTCTGCCACTGCGCGATCGCTGTCAGCGTCGCCTCGACGAGCGCAGGACACTCGGTGATTTCCAGCGTTTGCCAGAACGCTGCCCCCGGGACCGCGACAGCGTCGACACGATGGCCGGCCGCCCGCCAGGACTCGAGCCGCGCCTGAGCAGCGGGTGACAATTCGGCCGGCGTAGAGGCAGCGACCTCGAGCCAGGCGATGCCTGTGGACGCCTTCGGAGGTAGGAGTTCGGCCGCCTCCAAACCCGACGCCAGGCTCGGCGACAACATGTAGCCCGCAATCTCGAGAGATTCACCCTGCGCCAGCCGCTCGCGCAGCGCTTGGGTGTCGGTCCGGTCCGGCGCTGCGCCAGCCAAGACCTGATTCGTGACCTTGAGCCGGAGGAATTGCTGGAGCGACTGCTTGCCGGAAGTCGCCGGCTGCCACAGACACAGTTCCGGCGTCGGCGTCATGCGCGCGGCGGCCTGGCACGCAACCAGGCAGCCCGCACGCAGTCCCCAGAGCGCGGGCATCCGTCCCGTCTGCTGGCGCAGCCACGCGCTCGCATCGATGACGTCGGCGACCCACTGCTCCCAGCCCGCTTCGCCGAAGTCGCCTTCACTGTCACCGCAGCCAAACAAGTCCATCTGCAGCACTGTCCAGCCAACGCCTGCGAGCGCGCGCGCCTGCAGTGCAACCATGCGGCGGGACTTGTTCATCTCCTCGGCAAACGGATGGACGTAGAGAATCGCCCCCCGCCGCTGTGGCGCGGCGTCCGGAACGTATCGGATGCAGAAGCGGCGCCCCCGACGCAGGGGCAGAAAGAACGCATCCGGGTATACCACAGCGCTCAGGCAGCGAGCTTGGTCTTCACGAATTCGACCAGCGTCCCGATCGTTGCAAACGTCGATCCGTCAATTTCGTCGTCGGCGATGGCGAATCCGAAATGCTCTTCGAGCGAGGTGAGGAGCGTGGCCACAGCCATCGAATCGAGCTCGGGAATACTGCCCAAAAGCCGCGTTTCAGAGGTAAAGGCTGCCGACCGGCTGCCCAAGTCGAGAACCCTGCCAACGATGGCGATTACGTCACGCTGCGCATCCAATGGTCACCCTCCCTCCGTGTCGCGTGGCGGCGCGCGACGCTGTTGCGGCGTCGATCGGTCATCCAGGGAGTTTAACCCGCCGCCGGAAGGTATTATAAGCTGCCGGCTGGTCGCGGTAGACTCGCGCTACGGCGGCGAAGCGATCGTGAAGACGCAACCCGCCTTCCCTGGCGAACTCCACCGGCGAGGCGCAACTCCAGTGAGCTCCGTCTATTCGGCGATACGCGAGAGCGTGACTGCGCACGGCTGGGGGAACGGGCTTCTTTATGCGATCGGGCGAGCGTTGGAGCGGGCAACACGCGGTCGATGCCGGCTTTTCAAGTATTATTTCGTGATCCAGCCGGTCCCCAAGCGCCCGGAGACAACGCCCCGATGGACCACACAGAGCAAGGTGTACCGGGTTTCCGCTACCGAGGATATCATCGCCAAGTTTCCGCGTCCCCCGCAGGTCATCGCCCGGCGCTTCGCTGACGGAGCGGCGTGCTTCGTGGCCGAGCGCAATGGAGTTCTGGTCGGATTCATCTGGCTCAAGCTAGATCGCCATGAGGAAGACGAAGTCCGCTGCGACTACCTGCTGGATTCGGGCCAGGGCATCGCCTGGGATTTCGATGCCTGGGTCGCTCCCGAGTTCAGGATGACCCGAGCGTTCGTACACCTGTGGGAAGCTGCGAACGAATATCTACGCCAGCACGGCTGCCGGTGGTCGGTGAGCCGGATCTCGGCCTTCAATCCCGTTTCACTCGCCTCCCATCGACGGCTGGGAGCGGTGCATCTCGATACCGGCCTCTTCCTTGCTTTGGGTTCGGCGCAGCTCGCGCTGTTCTCGTGCCGCCCTTACCTTCACGTCGGCGTCGGCGCCGGCAGCCGTCCGAAACTGAGGTTTCGTCCGCCAGAGCTTGGATAAGACGCCGGCAGCCGACACCACGATACCGCAAGCGGATGGTGTGGCTCCCGGACCACGAATGCCCGAGGCAATGAGGCTTGGCAAAGAGCGATGATGGAGACGACGCTGCTGCATGAGCTGATCGAAGCCTCGGCCGAGCGGGTGGGACCTCGCATCGCGCTCACGCTTGCCGACGAATCGATCGACTATCGGTCCTTGCACCAAACGGTTCTGGCGTTCGCAGCCGGGTTGATCTCGCTCGGACTCGCGAAATCGGACCGCGTCGGCATCTATCTCGACAAGCGTATCGAAACCGTCGTCGCGATGTTCGGCGCCGCCGCCGCCGGCGGCGTTTTCGTGCCGCTCAATCCGCTGCTCAAGCCGGCTCAGGTCGCCTACATCCTACGCGACTGCAACGTGCGGGTGCTTGCCACTTCGTCCGAACGGCTTGCACTGCTGGAAGCATCGCTCGCGGAGTGTCCGGATCTTCAGCACCTCGTCGTGATTGAGCCCGCGAGGTCAATCGAATCGTCGGCGGGAAAGCCGGTGCACCGTTGGCACGACCTCATGACTGCGGCAACGCGGCGCGGGCATCGAGTGATCGACGCCGACATGGCCGCTATCCTGTATACCTCCGGGAGCACCGGCCGGCCCAAGGGTGTCGTGCTCTCCCACCGCAACATGGTGGCCGGGGCGAAGAGCGTCGCATCCTATCTCGAGAACACGAGCGAGGACACGCTGCTCGCCGCTTTGCCCTTGTCCTTCGACGCCGGGTTCAGCCAGTTGTCGACGGCATTCCATGCCAGTGCCCGTGTAGTGCTGCTCAATTACCTGCTGCCCAGGGACGTCACCAACGCCTTGGCACGGGAGCGAGTCACGGGTCTCACCGCCGTGCCGCCGCTTTACATCCAGCTTTCGCAAATCGAATGGCCGAGGTCGATCGCCGAGCATCTACGCTACTTTGCCAACACCGGCGGACGCATGCCTCTCGAAACGTTGAAGAGCCTGCGCGCCAGGTTGCCGAGCTCACGGCCTTACTTGATGTACGGCCTGACGGAGGCGTTCCGCTCGACTTACTTGCCTCCGGAGGAAGTCGACCGCCGTCCGGACTCCATCGGCAAAGCCATACCGAACGCGGAGATCCTTGTGCTGCGCGAGGATGGAAC
>DASVPH010000235.1:0-16744 GCA_036382945.1 Casimicrobiaceae bacterium
ATGTTCGAGCCGACCCGCATCGCCGATCGCTTTGTCGCTCATCCTCGCCATAGCCCAAGCTATGGCTGCGGTTCGCTTCGCGCGCTCGGCGCGCGGGATCGTCTCTCGGCATGTACGCAAACTTATGGGGCGCGATACTAGTCGAAGCCGGAGCTCTTCCGTTCCGAATTGTCCAAACGACGAACAGTCGCTTGCCCCGGTAGCAGCGGCGCAACCGCTCGAAGGCTTGGCAGATGTCGACCACGTACTCGTGCTTGTAAACAGCCCCCTCCAGGCAATCGTCGTGCACGTCGCAGAAGCCCAAGAACTGCTCGGTGCCCTGCAACCGTCGGTAGGTGGCGCGCTGCGCACGGAACGCTTGCGTCGAGCCCAACCCACGACGCCGATGGGCCGCAATTGGAGCGGACACCACTCGTCGAAACGCACTACCGCGGCGCGCTGCGGGCACGTGCGGTAGAGCTGGCGGATGCGTTTTTTTTTCGCTCGAAGTGCGGATCCTTCGACGTCTTCCAAATCCGGATACGTTGCGCGCTGAGCCCTTCCCGACGCAACAGCCGCCGCACCCATTCATCGGTCACCTCGGGCAACAGCCCCTTGCTGCGGCAATATTCGGCCAGCTTCGGGACCGACCAATTGGAAAACGGCAGCCCCCGCTCCCCGGGATTGGACAGCGCGACATCGACCAGATCGCGCAATTGTTCGGGGCGCAGGATCGGCGGTCGACCTTTCGGGTTCGCCACCTGTTCGAAGGTCGAAAAACCGCTCTCGTTGAACCGATGCACCCAGTCGTACGCGACCGTGAAGTGGCAGCCGATGCGATCGGCCGCTTCGGGAATGGTCCTTCCCTTGGCGAGTTCGTCGACAACCCGGTATCGCTGGTGCACGCGTACCGCGAGCGACAAGTCCCTGAGCTTCCGATCCAGAACTCGCCGCTCGGACCGGGAGATCGATCGAAGTCGTAGAGATCGGGGCATCCTGCGCCTCCTGCTTACAGGGTAGCATACCATGGAAATTAGGCATATTAAGTTTGTTCAGCACTAGGGGGGTTCAGCGGCGGTCACGCTCACGGCGAGGCGCGTGAACTCGCAAGGACGGTAACCTGCCGCGCGCAAACGATCGATCTCGACGAGGTAGAGCTCGTTGGCAGATAACCCTTGCCTGCGACAAACGGGCGCCGGAGAACAGTCGTTTTGCATGCTTGCCCTAGAAAAAACAGTTCGCGCGTAAATCCCTTGGGGATTGACTATCGAACGATCGTTCGATAAGCTTGCTTTTCCTGACCGGAGTCCGTCGGCCATGAAGCCCGCCGTCGCCGAATTGCTGCACAACCCGTTCGTCTGGCGTGGCGACGATAAAGCGCGCGTCGAGCATGCCGTCGCCAGTGGCTTTGCCGCGCTCGACCGCGAGCTGCCGGGAGGCGGTTGGCCCCAGGGGTCGCTGACCGAGTTGCTGCTCGACCATGAGGGCATCGGCGAGTTGCACCTGCTCTTGCCGGCGCTCGGGCGGCTGGCGCGCTCGGGCGGGTGGATCGCGCTCGTCGCTCCGCCGCATCTACCCTACGCGCCAGCTTACGCGGGAGCGGGCATCGACCCGGCGCGGGTCGCCGTCATCGACGCCAGGGAAGAGAAGGACCGCTGGTGGGCGGCGGAGCAGGTAGTGCGCTCCGACAGAGCCGCTGCGCTCCTGTTCTGGCCGCGATCGATCAACGATGCGCGGCTGCGGCGCCTGGCCGTGGCAACGCAGGACAAGAGCGGGCTCGCTTTTCTGTTCGCCGGCAGCGCGCGTGCGGCGTTACCGTCGCCTACACCGCTGCGCATCCGCTTGTCGCCCGCCGGGACCGAGCTTCGGCTCGACGTGTTCAAGCGCCGCGGCGGCGTTACCGGCGCGCCTTTGCGGCTCGATGTCAGGGCGGCCGTGCTCTTGGGCTCCGAGAACGATCGACCGGTGCAGGATGGCATGCGCTGGCCCCGGCCGGACCGCCCCGTGCCGAGCCGTTCCGCAAGCTTCAATCGCCGCTATCCGGTCGGCATTCCCACGGCGCAGATCTGGAATCGCGCGCTCGCCCGGGCCGATGAAGTGAGGCGCGCGCCGGGGTCCGATCCGCGCGGGAGGTTATGTACACCCGCTCACCACCGAGACACGGGGAACACAGAGATTTCAACTTGACCATTTTTCTTTAGTGTCCTCGGTGTCTCCTTGTGAAAACCTTGAATGCTCTGGATCTGTCTGCACTTCCCCGATCTGCCGCTCGACGTTTTCGCGCGGGGCGCTGCGCGCGGCTCGCCGGCGGTCGTCAGCAGCGCGAGCCATCGTCCCGACGTCGTGGTCGCCAACGCCGCGGCGAAAAAGCGCGGCATCGTTCCCGGGTTGTCGATCGCCTCGGCGCTCGCGCTCGATCCCGAGCTCGCCATCCATCTGCGTGACGAGGAGAGCGAATCCGCGGCGCTCAGGAGCATCGCGCTGTGGGCGGGACAGTGGACGCCGACGGTCAGCATCGAGCCGCCGGGTTGCGTGCTGCTGGAAGTGGCCGGTGCGCTAAGGCTTTTCGGCGGCCTCGAGCGATTGCTCCGGCGAATCGACGCAGGGCTCGCCGAGATCGGTTTCCAAGGCGAGATCGCCGTCGCACCGACCGCCGGCGCAGCCGCCCTTCTTGCGCGAGCTCAACGCGAATGCACGCTCGAGGACCCTGCGAAGATCGAGCGCGCGCTTAGCTCCCTGCCGGTCGCGCTGCTCGCGCATGCGCAAGGTGCGCTGGAGACGCTCTGCGCGCTCGGCGTGCACGCGATCGGCGAGCTTCTCGCGCTGCCGCGCGACGGCGTGGCCCGGCGCTTCGGTCAGGCGCTCATCGACGAGATCGATCGTGCGCTGGGACGATTGCCCGAGGCCCGTCCGCCGTTCGTTCCGCCGGAGCGCTATCACGGGCAGCTCGAGTTGCCGGCGCCGGTCGAGCAAGCCGAGGCATTGCTGTTCGGCGCGCGGCGGCTCGCCGTCGAGCTCGCGGGATTCCTGCAGGGACGAGGCGCCGGCGTCACGCGGCTACGCTGCGATCTCGTCCACGAGGACGAGGCGCCGACCTCGCTCGTGCTCGGGCTCACGGCCACACGGCAGGTCGAGCACATCATGACCGTCCTGCGCGAGCGGCTCGCGCGCGAGGTGCTGCCGGATCGAGTGGAAGCGATTCGTCTGGTGACGGAAGAAATCGCCCCGCTCGCAGCGGCGGAGGGAGACTTTTTTGCCGCTTCCAAGAACGCGGAAGCCGGCGCACAGTTGATCGAGCGCCTGCGCGCCCGGCTGGGCGAGGATGCGGTGCGCAGGCTCGCGCTTCATCCCGATCACCGGCCGGAATGGGCGGGTGGACACACTACGCGGGTTGGCCCGCTCGCTCTGAGCTTGTCGAAGCCTGTCCTGAGCAAGGTCGAAGGGGGCGAGGGGTCACAGAGCGATGCTTGTGGCTGGTGTTCCGTTCATGGTTCGACAAGCTCACCACGAACGGAGATGGTTCAGAGTCTTCCTCTTCGCCCCCTATGGCTTCTCCCCGAGCCGTATGCGCTCGCTGCCGGTCCGACGGGTGCGGTGCTGCAGCTTGTCTCCGGCCCCGAACGCATCGAGAGCGGCTGGTGGGACGGCTTTGAGGTCGGCCGCGATTATTTCGTCGGCCGCAACGCGCGCGACGAGGAGCAGTGGCTCTATCGCGATCGAAGCGGGCGGTGGTTCGTGCACGGGATCTTCGCCTGATGCTTGCATATGCCCTACGCCGAACTGCACTGCCTCTCCAACTTCACCTTCCTGCGCGGCGCGTCGCACCCCGAGGAGCTGATCGCGCGGGCGCACGAGTTGGGCTACGCGGCGCTCGCGATCACCGATGAATGCTCGCTCGCCGGCATGGTCCGGGCGCACGTCGAAGCAAAGAAGAGTGGCTTTCCGCTCATCATCGGAGCCGAATTCCGTCTCGATGACGGCCTGCGCTTCGTGCTGCTCGCGACCCAGCGCGAAGGCTACGGCAATCTCTCCGCGCTCGTCACCCGCGGCCGCCGCAACGCCGCCAAAGGAAGCTACCGGTTGACGCGGAGCGAGGTCGCCGACGGCGTCGCGGGTTGCCTCGCGCTGTGGCTGCCGGATAGCGCGCCTGACATCGACGCGGCACGCTGGCTCGCCACGCGTTTCCCCGGCGCGTTGTGGATCGCCGTCGAGCGATTGCTCGCCGCCGACGATGGAGAGCGTTGCGAAAAGCTCGCCGCGATCGGAGCCGCCACCGGGCTGCCGCTGGTGGCTGCGGGCGACGTGCACATGCATGCCCGCGAGCGGCGCGCGTTGCAGGACACGCTCACTGCGATCCGGCTGAAGACGCCGGTTGCGCAAGTCGGGCACGCGCTTCATCCCAACGGCGAGCGCCACTTGCGGCCGCTCGCCACGCTGGAAAAGCTCTACCCGCCGGCCTGGCTCACCGAGACGCTTAGCATAGCCGCCCGCTGCACCTTCTCGCTGGAAGAGCTGCGTTACGAATACCCCGAGGAGATCGTGCCCAGGGGCGAAACGCCTTCGTCGTACTTGAGGCGGCTCACCGAAGAAGGCTTCGCCCGCCGTTTTCCCGCCGGCAGCGTCTCGCCCGAAAAGCTGCGCAAGGTGCGCGGCCTGATCGAGCACGAGTTGAAGCTCATCGCCGAAGCGCGGTACGAGGCGTTCTTTCTCACCGTGTACGACATCGTCGAGTTCGCACGCTCGAGGAAGATTCTGTGCCAGGGACGCGGCTCGGCGGCGAATTCCGCGGTGTGCTATTGCCTCGGCATCACCGCAGTCGATCCCTCGCGCATGGAGATGCTCTTCGAGCGCTTCGTCTCGCGCGAGCGCAACGAGCCGCCCGACATCGACGTCGACTTCGAGCACCAGCGGCGCGAGGAGGTGATCCAGTACCTTTACACCAAGTACGGCCGCGACCGCGCCGCGCTCACCGCGACGGTGATCTGCTACCGCCCGCGCTCGGCGCTGCGCGACGTCGGCAAGGCGCTCGGGCTCGATCTTCCGGCAGTGGATCGACTGGCGAAGTCGATGGCGTGGTGGGACGGCCGCTACGCGCTACCGCAGCGGCTGGCGGAGGCCGGGTTCGATCCCGACAGCCCGATGATGCGGCGGCTGTTCGATCTGGTGACGACGTTGATCGGTTTTCCGCGCCACTTGTCGCAGCACACCGGCGGCTTCGTGATCTCGCGCGGGGCGCTCTCGTACCTGGTGCCGGTCGAGAACGCGGCGATGCCCGAGCGCACGGTGATCGAATGGGACAAGGACGACCTCGACGCGCTGGGCCTGCTCAAGGTCGACGTGCTGGGACTGGGGATGCTCACCGCGATCCGCCGCGCGCTCGACCTCGTGGCGGCGCGTCGCGGCCGGCCGCTCGCGCTGACCGACGTCCCGCCCGAAGATCCCGCGGTGTACGAGATGATCGGCCACGGCGACACGGTGGGCGTGTTCCAGATCGAATCGCGCGCGCAGATGGCGATGCTGCCGCGGTTGAAACCGGCCAATTTCTACGATCTGGTGATCGAGGTCGCGATCGTGCGCCCGGGGCCGATCCAGGGCGGCATGGTGCATCCGTATTTGCGCCGGCGGCAGGGCATCGATCCGGTGAGCTATCCCAGCGAGGCGGTGAAGGGCGTGCTGGAACGCACGCTGGGCGTGCCGATCTTCCAGGAGCAGGTGATGCAGCTCGCGGTGGTGGCGGCGGGATTCACGCCCGGGGAATCCGATCAGCTACGCCGGTCGATGGCGGCTTGGAAACGCAAAGGCGGGCTCGAGCCGTTCGAGCGGCGCCTGATCGACGGCATGCGCGAGCGCGGCTACGACGAAGCCTTCGCGCGGCAGATCTGCCAGCAGATATTGGGCTTCGGCGAATACGGCTTTCCCGAATGTGTCGTCGGGGAGACGCGTGTAGTGGATGCCGATACCGGCCGGTGGGTGACCATCGATGAGATCCTCTCCGGTCGCACCGTCTTCAAGAATACTCTTGCCTGTGACGGCGAACTGCGTTTGCGAAAGCAGAAAGTGATCGAGATCAGATCGAGCGGGACAAAGCCAGTATGGCGTTTGCATACAGCTCTGGGTCACAGGATAACCGCGACGGCCGAACATCCATTCATGACCTTTCGGGGGTGGCGCAAGCTCGGAGAACTCCGGACGGGTGATCATGTGGCTGCGGCCCGCTCATTGCCCATAGGAGGACTCCGCCGTTGGCCGGCCTATAAGATTCTGGTACTTGCCGATCTCATCGCCGAAGGAAACGTCTGTCATCCCAATACCTTTTATTTCTATACGACTGCTTCGTGGCATTGCGACGAGTTCGTGAAGGCTGTCGAGCGTTTCCCCAATACGCGCGCCGTGGTCGAGCGTCACCGGAGTTGTTTTTCCGTGCGGGTCCGGCGGGTCGATCGACGCCTGCCCATTGGCGCGGTTGTTTGGATACGGAGACTGGGTATATGGGAATGCACTGCACGTCAGAAGTTTCTGCCTCCGCAGGTTTTCGAGCTGTCGGACAGCGATATTGCATTACTGCTCGCCCGTTTGTGGCAGGGGGATGGCGGGTTATCGTTCAAAGGACATGCCGCATACGGTACCGCTTCACCGCGGCTGGCGACGGAGGTTCAACATCTGCTCCTGCGTCTGGGCATCGTCGCGCGCCTTTATCGCCGGGTGCGTTCCTACAAGGGACGAAAGTTAGAACACCATGTCGTTACCGTGACAGGAAAGGAGTCGCTGACTTTTTTCTGGCAGCACATCGGCCGCCGGTTTTCAGATCCCCAGAAGCGCCAGCGCTGCAGCGAGCTCGCTGCACGCAGAAACGGGCGTATGTCCCGCGACGTCATTCCCGCCGAGGTTCGGGAGCTCATCCGCAGGGAACGTGACGTCGCGAAGCTCAGTTGGGCAGAAATCGGCAGACAGACCGGTCTCGGGATGCGAGAGATACAGGCTCGTAGCAGCGATACCAAGATCGGATTCCGTCGGTTTGTGATCGAACGTCTGGCAAAGGTACTGCACTCCCCCCGGCTGCAGCACCTGGCGGATGCGGATGTGTACTGGGACCGGGTCGTAAGGATTGAGGCCATGGGGCGTCAGCCAACTTACGATCTGCAAATTGAAGGCGATCATAATTTTTTGGCCAACAATCTCGTCGTGCACAATTCGCACGCCGCGAGCTTCGCGCTGCTCGTCTACGTCTCGTCGTGGCTCAAGCACTACGAGCCGGCGGCGTTCACGTGCGCGCTTCTCAATTCGCAGCCGATGGGATTCTATTCGCCCTCGCAGCTCGTTCAGGATCTGCGCCGGCACGCCGTGGAGGTACGATCGCCCGACGTCGCGGTGAGCGAATGGGAATGCACGCTGGAGGAAAGGGACGAAGCAACGATCGTCGTTCCCGCGCAAGCGGGGACTCAGCGTCGTTCAGTCGTCGCTCCGGCGCAGGCCGGAGCCCAAGTTCCGATCGTGGATGCGCTCACGTCGCAAAATTGGGTCCCGGCCTTCGCCGGGACGACAGCACGGCCGCAACCTGCGCTCCGCCTCGGTCTCTGCCTGGTCAAAGGCCTTTCCGAAGCGGGCGGCAAGCGGGTGGCGGCGGCGCGCAAGGAGGCGCCGTTCGCGAGCGTCGAGGATCTCGTCCGGCGAGCGGGGCTCAACCAGCGCGACAGCGAAGCGCTCGCTGCCGCGGGCGCACTTGCCAGCCTCTCCGGCCATCGGCGCAGCGCGGTGTGGGACGTCGCCGGCATCGAGCGATTGCCGGCGGTGCTCGAAGGCTCGGCGATCGCGGAGCCGCGCGCGATTCTGACCGCACCCAGCGAAGGCGAGGACATCGTCGCCGACTACGCGAGCCTGGGGCTCACGCTGGGCCGGCATCCGGTGGCGTTGTTGCGCGAGCGACTTTCGCGCCAGCGCATGTCGAGCGCTGCGGAATTGAAGTCGTTGCCGCACGGGCGCATCGCGCGGGTCACGGGGCTCGTCACCGGCCGGCAGCGCCCGGGCACCGCCAGCGGCGTCACCTTCGTCACGCTCGAGGACGAAACCGGCATGATCAACGTCATCGTCTGGCGCGATCTCGCCGAGCGGCAGCGCAAGGAGCTGTTGCGCTCGAGCCTGCTGACCGTCTATGGCACGCTGGAGCGCGAAGGCGAAGTCGTGCACCTCGTCGCCGGGCGCTTGCGCGACCAGACCGCGCTGCTCGGCAACCTGGTTACGAGCTCGCGCGACTTCCATTAGCCTGGCGGCCGATCGACCGCAGCTCTATGGGGCCGGCGATGGTGACCGTGCCCGTGCGGTTGCTTGCCGCGTTCGCGGCGGCAGCCTTCGGCTCAGGGCGGGCCGGGCGCTGAGGCTATAATGAGCGCTTCAAAGCCGAGGCGAACCGGGTTCCTGCATGTCTGCGCCATCTCTGCCTGCCCATGTCGACGCGGTCGTCGATCTCCTCGAGCGGCACGACTACTTCGCCGATCGGCGGCTCGCGACCAGCGTTTTCCTCGCGCTCAAGATGGGCAGACCGCTGTTCCTCGAAGGCGAGGCCGGCGTAGGCAAGACCGAGATCGCCAAGGTGCTCTCCCGCGCGCTCGGGCGCGAGCTGGTGCGGCTGCAGTGCTACGAAGGGCTCGACACCGCCTCCGCGGTCTACGAGTGGAACTACCCGCGGCAGATGATCGAGATCCGACTGGCGGAAGCGCAGGGCAGCGTCGACCGCGAGGCGCTCGCGACCGACATCTTCGCCGAGCGCTTCCTCATCCGGCGACCGATCCTGCAGGCACTCGACTCCCGCGACGGCACCGCGCCGGTACTCCTGATCGACGAGCTGGACCGCACCGACGAGCCGTTCGAAGCGTATCTGCTGGAAGTGCTGGCCGAGTATCAGGTGACGATCCCCGAGCTCGGGGCGATCCGGGCCTCCTCGCCGCCGATCGTGGTGATCACTTCGAATCGCACCCGCGAGATCCACGACGCGATCAAGCGGCGCTGCCTCTACCACTGGGTCGACTATCCGAGCGCGCAGCGCGAGCTCGCCATCGTGCGGCGCAAGGTGCCAGGGGCAGGCGCGAAGCTGTCGAGCGAGGTAGTCGCATTCACGCAACGGCTGCGGGCGATGGACCTGTTCAAGGCGCCGGGCATTGCCGAGACCCTCGACTGGGCCGAGGCGTTGGTCGCGCTGGATCGGATCGCGCTCGATCCCGAGACGGTCACCAACACGCTCGGCGCGCTGCTCAAGTACCAGGACGACATCGGAGTGGTGACGCCGGAGGTCGCCGCGCAGCTTGTCAACGAGACGCGCCTCGAGGCCGCGGAGCTGGGGTCGTGACGACGAAGATGCGCGCCGCCGACGGCCGGCTCGCGGAAAACATCCTGCATTTCGTGCGCGTGCTGCGCGCGGCCGGACTCCCGGTCGGCCCGGCCAAGGTGATCGCCGCGCTGGAGGCGGTGCAGGCGGTCGGCGTCGAGCAGCGCGAGGACTTTCGCGCCGCGCTGGAGTCGGTGCTGATCGAGCGCCACGAGCAGCAGGCGTTGTTCGACCAGGCCTTCGAGCTGTACTGGCGCAACCCGCGCCTGCTCGAGCGCATGATGCAGTTGCTGCTGCCCAAGGTCTACACGCGTGCGCCGCGGCCCGAAGCCGAAGCGCCGCTACCCGCCCGACTGGCCGAAGCGCTCGCGCCGCCGCGCAGGGCGGAAGGCGAGCTGATCGAACAGGAGGTGAGCGTCGATGCGGCGTTCACGTTCTCGCCGCGCGAGGTGCTGCAGAGCCGCGACTTCGAGACCATGAGCGCCGCGGAGCTCGTCGAAGTCAAGGCGATGATCGCGCGGCTGCGGCTGCCGTTGCCGGAGCGACCGGTGCGCCGCACGGTCGCGGCACGTCGCGGTCCGACGGTCGACCTGCGGGCATCGCTGCGGGCGATGGCCTCCGCGGGCGGTGCGGTCGTGCCGCTCGCCTGGCGCAAGCCCCGCCGGCGCCGTCCGCCGCTGGTCGTGTTGTGCGATATCTCCGGGTCGATGGACCGCTACTCGCGCATGCTGCTCTTTTTCCTGCATGCGATCACCAACGACCGCGATCGCGTGCACACGCTTTTGTTTGGGACGCGGCTTACCAACATCACGCGCCACCTGCGCCGGCGCGACGTCGACGTCGCGATCGCCCGCGTTGCTGCTGCGGTCTCCGACTGGGCCGGCGGTACGCGGATCGGCGCCTGCCTCGCCGAATTCAATCGCCGCTGGTCGCGGCGGCTGCTCGGCCAGGGCGCGGTCGTGCTGTTGATCAGCGACGGGCTCGACAGCGACGTGGGCGAGGGGCTCGCCTGCGAGATGGAGCGCCTCGCCAAGTCCTGTCGGCGCCTCATCTGGCTCAACCCGCTGCTGCGCTACGACAAGTTCGAGGCGCGGCCGGCAGGCATCCGGGCGATGCTGCCCTACGTCGATGAATTCCTGCCGGTGCACAACCTGGAGAGCCTGAAGCAGCTCGCGGCGAGCTTTGCCGAGCGTCACACGACGCGAAGCGTGGCACGCGCGCCCGGATTCGCGGGCCGGCGCCGTCTGCACGCCTTGGCCGCCTTAGCAGGCTGACGCAGAACCCCTCATGAGCCGCGTTTCGGACGAGATGGCCCCGGATGCAAGGCGCGAGCCGCAGCGAATAGCACGGGCCTATTCGCAAGGCGAGCAACACCGCAGCCGGGGCCATATCGTCGAAACCCGGATGGGCAGCGGCTTGGCGGGCGGTCTGCTTTGTCGCGGCTCACTTGTGTGCGATCGAGCACACGTCGCTCGCCGCTTCGCGCATCCCATCCCGCCAAGCCGCTGCGCGGCCACGACGGGTTCTGGGTCAGCCTGCTAGGGGCGTATTCGATGCAACTGACGAGCAGCCGCACCGTGCCCGCGTCGGTCGAGGCGACCTGGGCCGCGTTGAACGACTCGGAGATCCTCAAGGCGTGCATCCCCGGTTGCGAGTCGATCGAGCGCGTGTCCGACACCGAGCTCAAGGTCGCGATGACCGCGCGCGTGGGACCGGTGTCCGCCAAGTTCAACGGCCGGATCGTCTTGGCCGATGTCGTGCCACTGTCGTCGTACCGCATGAGCTTCGAGGGACAGGGTGGTGCGGCCGGGTTCGCGCGGGGCGAGGCCAAGGTCGCGCTCGCGCCGCAACCCGATGGCACCCGCATCGAGTACACCGCCAACGCCCAGGTAGGCGGGAAGCTGGCGCAGGTCGGCTCGCGCTTGGTCGATGCCGCCGCCAGCAAAGTCGCCGACGATTTTTTTGCGCGGTTCGTCGAGCGGGTCGGCGGCCCGGCCGCCGCGGCGGCCGCGGAAGCTCGCGCCAGAGCGCGGGCGCTGTGGTGGCGCCTTGCCCTGGCGGCCGCCCTCATCGCCGCCCTCGTGATCTACTGGTTGATTCGCCGAGCGTAGAATGGCTCGAACGAACCGCTCGACGGCGTGTCCGATTCCATAAGCCCTCGTCCCCAACTCCTGCCCTCACCATGGATAGCGTCGACCTCGAAGTCCTAAGCAAGAGCGCCGAATGGCTGGATGCCGGCAGCCGCGTGCTGCTCGTCACGGTGGTCAAGACCTGGGGCAGCTCGCCGCGGCCGCCGGGCGCGATGCTCGCCGTGCGCGAAGACGGGCACGTGGTCGGCTCGGTGTCCGGCGGCTGCATCGAAGACGACATCGTCGAGCGCTCGCGGCGCGAAGGCGCGTACGTGAAGGCGCCGCGGGTCGTGACCTATGGCGTCACGGCCGACGATGCGCGCAAGTTCGGGCTGCCCTGCGGCGGCACCATCCAGCTCGTCCTCGAGCCGCTCAACGCGGGCAGCCGCATCGGCGAGCTGCTCGCAGCGGTCCGCGGGGGACGGTTGGTTGCGCGCACGCTCGACATCGATAGCGCGCAGGTGCGCCTAGGCCCGGCGCGCGCGACCGACGGACTGGCTTTCGACGGGCAGGTGCTCATCACGGTGCACGGGCCGCGCTATCGCATGCTCGTCATCGGGGCCGGGCAGTTGTCGAAGTATCTGGCGCAGATCGCGGTCGGGCTCGATTATCAGGTCACCGTCTGCGACCCGCGCGAGGAATACACCGAGACCTGGGACATTCCCGGCGTGACGCTGGTCAAGACGATGCCCGACGACACGGTGCTCGAGATGAAGCTCGACGAGCGCTGCGCGGTGGTCGCGCTCACGCACGATCCGAAGCTCGACGACATGGCGCTCATGGAGGCGTTGAAGTCGCCGGCGTTCTACGTCGGCGCGCTCGGCTCGCGCGCCAACAACACCAAGCGGCGCAAGCGTCTCGAGGAGTTCGACCTCGCCCCCGAGCAGATCGCGCGCCTGCACGGGCCGGTCGGCCTCTACATCGGCAGCCGGACGCCGCCGGAGATCGCGATCTCGATCCTGGCCGAGATCACCGCAGCCAAGAACGGCGTCGCGCTGCCCGACATCGCGCAGGTGGCGATCGCCAAGGAGAAGCTCGGTCCGTCGGTGGCCTGCGCCACGACCAACGTGTAGGACCGCGCATCGAGATCGCGCCGCTACGCGCGCCTCGATCGCCGCCGGTCGCGATCGACCGCGGCGAGCAGGACGACGCTCAGGCGCGTGGCGCGGCGAGGGCCTGCGCGCGCAGCTCGTCGATGGTGGCGTTCATCGTCACGGCCTGGGGGTCGACGAGGAGGTGCAGCAGTGCAGGGCGGTTCGCGGCGAGCGCGCGCTCGAGCGCCGGCGCGAATTGGTCGGTGCGGCGCACGGTCTCGCCGGCGGCTCCGTAGGCCCGGGCCAGCGCGGCGAAATCGGGATTGACGAGGTCGGTGCCGTAGGCGCGACCCGGATACTGGCGCTCCTGGTGCATGCGGATCGTCCCGTACATGGCGTTGTCGATCACGATGAAGACGATCGCGAGGCCGTATTGCACGGCGGTGGCGAGCTCCTGGCCGTTCATGAGAAAGCAGCCGTCGCCGTTCCAGGAGACGACGACGCGATCCGGATGCACCGCCTTGGCGGCAATCGCCGCCGGAACCCCGTAACCCATCGCCCCGCTGTACGGCGCGAGCTGCGTGCGATAGCGTGGATAACGATACAGCCGATGCAGCCAGGTGGTGTAGTTGCCGGCGCCGTTGGCGAGGATGGCATTCTCCGGCAGGCGCTCGCGCAACGCAGCGACGACCTGCCAGAGGTCGACCGCGCCGGGCATGCGACGCGGGGCTTGCCAAGCGACGTACTCCTGGTGCGCAGCCGCAGCGCTGCCCAGCCATGCCGGCGAGGCGACAGGCTCGAGCGCGGCGAGCGCGGCGCATAACGGCGCGATCGCCGTCTCGATCGCAAGCGCGGGCTGGTAGACGCGTCCCAGCTCATTGGCGCCCGGGTGCGCATGGATCAGCGTCTGCTTCGGTTGCGGCACCTCGAGCAGGGCATAGCCGCCGGTGACCATCTCGCCCAGACGCTCGCCGATCACGAGTAGAAGGTCGGCCTCGCGCACCCGGGCGGCGAGCTTGGGATTGATGCCGATGCCGACGTCGCCTGCGTAGTTCGCGTGGCGATTGTCGAAGAGGTCCTGATTGCGGAAGGCGCACGCGACAGGCAGCGCGTTCGCTCCGGCGAAGCGTGCGAGGTCGGCGCAGCTCGCCTCGCTCCAGCCACTGCCGCCGGCGAGCACCAGCGGTCGCTTCGCGCGTGTCATCAACGAGCGCAGTGCCTCGAGTTGCGAGGCCGCTGGATGCACCGCGGGTATCGTGACCCGGACCGCATCGCCGACCTCGGCGCTCGCCGCGAGCATGTCCTCGGGCAGGGCGAGCACGACCGGGCCGGGACGACCCGACTGGGCGACGCGAAACGCGCGCGCCACGTACTCGGGAATGCGCTCGGCGCGGTCGATCTGCGCCACCCACTTGGCGATGCTGCCGAACATGCGCCGGTAATCGACTTCCTGGAACGCCTCGCGGTCGGCGACCGCCGCGTCGATCTGGCCGACGAGCGCGATCATCGGCGTCGAGTCCTGCGCGGCGGTATGAATGCCGATCGCCGCGTTCGACGCGCCCGGCCCACGCGTGACGAGCACGATGCCGGGCCGACCGGTGAGCTTGCCGTACGCTTCGGCCATGTACGCCGCACCGCCTTCCTGGCGACAGACGACGAGCCGCAGCTTCGCGCGCGCATCGTAGAGCGCGTCGAGCGCTGGCAGATAGCTCTCGCCGGGAACGCAAAACGCGAGGTCCGCACCCTGCGCGAGGAGGTTGTCGACGAGTATGCGGCCGCCGGTGCGCATCGCTGGAGGTAAGCCTCGAGTCGAGCCATTCTAGCGTGATTCGGCGACGGCGCTTGACGGGCCGTATAATCCGCGCTGGCCGACGCCGGAGCGCCGGCCGGGGAGGCGATCTGGCCGATGGTTGAGACGATCACGCTGCAGGAAGCGTTCGGCTTCAGCGCCTTCGCGCTGCTCCTCGGCCTGATCACGATGCGCTTCCGGCCGGAGCTGCGGCGCTCGGTGCTGGTCACCCTGCTCATCATCGTGCTGGGGCTCGCCGGACTGGCGCTGCTGTCGCGCTATCAGCTCATGCCGCCGCATCTGGCCATCGCGGTGATTCCCCGCGAGGTGAGCCTGCTCGTCGTCGCGCTCGGCAACATCAGGATCTGGATCGCCTTCCTGGTCAACGTGCTGCTTGCGCGGCGCGCAGTACCTCGCATTCTGGGCGAAGTCGCGATCGCCGTCTCGATCGCCGTATACGCGGTGGTCCGGCTGGATGCCGTGGGCGTGAACCTCACCAGCATCATCGCGACGACGACCGTGGCCACCGCGGCCATCGGCTTCGCCATGCAGTCGACGCTCGCCAATCTCATGGGCGGCGTCTCGCTTCAACTCGACAACACCTATCGCATCGGCGACTGGATCGAAGTCGACGGACTGACGGGCGAAGTGGTCAGCATCCGCTGGCGTTACACGGCGCTCGCGACCGTGACCAACGTGACGATCGTCATCCCCAACGCGATGCTGATGAACAGCAAGGTCACGCTGCTCGGGCGCCGCGGAGACGAACGCATACCCTGGCGGCGGCCGATCGAGTTCGGGGTCGGCTACGAATGGACCCCGGGGCAGGTCCTGGCGGTCGTCAGTGCGGCGCTCGAGCGCCTCGAGGCACCGTTTGTGACGGTCGAGCCCAAGCCGCACTGCGTGTGCGCAGGGTTCGACTCGAGCGCGATCAAGTATGTCGTCTACTATTGGCTAAGTGACCTCAAGACCTATCTGGAAACCGATTCTCGGGTGCGCGTGCACGTATTCGCCGCGCTGGGACGTGCGGGCATGGAGATTCCGATCTCGCGCACGGATCTGTACCTGCATTCGGCGCGGAGCATGGCGGCGACGACAGCGGCGAAGGAGCAGGGCTCGCGCGTGGCGCTGCTGCGCTCGCTGGAATTGTTCGCGCCGCTCACCGACGACGAAACGCAGGCGTTGGCGGCGCAACTGAGGCCGGCGCCCCTGGCGTCGGGCGACATCGTGACCCGGCAGGGCGAGCCTTCGGATTCGCTGTACATCCTGGCCCGCGGCGACGTGGCGATCTTCCGCGACGGCGAGCACGGCCCGCAGGGCCGGAAGCTGCTCGCGAAGTTGAGGGCGCCCGCATTCTTCGGCGAGATGGGCCTGCTCACCGGACAGGCCCGGACGGCGACCATCATCGCCGAATCGGAAGGACTTTGCTATCGCCTCGACAAGAGCGGCTTCGAAGCGATCATCCAGGCGCGCCCGGCGCTGGCCGAGGCGATATCACAAACGGTTGCAGCGCGGCAGGCAGCCAACGATGCGACCCTCGCTTCTCTCTCCGCAGAGGCGCGCGCCAAGGCGACCGGCACCCGCGCCAGCGATCTGGTGCGCAGGATCCGCCATTTCTTCGGGCTGGATGCCTGATGCACGCCGCGATCAAACCGGAGCCGGCCGACGCGCTCGCTGCGCGCGTATCGCACGCGCTGCACGAATCTAGAATGGGTCTACAAGCTGCCCGGCAAGATCGAGCGTAGACGGGCTCGTCACGCCGCCGCGCGCTCTCCGGCGAGGAGCTCATCGCGGCGGAGCAGAAACACGGCGTCCTCGCTCGAGTCGGTGGCAAGCCAGGTGAACGGCAGGCGCGGGAACGCCGCCTCGGTGGCGGCGCGATTCTGCCCCACCTCGACCAACAGCAGGCCGTCCGGCGTGAGGAACTCGGCCGCCCCGGCGAGGATCGTGCGCACGGCGTCGAGACCATCATCGCCGCCGCCGAGCGCCGCGCTCGGCTCGTGGCGATATTCCGGCGGCAGCTCCTCCATGGCCATCGACGTGACGTATGGCGGATTGCTCACGATCAGGTCGTAGCGCTTTTCCGTGAGGTTGGACAACAGGTCGGAGCGGATCAGATTCACCCGCCCTTGCAGGCCGTGGTCGGCGACGTTGCGCAGCGCCACCGCCAGCGCGTCCGACGAGATGTCGGCGGCGTCGACGTCGGCGTTGGGGAAACAGTGCGCCAGCAGGATGGCGAGGCAGCCCGAGCCGGTGCACAGGTCGAGCGCGGTCTGGATCTTCGCCGGATCGGGGATCCAGGCACTCAAGCCGTCGCGCAGCAGTTCGGCGATGTACGAGCGCGGGATCAGCACGCGCTCGTCGACGTAGAACCGATGCTCGCCGAGCCAGGCCTCGCGCGTGAGATACGCGGCCGGGATGCGCTCGTTCACGCGGCGGGAGACGATCTCGAGCAACTGCTCGCGCTCTGCGTGGGTCAGCCGTGCATCGAGAA
>DASVPH010000236.1:0-32768 GCA_036382945.1 Casimicrobiaceae bacterium
AGCGCCCGCCGGTAGAGACGACGAAGCCGACGCGAGCCCGGAGGCGCTCGCGGCGCTATGCCGCGGCGCGCTGGCACGGCTCCCGGCATTCGGCACGGACGAGGAAGGCGCACTGCTGCGCGACGTCGCCTCGGGCATCGCGACTCGCCTCGAGCGGGCGCAAGCGCGCATCGACCCGACGCTCGCGCATGCCGCGGCGCTGCAGCCTGCGCTGCGCCATCTCGTCGCCACCGTGACAGAGCAGCGGAAGGACGCCGCGTATTCGAGCGCTGCCCAGCAGCTCATGGAGCTCGACCTCGGCGTCGCGCTCCTGGAATGCTGGCTGCGCGCCGCGACCTTTGACCGGGCGCTCGCGGCATGAACGACGCACCGATCGACGTTCGGCTCGCCACCGTGCGCAAGAGCTTCGGCGCGGTGGTGGCGGTCGACAAGGTCGACCTCGAGATCCGCCGCGGCACGATCTTCTCCCTGCTCGGGCCATCCGGCTGCGGCAAGACCACCACGCTGCGGCTCATCGCCGGCTTCGAGCAGCCCGACGCGGGCGAGGTTTACATTCGCGGGGAGCGGGTCACGACGCTCCCTCCCTATCGACGCAACTTCAGCATGGTGTTCCAGAGCTACGCGCTGTTTCCGCATCTCAACGTGGCGGACAACGTGGCCTTCGGCCTGCGCATGCGCGGCACCGCGCGGAGCGACCGCACGCGCGCCGTGCGCGAAGCCCTGGATCTCGTCAAGCTCGGATCGCTGGCCGACCGACATCCACGCCAGCTCTCCGGCGGCCAGCAGCAGCGCGTGGCGCTCGCCCGCGCGCTGGTCATCAAGCCAGCAGTCCTGCTGCTCGACGAACCGCTGGGCGCGCTCGACAAGATGCTGCGCGAGGAGATGCAGATCGAGTTGAGGAGCCTTCAACAGCGCCTCGGCATCACGGCAGTGTTCGTGACCCACGATCAGGAGGAGGCGCTCACGCTGTCGGATTGCGTGGCCGTCATGCGCAACGGCGTGATCGAACAGACCGGCGCGCCGCGCGAGATCTACGACCGTCCGCACAACGAGTTCGTCGCCGGCTTCCTGGGCGCGAGCAACTTCATCGACGGCACGATCGTGGCTCGCGAAGGCGCGACCGCGATCGTCGAGACGCCAGCCGGTCGCGCGCCGCTCGCCGCGGGCTCGCCGATCGCTGCGCGCGTGCGCATCGCGATCCGGCCGGAGCGCATGCGCATGCTGCGCGGCGATGCGCCCGGCTTGCTGGCGCGCATCCGGGACATCGTCTACCGCGGCCCGGTGACGCACTTCTATCTCGACAGCGCGGCCGGGCCACTGCTCTGCTACCGGCAGAACACCGATGCCGGCGACGCGTCGGTCGGCGACGAAGTGCGCTGCGCGTGGGATCCGGCGAGCGCGGTCGTGCTCTCGGAGGTTCGCGCATGAAAGCGGCGTGGGCCTCGGCTCTGCTGGCGCCGCCGCTCGCGATGGCGCTCGCCTTCTTCGTCGCGCCGGTGCTGTACCTCTTCTGGGTGAGCCTTCACCAAGCCTCGCCGAGCGAGCTCTACGGCGCGGCGCTGACGCTCGAGAACTACGCCGGCATCTTCGGCGATTCGTTCTACCTCGCCATCATTCGTCGCACGCTCGGCGTCGCCGCGGCGATCCTGGCTTTAAGCCTTCTCCTCGGCTATCCGGTGGCCTATTTCGTGGCGCTGCTGCCGGCGCGACGGCGCCTGCTCGTGACGCTGCTGCTGCTTTTTCCCCTGATGGTGAGCAATGTCGTGCGCGCCTACGGCTGGATCGCGCTGCTCGCCCGACGCGGGGTGATCAACGCCGGTCTCGCGGGGCTCGGGGTGATCGATGCGCCGCTCGAACTTCTCTACACCACGCCGGCGGTGGTGGTCGGATTGATGACTATTCTGCTCCCCTACATGGTCATCTCGATCGCCAACGCGCTCGCGGCGCTCGACCGGCGCTACGAGGAGGCGGCGCAGGCGCTCGGCGCGGGCCCGGTGCGCACCTTCCTGCACGTCACGCTGCCGCTGTCGGCGCCGGGCGTGGCCTCGGGAACGCTGCTCGTGCTGCTGCTCACCTTAAGCGCGTACGTGACGATCACGCTCCTCGGCGGGGCGCGCTCGAAGCTCCTGGTGAGCATGATCTACGACGGCGTCACCGCATTCCAGTGGCCTCGTGCGGCCGCGCTTTCGTTCATCCTGCTCGCGCTCGCTCTGGTGCTGACCGGGCTCATTTTAGCGGGGTTGCGTCCGGCCCGCGTCCAGGGGACGGGGCGATGACTCGGGCGCGCCGCGCCGGTCGCGCGCTTCGTGGCGGCGCCACGGCGGTCGCGTTCGCCGTGATCCTGGTTCCGATCGCAATCGTCGTCGTCGCCGCCTTCTCGCCCAACGACTACTTCGAGTTTCCTCCGCCGGGTCTATCCTGGCGATGGTTCGTCGAATTCTTCCGGCTGGAGAACATGCGCAACGCCTTCGCGTTGAGCGTGGAGCTCGCGCTCGCCTCCGCGACACTGGCGACGATATTGGGAACGCTCGGCGCGTTATATCTCGTGCGCCGCCGCGGCACGGTCGCAGCCGTGCTGCAGGCGCTGTTTCTCGCGCCGCTCGTGTTTCCGACGATCGTGCTGGGCGTGGCGCTACTCCTCATGTACAAGACGGTCGGCATGCCGGTGTTCCCTGGTCTCCTTCTCGCGCATAGCGTGATCGGCATGCCGTACGGCTTCCGCACCGTGCTCGCGAGCGCCCAGGCGCTCGACCCCGCGCTGGAGGAAGCCGGGCAGAGTCTGGGCGCCGGGCCGCTCGCGACGCTCTTCCTGCTCACGCTGCCGCTCGTATGGCCCGGCGTGCTGTCGGGCTGGCTGTTCGCGTTCATCGTCTCCTTCGGCGAGCTCAACGCGGCGCTCTTTCTCACCGGACCGGGGCTCACGACCCTGCCGATCGAGATCTTCAGCTACCTGCAGTTCCAGGGGAGCCAGCTCGTCATCGCCGCCGCGTCGACGCTGCAGATCGCGCTGATCGTGATCCTGGTGGCGCTGATCGAGCGCATCGTCGGTATCGGCCGCATCATCCGGGCGCGATGAAGGTGCCGCTTTACAGGGGGCGTCCGCGAAGCGAGCCGTTGGTGCGCCGGGCGAGTCCGAGGTACGATGGCACCCGGGCTAATGAAACGCCGGATGAGTCGCGCTCCGGCACGTGGTCACCCCGGGGTGAAATCTTGACCAGTTACCTCTTCAGCGGCGGACGCCTGCTCGATCCGCGCCGCGACGAACTGATCGACGGCATGGAGGTGCTGGTCGAGGGCGGATTGATCAGGGAGGTCTCCGACCGGCCGATCAAGGCGTCGGATGCGCACCGCATCGAGCTCGGCCGGCGGACGCTCATGCCGGGCCTGATCGACGCCCACATCCACGTCGTGCTGACGGAAGTTAATCTCCAGCTCCTGTCCGGCGTGCCGCTCACGCTGCTGGCCGCCAAGGCCTCCGCCTCGATGCAGGCGATGCTCGCGCGCGGGTTCACGACGCTGCGCGACACGGGAGGCGCGGACTGGGGCATTAAGGCGGCGGTGGAGCAGGGGCTCTTCGTCGGGCCGCGGCTCTTCATCTCCGGGCAGCCGATCAGCCAGACCGGCGGCCACGGCGATTTCCGCCTGCGCACGCAAAGCGAGACGCTCTGTGCCTGCTCGAGCGCGCTCGCGTGGAGCTCGAGGATCGCCGATGGCGTGCCCGAGATGATCCGCGCGGTCCGGGACGAGCTGCGCAAAGGCGCGGACCAGATCAAGCTCATGGTCTCCGGCGGCGTGGCCTCGCAGGCCGATCCGCTGGAAAGCCTGCAGTTCCGCAGCGACGAAATCGAGGCGGCGGTGGAGGAAGCCGAGCGCTGGGGCACCTACGTTTGCGCGCACGCCTACAGCGCCAAGGCGATCGAGCGCGCAGTGAAGGCCGGCGTGCGCACGATCGAGCACGGCAATCTCATCGATCCGCCGACGGCGAAGCTCATGGCGGAGAAGGGCGCGTACCTTGTGCCGACGCTGGTGACCTACGACTCGCTGAAGCGGCGCGGGCCCGAGTACGGGCTATCCGGCTACAGCCTGCAGAAGAACGCGCTCGTGCTCGAGGCGGGCTTGCGCTCGCTCGAGGTCTGTCGAGCGGCAGGAGTGAAGATCGGCTTCGGCAGCGATCTGCTCGGTCAGCTCCAAACCGACCACTGCAACGAGTTCCTGATCCGGGCGCAAGCCATGCGGCCGCAGGAGATCGTCCGCTCGGCGACGCTCGTCAACGCGGAGATCGTGCGGCAGGAGGGCAAGCTCGGCGCGCTGATCGAGGGAGCCCATGCGGACCTGCTGGTGGTCGACGGTGACCCTTACCGCGACCTCTCCGTTTTCCAGCCCGCCCAGGACCGCATCGTCGCCATCATGCGCGCGGGGCAATTCCAGAAGAACGGGCTGCACTAGATCGCGCAAGGTCCCGGGTCTCAACCGTCGCAGGGCCCGCTTTTCGGCCGCAACGCGCGTTGCGCGCAGCGTTTCTGGCCGCAGTGATATTGAGAACAGCATCAACTGCTTCGCTCGACGCTCACCAACGTTACTTCGCGGAGTCCTCTGTCGAATTGTCCCGCTCCTCCGGAGCGGATTGTTGAATCGCCTTGTCGCGGCACGCCTGCTGCTCATCGATCGGTCTGCCGGCGCATACCGCCAGGGCGCGACGCGTTTGTGTTTCCGCCGGCGATATGTTCATCGGCTCGGTCGAGGTTACCGGCAGCGTTTGCCGCTCCATCGCACTCGGCGGATAGTCGGCAGGTGTGTCGCGCGGGGGCGCGTCGCCCGAGGGCGCAATGCCCTGTGCGAGGCTCGAGGTACCGGCGAAGGCGAGGCAGAGCAAAGCAGTTCGCAATGCAGAAAAGTGCATCAAGCATCTCCTTGCAAAAGCGGATTGACCTTTGTCCGGAACAGATACGCAGCGCGAGCATGGCTCCGCGCTCGCCCCGTCGATGTGCCGTTCCTTTCGCTGTGGCATTGAGCGCGTTCCAGAGTTCATGCGCTTGAGACCCGGTTCGCAGCGCGCTCCAGCTTCGCCTGGATTGCCGGAGGGTAGGAGCGATTCCTACGAGAGCGCGCCCGCACCGAAAGAAACTGTTGCAGCGTGAGCCCTCGATTGAGGGAACATGCACGCCCGCGGCTGTCAAACGGTGATGAGTGGCTTGGCCGCGGCCGGCTCCGGCCGGGGCCGGAGGTGTATATGTATCCAACCCGATGGGGAGTGCTGATCCTTGCGCTGAGCGTGACCCTTGGCGCTGCGGTCCAAGCGAGCGCGCAAGTGCCGACGTATACAGCAAGCGATAAGGCGAGCCACACGCCGGCGCCAATCAATCCGTCTCCGCGGAGCGACGCACCGTCGCCTGCCCGGCTCGATCAGCCGGGGGCGGTTGTGATCGCGCCGCCGATCGCGAGGAACGCGGGCAGAATCGTCATTGCGCGCGACGAGCCCCTTTTGGGGCGGTTGAACCTGCAAGGTCAATCGCCGCAAGGATCGGTGAGCGCGCCACCGCCGGCCATGCCGCCACCGCCGCCGACCGAAGCTGCGCTCAGCGTTGGCGCAGGCCGTGCAGGCGCGCGAGGGCGACTGAGCGACTGAGCGGCCCACGGCCGCGTCGATGCGGGTCGGCATCATGTGCCGTTGCGCGTGCCGCGCCGGCGAGCGCGGCGAGCGGCGCGTTTCCAGCGCCGGTGCACCCAGTACCACTGCTCCGGATGGCGCAGTATCAGGCGCTCCAACTCGGCGTTGTAGGCCCGCGTGTTGCGGCGGATTTCCTCGCCGACCTCCTCGCAGGCAATCGGAGCGAGCGGCTCCTCGAAGCGCAGCACGTGCGTCCCGTCGGCCTCGCGCCAGCTCGCGGCGGGCAGCACCTGCGCGTCGGAGGCGAGCGCGATCAGCGCGAGGCTCCGGAAGGTCCACGCCGGATGGCCGAAGAAATCGACCTCGATCCCGTCGGGCGGCGCGGCGTGCTGATCGAACGGGAAGACGATCGCGTCGCCCGCCGCGAGCCGATCGAGAATGGCCTCCAGCGAGCCGCGCTTCGGCAGCACGCCGAAACCGGCCCGGCGGAAGCGCCGGTTGACGAAGCGGTCGAGCCAGCGCGGCTTGATCGGCCGGCGCACGAAGTGAATCCGCCCGCGCATGTGCGGAAAGCGGTTCAAGGCGGCGACGGTCGCGACTTCCCAGTTGCCGAAATGCCCGGTGAGCACCAGGATGCCCTTTCCGCGCTCGAGCGCCCGCGCGAACGCCTCGACGTTCTCGACCGCGACCAGCGCCGCCTTGCGCTTCGCGCTCATCCAGCGAAAGCGCACGAATTCCGCGGCGAGGCGCCACAGGTGCGCGTAGTGCGCCTGCGCGAGCCGCTCGATCTCGGCGTCCGGTACGCCTTCGCCGAAGACGCGGCGAAGATTCTCGAGCACGACGCGGCGACGGATGGGCAGGAGACGATAGAGAAGGCGCCCGGAGAGCGGAGCCACGGCGCTATCCGCGAGCGCGAGCGCCACCGCAGACGCGGTGAGCCGATCATGGGTGAGCGACAGCGCGATCGACCGGATGCGATTCCGCGCCAGAACCGCCGCGGCTTTCGGACTCGAGATCGCCTGCGGCGCACCGTACGCGTCGCGGGCGACCGAGAAGTCGGCCGGCTCGATCTCGCCCAGCGCGGCTTCGCGGGGAAAAAGCTTGACGCACGCCTCCTTCGCCGCGAAGCGCGCGGCGAGGCTCGCCGCCCGTCCCGGACCCTCGCCGGCCTCCGCGAGCTCCTGTACCGAGAAAAAGCGCAGCAGCTCCTGCGCCTCGTTCTGTGCGAGCAGCCGTTCGATGCGCGCGATCTCCACTGTATCGATGCCGCAGCGCTTCGCGCTGCCTGGGGGCGGCGCGGCGAGCTCGTGCATGGCGCGCGTCAGCGCGCGGCGCCCAGCAGCAGCGCCGCGTTGGTGCCGGCGAAGCCGCGGCAGAGGATCAACGCGATGTCGCTCGTCGGGACTTGCGCTTCGGCGGCCACGCGCACCCCTTCGCAGACCGGGTCGGCAACGGCGTAGCTCGCCACCCCGGGGATCGAGCGCTCGCGCAGCGCGTGCAGCGCGAGCACCGCCTCGAGGATGCCCGCGGCGGCGATGAGGTGCCCGAACGCCCACTTGAACGCAGTGGCCGGTGGCGCGCCGCCGCCGAACACGCGCCGGATCGCCGCCGCTTCGGACGCGTCGGACTGCAGGGTGCCGTTGCCGTGCGCGGCGATCATGCCCACCTCGCCCGGCCGCACGCCGGCATCGTCGAGCGCGAGCTCGATCGCGCGGGCGAGCGCGTCACCGTCGTCGCGAATGGCGAGCAGTCCCTGCGCATCGGTCCCCGCGCCGCCGCCGAGAACCTCGCCCAGGACCGCCGCACCGCGCGCGCGCGCCGAATCCTCGGTTTCCAGCGCGAGCGCGGCGGCGCCTTCGCCGAAGAGGCTCCCGTCGCGCCGCGCGTCGAATGGCCGGATCGTCTCCTTGGCGAGCAAGCCGACGCCGTGATAGTAGAGCACCATCTGCGGCTCGATCGGCGCGTCGTGTCCGACCGCGAGCGCGCGATCGGCCTCGCCGTTGCGCAAGCCTTCCGTGGCTTCGATCACCGCGAGCGTTCCGCCGATGCTGTGGTTGGTGATGCAGGCGTTCGCGCCCTTGAAGCCGTGGCGGATGCCGATGTGCCCGAGCACGTTGTTGGGCAGCGTGCGCAGGAGCCACATCGGGTTGACGGTGGCGGACAATTCGCGGCCGAACGCCGGCAGCGCGTCATGACTTTCGGTCAGCAGCGGGAAGTAGTCGTACTGGCTCTCGTAGCTGCCGCCGCCGGAGCCGACGTAGACGCCGGTGCGGTCGCTGTACTCGGCCGCCGCCGCGGCATCGAGCGCGTCGCGGCATGCGGCGAGCCCGGAGGCTTCGACGGCTTTGCTCGCCGCGTAGAGCCCGAAAAAGTCGGTGCGACGGATCAGCTTGTGCAGCTTCCGGTCCTCGACCAGCTCGCGCGCATTGAAGTCGGGGACCTCGCCGGCGACTCGCGTCGGCCAAGTCGACGCGTCCCATTGGCCGATGGGTCCGATCGCCGATCGGCCGCTGCGCACCGTTTCGAGGATCGCCTCGGGCGATCGGCCGGCGGCGCACACCGCGCCGGTGCCGGTGATGACGATTCGCTTCTTGCCCATGGCTTACGCCCGCGCTCGCCTCAGCCCTGGAAACCGATGCCGTCGACCGCGTCCGGCCGCCGCAGCACCACACAACTGTTCGAGCCGCCGAAGCCGAACGAATTCGACATGGTCACGCGCACCCGTCGCCGCTCGGGCTCACCGCGCACGAGCGCGAGATCGCAATCGGGATCGGGCTCGCGCAGGTTGGCGTTGACCGGCAGCTCGCCGTGATGGATCGCGAGCGCGCACACCGCGACCTCGACCGCGCCGGCGGCGGCGATGAGATGGCCCATCGAGCTCTTGGTCGAGCTGACCGCCACCGCCCTGACGCGCGGTCCGAACACGGCGTGGATCGCCGCGCTCTCGCTCTTGTCGTTCATCAGGGTCGACGTGCCGTGGGCGTTGATGTAGTCGACCTCCTCGACCGTTGCGCCGGCGTCGGCGAGCGCTTGCCGCATCGACTGGATGGGACCGTCGCCGTCGGGCGGCGAGTCGGTGATGCGGTAGCTCGACAGCGAATTGCCGTCGCCGGCGAGCTCCGCGTAGATGTGCGCGCCACGCCGCCGCGCGGATTCCCATTCCTCGAGGACCAGGAACCCGGCCCCTTCGCCAAGGAGAAAGCCGTTGCGGGTGGCGTCGAACGGGCGGCTCGCCCGCTGCGGCGCGTCGTTGTCCGCCGACAACGCCGAGAGCAGGCAGAAGCCGGCGATGCCCACGGGGCTGATCATCGAGTCGAAGCCACCGGCAAGCGCGCAATCGACTGCGCCACGGCGGATCAATTTGAGCGCGGTACCGATCGCCTGTCCGCCGGAGGCGCAGGCGGTGTGCACCGAGGTCGCGTAGCCGCGGATGCCGTAGCGGCGCGTGAGAAGCGAGAGCCCTGTGGTCGACTGGCTGCGGCAGAAGACGAGCGGGTTGTTGGCGGAAGGATCGTCGAGCAGCCGCGCCGCGTCCAACTGCCCGTCGGCGGCGCTGTGACGGTGCACGGCGAGGAGCTCGGCGAAGTCGACACCCATCATGCCGGTGCCGACCGCGCAGCCCCAGCGCTGCGCGGTGGCCGACGTCGGACGAATGCCCGCGTCGCGAAACGCCTGTTCGGCCGCGGCGAGCGCGAAGCCGTGCGAGCGGTTCGCGAACTTGAGAAGCTTCCGATCGTCGATTGCCGCACCCGGATCGAAACCCTTCACCTCGGAGGCGATACGCACCGGGAAGCCCGACGCGTCGAACAGGCTGATCGCCGCGCCGCCGCTGCGACCGGCGAGGAGCGCGCTCCAGGTCGTCGCCACCTCGTTGCCGACCGGCGTGACGAGCCCTAAGCCCGTGATCGCGACGCGTCGTTTCGCCATTTACTTCTCGCGCACCGCGACGTCCAGCCGCGCGGTCGCCACCGTGCGGCCGTCGATGGCGGCGGACAGTCGCACCGGGCCGTGGAGATCGTTTGGTGCCGCAAGCTCGGCGCCCAGTACGACCGACTGCCCCGGCGCGATGAAGGAGCGCATCTTGACGTTGGTCATGCGCTGCGGCACCGGCAGCGCGTGCGCCGACCCGATCGCCGCGCGCGCGAGATCGAGCGCAAGACGGATCTGGCTGTCGAGCAGCAGCGTGGCCGGGAACACCGGTCGCCGCGGAAAGTGATCGGCAAAGAACGGCGCAGCGGTCGGCACCCGCAGCATCGCCCGCGCCGATCTCCCAGGCTCGCCCTCGAGCGCATCCAGCGCGGGCGTGGCGAGACCGCGAAATCGTCCGGCCGGCGCGCCTTCCGCGCAGAGCAGATGGAAGCGCTCGCGCAGTGCCTCCGGCGAATCGAAATCCTCGACCGGAAGCATCGGGCCGAGGCAGTGTTTCAATTCGATCGCCTGCACGCCGTCGACCTCGGCCGTCCCGCCGTAGGCGACGGCTTCCTCGTCGCAGCTTTCGACCTCGACCGCGAGCTCGAGCCGCGATCCCGGCGCGACCTCGCCGCGGAAGAGCGTTTCGGTGGCGAGCGCAGCGACCGGCCGGCCGCGAAAGTCGATCTTGGCCATCGCCACCCACGCCGCGAGCTGGCCGACCGCCTCGGCGATTAGACACGAAGGAAACGCGGCGAGATTCCCCGGCACGGCGAAGCTTGCGCGGGCGCACACGCCGGGCTCGAACGCCGTGATCCGGTCGACGAACGAGAACGCGGCGAAATGATCGTCCATCTCTCGCTTGCAACCTTCGCTGTCAGCTCGCGGGCGCCGCCTCGCGCTGGGCGCGGATGACGAGCTTGCAGAAGGTCTCGGGCGTGAACAGGCGCGGGATGTCGGCGACCTTCATCGGGTTGCTGAAGCGCTCGGCGGGAACCTCGGACAGATAGCGCTTGAGCTGCGCCAGTCCCGCTTCGGTGAGCGCCCCCTTCTGCTCGAACTCCGACTCGGGCATGTCGCCGCGCGCGTTCTCGATGATCTTGCCGCGCGGGATCTTGATCTTGAAAGCCCGCTCGAGCCGGAAGACCATGTCCAGGAAGTCGATCGACTCGGCGTCGAGGCCCTCGATCAGCGACACGTCGAGCTTGACCTGATCGACATCGCAGCCGAGCGCGTCGGCCATGGTCTCGGCGACCTTGGGAAAGACCGCCTGGATTTCTTGTTTCGTGATTTCGTTGTCCGCCATACCTTCACCCCATTTTGAAACCGCCATCGACGTTGAAGACCTGTCCCGTCACGTAATCCGCGTACGGCGAGGCGAGGAACCAGACCGCGTAGGCGACCTCCTCGGGCTTGCCGTAGCGCTTGAGAAGGATGCGTGCCTTGACCTCGTCGCCGGCCATCGCCCGCACCTCCTGCGACATCTCGGTGTCGATCACCCCGGGGGCCACGCAGTTCACGGTGATCCTGCGCGGCGCCAGCTCGACCGCCAGCGCGCGGGTGAAGGCGTTGATCGCCCCCTTGCTCGCCGCATAGTTGGTCTGGCCGCGTCCGCCTTTCTCGCCGGCGACCGAGCCCAGGTTGATGATCTTGCCGGCGCGCTGCACGATCATGTGCGGCACTACGGCGCGCGTGACGTTGAAGGCGCCGCCGACGTTGGTATCGAGCACGCTTTGCACGTCCTCGTCGTCGAACGCGGCGAGCTGGTTGTCGCGGATGATGCCGGCGTTGTTGACCAGGATGTCGATCCGCCCGCAACGCTCGGCGACGCGCTCGACCGCCGCCGCGCAGGCGGCGGAGTCGCGGATGTCGAGCTTCTCGGCGGCGATGCGCCCTCCCGCGGACCTGCCCGCGGCGACCACCGCCTCCGCGGCGGCGGCGTTGTCGCGGTAGAAGAAGGTCACGTCGGCACCTTCGGCGGCGAAAAGCTCGACGATCGCGCGCCCGATGCCGCGGCTGCCGCCGGTGACGATCGCCACTTTGTCGGTGAGGCGGGTGTCCATGATCGCGGTGCGTCTCAGCCGGAGATGCAAAAGCCGCCGTCGACCACCAGCGTATGCCCGGTGATCATCGCCGCTTCGGGGAGGCAGAGCAGGTAGACCGCATTGGCGACATCGTGGGGAGTGAGCACCGGGCCGGCCGGCGTGCGGCGCGCGAAGTTCTCGAGCAGTTCCGCGCGGTTCGGGAAGTAGCGCAGCGCATCGGTATCGACCACGCCGGCGCTCACCGTGTTGACCCGGATCTGCCGCGGACCGAGCTCCTGCGCGAGCGTGCGCACCAGCGATTCGAGCGCGGCTTTCGATGCGCCGACGAAGCCGTAATGCGGCATCGCCCGCGAGGCGCCGAGACTGGAGAGCGCGATGATGCGCCCGCCCGGCGGCATGATCGGCACCGCGCGCTGCGCCAGGAGATTGAGCGCGAGCGCGTTGGTCTCGAGGCACCAGCGCCAGTGCTTCAAGGTCATTTCGAGCGCGGGCTTGAGCACGCCGCTCGCGGCGTTGCTGACCACGATGTCGAGGTGGTCGAAGTGCTTGGCGAGCTCGGCGAACATGTCGTCGACACTCTCCGGAATGCCCACGCTCGCCTGCAGCGCGCAGGCGCGCCGCCCCAGGGCGCGGATCTCGGCGCAGAGCGTTTCAGCCTCCTGCGCGCTGTTGTAGTAGTTGACGGCGACGTCGCAACCGGAGGAGGCGAGCTTCGCCGCGATGGCGCGCCCGATGCCGCGCGAAGCGCCGGTGACGAGCGCGACTTTTCCGGCTAACGCCCCTGACATGATGGAATGGCTCAAGCGGTGAGGGCCACGGGGCCCGCGCAAAAACTTGTTATTATCCTATGCTGGTGCACCCGCCGGCAACGCCGCTTCGGGCGCGCATCTCAAGCCAGGGCGAAGAGCGCGACCGGGTCAGCCCTTCGCCACGGCAGCGCGCCGAGCACGGATCAACCGCTGCAGCTCGACGGTCCAGTGCTTCTTGATGCTGTACCAGACGTCGGCTGCCCACAGCGCCCCGGCATGGTCGCCGGGCGGCATCGCCTCGGCCTGGCCGGGGCGATCGGGAACGTACGCATCGATCCAGTCGCGCATCGCCGCGCTTGCGGCCAGGTGCTTGGTCGCCGGCAAGATCACGTGATTGTAGGAGCCGGGAAGGGACACGTTGCGCACCTTGGCCTTGCCGTTGGGACGGAACTCGCTCGCGTCGCGCGCGCCGGAGAAGGTGAGCGCGATGAGGTCGCCGCTGATCGAGAAGCCGGTGAACTCGTCGACCGTGTCGGGAATGGAGCGCAGCCGCTGCACCATGGTCCATTGGTTGGGCAGCAGCAGGGCCGCGCCGCCCGCGCCGACCGCGGAGGCGTAGGATACCGTCACGCCGACCACCGGGCGGCGCGCACCCGTGAGCGGATCGACGATGGTGGTTCGGTTTTCCGCCGTGTCGGTGATCGGGTTCCACACGGGAATCTCTTTCTCGAAGGCGCCGGCCAGCTCGTCCAAGACCTTGACCGCCTGCACGCCGCCCTGGCTGTGCCCGATGATCATCGGCCGCATGCCGTCGCGCTCGTAGTACCAGGCGACGAGCCCTGCGAGCTCACTGCTGTCCTGGTAGGGGCTGTACGAATAGAGGCTGTCGAGCACGCCGTCCTGGCGGCGCAGCGAGGCCTCGGGGTAGCCCATGCCGATCAGGAACTGCGCGAACGAGCTCATCGCGAGATACACCGGGTAGATGCCGCCGTGGATCAGGATCACCCGGGGCGCGGGCGCTTTGGCCAGCGTGTCGCGCACATCGCCGGCGCTCACGTGCTCGGGGTCGAGCGCGAGAATTCGCTCCTCCAGCGCGGCGCCGAGATCGAGCGATTTGAGCACGGTTCCCGCCGCCGGCGGCGGCGCGTTGGCCTGCTCCTGTCCCCGATAGGGACCGGTCGCGCAGCCGCCGACGAGGAGCGCCAGCGCCGCGACCAAGAGCAGGTTCAGCCTCGTTCGTGGGAGCATGAGAGAAGCTCGTCGATTTGGTCGAGGAACGCGGCGGCGATGCTTTGCGCGCTCTCCCGGGTCAGGTCAGCGACGCGATACGATACGCCGAGGTGCAATGCGCCGCGGAAGGTCGTGAGCGCGAACACGATGGGCGCGAGCGGGCCGGTCGGCACGGCGCGAGCGTACTCGGTCCGCGCACCGGAGGCTTCGGTGCGCCACAGCGGATCGACGTGAAGGCTCGTCATCCCGGCCCAGATCGCGTAATGCTTGGCGAGGAAGCGCCGGCGCCGCTCGAGCGTGAGGAAGCGCCAGGCGAGCCCGGTCCACGCCAGAGCAATGAGCGTCTGCAGGTAGAGCTTCTCCTTCTTGATGCGCTCGGTCTGCGCGTGGACCTCCAGCGCCAACTGACGCGGCCCGATCTCGTGCGGAACCGGGTGCGAGACGCGCAGCGACGCCAGGAACTGGCCGAAGGTATCACCCGCGTCGGACTCGAATTCGGCGCGTAGGTTCACGATCGACGCCACGCCCAGCTCGCTGCGGGCCTGGCCGGCGCGGCGGGGCACGAGGCGCGCGAGGGCCCGCAAGAGCAGCGCCAGGCAAAGGTCGTTGAAGGTGACGCCCCACGTCTTGGCCGTGCGCAGAACCGAGGCGAGCTCGGATGCCGGGACGCGAAAGGACAAAAACGCGTTGGTCGCGGCGGCGTCGGTGCGACAGGGGGCGCGGCACGAGCGCTTGCAACTCGCCGCCATCGACGGCAGGCGCGCCAGACCGCGAAGCGCGTAGCCGAGATCCTGCAGGAACAGCCGGCCGTAGGTTTTCGGATACCGCCGCGGCGTCCACGGCGCGGGGGCTTCCGCCGCACCTCGTGCGTACCCCGCGACGAGCTTCTCGAGCAGCACCGCAATCGAATCGCCGCCGGCGATGAAATGATCGTAGGCAAGCCCGAGCTGAAAGCTCGTGCCTTGGTCGACGGCGAAGAACCGGAACGGCGTGGACGCGCCTTCGGGCGGGAACGGCCAATTGAGCTGGCGCTCGATTTCAGCGCACGCCACCGCGTGCGGGTCGGCGCCGCCGGAGAGCAGCGTGAGCTCGATCGCCGCCGGGCCGCCGCGGAACTCGAAGCGCCTGCGCCGTCGATCGAGCACGAGCCCGGTCAGGCCCGCGGCTTCGAGTCGACGTTCGATCTGCGCCTCGAGCCGGGCGCGGTCCAAAGGAGAGTCTACGCTCACCATGTGCACGGCGACGTAGGGATGCAGCTCGCGCCAGCGCAGCATCATCGCCTGGAAGAGATTGAGCTTGCCGCGCATCACTCGCGCGTGGTCAGAGCGCGCCGGGCGCGGATCAAGCGCTGCGCCTCGAGCGCCCAGTGCTTCTTGACGCTGTACCAGATGTCCGCGGCGTGGATGAGATTCGCCGTGTCGGTCCGCGTCGCAGGCGGCGCGGCCGTTGTGCCGGGGACGTAGCGATCGATCCACTCGCGCGTGGCCGGGTCGCGCGCGAGCTCGGCCACACGCGGGAGCGTCAAGTGGCTCGCGCTCGCCGGGAGCGTCACGTTTCGGACCTCGGCGGACCCCATCGCGCGATACGGCTCGACGGCGCCGAAATTGCCGGCGATCGCATCCCACTCCAACGAGAAGCCGGTGAACTCGGCCACCGTGTCGGGGATCTCGCGCAGCCGTGCCAGCATGTCCCATTGGCCGAGCAGCCATCGCGGCAGCTTGCCGGTGGCGAGCGCCGCAGCGTAGGGGACCTTGAGCCCGACCACGGGACGTTCTTCGCCGGTGATCGGGTCGACGATCGCCGTCCGCGCTTCGGCCGCGTTGCGGTGCGGGTTCCAGACCGGCACCGCAGGACCGTAGTCGCCGGAGAGCTCGTGCAGCACCTTGACGACGACCATGCCGCCCTGACTATGGCCGATCAACATCGGCATCACGCCTTCGTGCTCGTAGTACCACGCCAGCGTGCCGGCGAGCGCGCGCGCATCGACGAAGCTGCTGTACGAGAGCGAGCCGTCGTCGGGATTGCGGATGCGCTGCGCCGGATAGCCCAGCGCGATCAGAAACTCGGCGAACGGGCGCATGGTGACAATCGGAACGCTGCCCTGCAGGGCGATGATGCGCGGTGCGCTCGTGCGCGCCAGAACCTCGCGCACGTCGCGCGCCGAGATGTGCTCAGGGTCGAGCGCGAGCACGCGATCCTCGGTCCGAGCATCGATCGCGGTTCGCTCGAGCACGAAGCGTCCGCCGGAGTCGTCGGCAAGCGCGGGGACGGCAAGCGCGAGGCCCACCGCCACGCCTGCGGCGGTCGCGAGCCTCACGTGAGACTTGCCGCCGAAGCGCACGGACTCAATCGCGCGAGCTCACCGGCCATGGAACGAACCGCCCCGTGCGCGCGAGATAGCGGCGATAGGCCTCGCCGTGCACGGACAGAAGGTGACGCTCTTCGTTGCGCGCCTTGAGCTGGATCAGCACGAAGTGAACCGCCGCCACCCCGAGCATCGGGATCGTCGGCACGACCACGAGCGAGCAGGCCATGAGCAGCATCTGCAAGGCGTAGATGGGATGTCGTACATACTTGAACAGCCCGTCGGTAATGAGCTCCTCCTCGCCTTTGACGCTCACGTCCATGCGCCAGCGCGTGCCCATCCTCGCCCAGCACGAGCTGGTGAGGAGGAGGGCGACGCCCGCGCCTGCTGCGCCGACCCAGCGCAGCGCCCGGTAAGGCATGGCCTCATGCACGAACTGCGGGAGCGCCAGCGGCGGGTGGATGCGAGTGAGCGTGAGATACGGCAGCGTCAGCCACGCCGCGACGAGCGGCACCCAAACGAGCCACATGGTCTGCTCGAGCCGCTGCTCGGGAACGAGCCCGCCGAGCCGGTGCGTCGCGCGGTGCACCCGGACGACCATGATCCCCACGCCGAGCCAGTACGCCCAGACGCTCGCGGTCAGAAGCACGCCTGGCCAATCTCTCATCGTCGGTCGCCCCGGGCTCGACGCAGCGCGTCCCGCCCCCCGGATCGCGACGTCAAGCGCCGCATTTGTAAACCCGAGTGATTGCTCCTAGAATGGCCCGGGCCCCGGGCCCGGGGTTGCGCACCGCGCTCGCGACGCGAATCCACTCGCTCCCTCGCCTTCGCTGGCGGTACTCGATGCAACTTCCGATCCCGACGGCCAGCCACGACAGCATTGCCAAGGATCCGCCGGCGCTGCGCGCACTGTGCATCGCTTTCGGCGTGCTACTCGCGATCGTGCCACTGGCGCACGTCACCGCGCTCCGCAACGCCCTGGTCGGCGCCGTCGCGCTGGCTGCGTTGCTGCAGTTCCGGCTCGCGCCCTGGAGGAGCGTCCCCGGTCTCGCCCCGTGGCTCATCTGGCTCACCTTCGCCGCCACCTCGATCGGCTGGTCGGCGTTGCCCGACATGTCGTTCCAGGCTTTTCGGAACGATCAATTCTATCCGTTCGTGATTTTCCTGGTGAGCTTCGTGTTGATGCGCACGCTCGGCGGGCGGCTCGCGTTCGCGATCGGCACCGCGGCGGGTACGATGCTGTGCCTGGCGACCCTGTTTGCCGCCGCAAGGTTGGGGCTCGACCCGGATGCCGCCGCCCGGCCGGGCGTTCTGGGCTGGCTCGCCTGGAAAGCGGGCGATGTGACCGACTCGAGCACCTACGTCGCGTTCATTGCCGTTCCGCTCTACCTGATCGTGCTGACAGCGCAGCATCGCTGGGCTCGCTGGACGGCTGCCGCATGGCTCGCCGCGTTCGCGGCGATCGGCTTCCTGAGCGAGAACCGGACGTTGGTCGCCACGCTGTTCGTCTCCTTCGTGGGCTTCCTCGTGGCCTTGGGTGCGCTTCGCGGCGCGCTGCGCTGGAAACCGGTGCTCGCGATCGTCGTCGTCGGCCTGGTCGCCTCGGCGGTGTCGCTCGAGATCATCTCGCGCGTGCGCTTCCCCGGGCCGCAGCCCACCGACCGCATCGTTGCCCTCGACATGATCGCGTCGGATTCCCGGCCCGCGATCTGGGCGGCGTATCTTGGGCTCGCGCAGAAGCGGCCGTGGTTCGGCGTGGGTCTCGGCCGGAGCGTTCCGTCGCGCGCTTACGGTCTCGAGAACGACCCCGCGTTGCGCAGGATCGACCCGCAGGCCTGGGCGCACGCGCACAACGTGCTGCTCGACCTGGTGCTCGAGGTCGGGCTGATCGGGCTCGCGCTCTGGCTGTGGCTTCACCTCGCGATCCTGCGCCTTGCCTGGCAACGCGCGCGTTCCGGCGACGACCGCGACAAGGCTTGGGCGGCGGCGGCTGTCGCGCTGGTGCTCGCGCTCTTGATGAAGAACTCGACCAATGATCTCACCGTATATGGCAACGCCATCCTGTTCTGGGCGCTGCTGGGGGCGATGCTGGGGTTGATCTGGCGTCGCGCGGAGGCCGCGCCTGCAGCGGTGCGCTCGCCGCAACCCGCTCCCGGCTGAGGCGAAACTGAAGGACGAGCGAAGCGCGGCCGATCGCCGACGCAAAAAAGCCGGGCAGCGCCCGGCTTTGTTGTCTCGCAGGGAATAGCGCGTCAGGCGAGCTGAATGTTAGACGCCTGCTTTCCCTTAGGGCCCTGGGTGACTTCGAAGCTCACCTTCTGCCCTTCTTTGAGCGACTTGAATCCCGGCATGTTGATCGCCGAGAAATGGGCGAACAGGTCTTCGCCACCCCCGTCGGGAGTGATGAAGCCAAAGCCCTTAGCATCGTTGAACCACTTAACCGTTCCGGTTGGCATATTTTCCAAATTCCATAAGTAAAGAAAAGTCGGGTTGAACCCCGGTCTATGTTTCGATCTCAAGGACAGGAAAGTACGGCGCTTCGGCAATGGCCAACGAGCCGGACAAGGTCGTGCTTTAGTACTTGAAACAAAACACGAAGCGGACTATACGCGGGGCCGGGACGGAGGTCAAACCCGGGGCCGCCCGGGCTCGGCACCCCCTTAGGCGAGCTCCCGGCGGACGAGCGCCGCGCCCGCGCCGAGCGCGTTGAGCTTGCCGCGGGCGACCTCGCGCCTGAGCGGGACCATGCCGCAGTTGGTGCACGGGTAGACGCGTTTCGCCGGGACGTGCTTGAGCGCGGCTCGGATCGTCGCCGCAACCTCTTCGGGCGTTTCGACCCGGTCGGTGGCGACGTCGATGGCCCCGACCAGGACGTCCTTGCCGGCGAGCAAGCCGATCAATTCCAGCGGCACGTGCGAGTTCGCGCACTCCAGCGAGACCTGGGCGATCTTCGAGCGTGCCAATAACGGGAAGGTGTTCTCGTACTGTCGCCACTCCGAGCCCAGCGTCCCCTTCCAGTCGATGTTGGCCTTGATGCCGTAGCCGTAGCAGATGTGCACCGCGGTCGTGCACTTGAGCCCTTGTGCCGCGCGCTCGAGCGCGGCCACACCCCAGTCGCGGACCTCGTCGAAGTAGACGTTGAACGCCGGCTCGTCGAACTGGATCACATCCACGCCGGCGACCTCGATCGCGCGGGCCTCCTCGTTGAGGATCTCGGCGAACACTTGGGCGAGCTTCTCCCGGCTCTTGTAATAGGCGTCGTAGAGCGTATCGACCATCGTCATCGGGCCGGGGAGCGTGTACTTGACCTTGCGCTGGGTCTGGCTGCGGAGGAACCTGGCGTCCTCCGCAAAGACCGGATCCGGCCGGGCGACCGGGCCGACCACCACGGGCACGGCCGCGTCGTAGCGATCGCGGATGCGCACCGTCCTCTTGTGCTCGAAGTCCACGCCTTCGAGGTTCTCAATCAGCGTAGTGACGAAGTGGCGGCGGGTCTGCTCGCCGTCGGTGACGATGTCGATGCCGGCATGCTCCTGGTCGAAGAGCGAGAGCCGCACGGCGTCGCGCTTGCCCTCCGCCAAGGCCTCGCCCGAGAGCAGCCACGGCGCCCAGAGCACCCCGGGCGGCGCGAGCCATCCCGGCTTGGGCAGGCTGCCGGCAATCGTCGTCTGGAGCAGCGCGGCCATCGGTTCTCCATAGGTTGACGGGAGGCGAGAGCGATTATAGCCGCGGATCACCTGGCCTCGTCCCGGCTGCGGCTTGACTTGAGCCGGACCGGCCACGTACCGTTCTCGCCGCATTCGCTCGAGCCCGCTCGCATGCCCAAAGTCCTCTACGCCGACTTCGACTACCCGGATATCGACCTCGAGCGCCGGCTCTTTGCTGAGGCGCAGGTGGCACTCGTCACCGCGCATTGCAAGACTGCGGCGGAGGTGACGGCCGCCGCCGCGGGGTGCGCCGCGATCCTGACGCAGTACGCGCCGGTCACCGCCGAGGTCCTCGCGGCATCGCCTGACCTCGGGCTCGTCAGCCGGATCGGGGCCGGGTACGACAACATCGATACCGCGGCGTGCGCGCGCCACGGCGTGTGGGTGGCCAATTCGCCCGACTACGGGGTCGGTGAGGTGGCGACGCATGCGCTGGCGCTTGCCCTGGCGCTCATCCGCAATGTGCTCGCCTATCACCGCGATATCCAGGCGGGGCAATGGTCCTACCTCTCGTCGGGCAAGTTGCAGCGCGCCGCCGAGATGACGCTGGGCATCGTCGGCTTGGGCCGGATCGGCAAGCGGATGGCGCACGTTTCGCGCAACCTCTTCAAGCGGGTCATTGCCTTCGACCCGTATCTCATCGACGGCGATTTTCCCGCTTACGTCGAGCGCGCCGCAGATCTCGGAGGGCTCTTCGCGGCGAGCGATGTGGCGAGCATCCATACCCCGCTTACCGCCGAGACCCGCGGCATGATCAACGCCGGCGTGCTCGGACGCATGCGGCCCGGATCGTACGTGGTGAACACCGCGCGCGGCGCGATCGTGGAGATAGGCGATTTGCTTGCGGCACTCGATAGTGGAATACTTGCCGGCGCCGGGCTGGACGTCTTGCCGGTCGAGCCGATCCCGGCCGGCGACCCGCTGCTCGGCCACCCGAAGGTGATTTTGACGCCGCACGCCGCGTTCTTCAGCGTGCAGTCGGAAGTCGATCTGCGGCGCAAAGCGGCACAGAACATCGTCACCTGGCTGGCGACCGGCCGCCCGGACTATGTCGTCGTCCAGGGCACGAGGCGGCCGGCGTAGCGATTGAGGAGCAGCGTTGGCAGGCGTAGCGATCCGGGCAGTGCACAAGCATTTTGGCTCGACGCACGTGATCCGTGGCGTCGACGTCGACATCGCCGACGGCGAATTCTGCGTGCTGGTCGGTCCCTCAGGCTGCGGGAAGTCGACGCTGCTGCGCATGATCGCCGGCCTGGAAGAGATCAGCGAGGGCGAGATCGCGATCGGCGGCCGGGTCGTGAACCGGGTGCCGCCCAAGGCGCGCGACATCGCGATGGTGTTCCAGAACTACGCGCTGTACCCGCACATGACGGTGCGCGACAACATGTCGTTCGCGCTGATGCTCGCGCGCCAGTCGAAAGCGGAGATCGAGGCGCGCGTGGCACGCGCCGCCGACATCCTCGGGCTTGCAACGTATCTAGACCGCTATCCGCGCCAGCTCTCGGGCGGGCAGCGCCAGCGCGTGGCGATGGGGCGCGCCATCGTGCGCGACCCGCAGGTGTTCCTGTTCGACGAGCCGTTGTCCAACCTGGACGCGAAGCTGCGGGTGCAGATGCGCACCGAGATCAAGGAGCTGCACCAGCGGTTGCGGACCACGTCGATCTACGTGACGCACGACCAGATCGAGGCGATGACCATGGCCGACCGCATCGTCGTGATGCGCGATGGCGTGGTGGAGCAGATCGGCGGCCCGCTCGAGCTCTACGACGCTCCGGTGAACACGTTCGTCGCGGGCTTCATCGGCTCGCCCGCGATGAACATGGTGCCGGGCACGGCGCGCGTGAACGGTGCGACGCCAGCGATCGAATTCGGCGACGGCGTGCGCCTGCCGCTGCCGCGCGGTGCGCGTGCGACCGACGGCCAAGCGGTGCTCTACGGCATGCGTCCCGAGCATTGCGCGCTGGCCGAACACGACGGCCTGCCCGCCGAGGTCGTGGTGGTCGAGCCGACGGGTGCCGACACGCAGCTCTTCTGCAAGTTCAAAGGCCAGGAGCTCACGTCGCTGGTCCGCGACCGCGTGAGCTGCGGTCCCGGCGACCGCGTGACGCTGATGCCCGACCCGGCGCGCGCGCATCTGTTCGACGCGGCGAGCGGACAGCGGCTCGCCGCCTGATCGTTCCAAGCCTGCGCGTGGACCATCGCGCGCACCACACACCCAAGGAGGAGTTGCATGAACGAATTCAAGCGCCGCAGATTCCTGAAGACGTCCGCGGGTCTGGCCGCGGGCGCTGCCGCAGGTCCACTGATCTGGTCGAGGGACGCGAGCGCGCAGTGGAAGGGCGCGCCCGAGAAGGGCGCCAAGCTGCGCGTCCTGCGCTGGAGCCAGTTCGTGCAGGGCGACTGGGACCAGTACACGGCGAATGTCAAGAAATTCCAGGACAAGTACGGCATCGAGGTTCGCGTCGACAAGGAGGGTTGGGAGGACGTGCGCCCGAAGGCTGCGGTGGCGGCGAACACCGGCGCAGGGCCCGACATCATCCTGTCGACCAACGACGACGCGAACCTGTATCCCGAGAAGCTGGTCGACGTCACCGACCTGTGCAGCTACCTGGGCGCCAAGTACGGCGGGTTCTACCCCGTGTCCGAGCCGTATCTCAAGCCCGACGGCAAGAAATGGATCGGCGTGCCGCTCGGCGTAGCGGGCGTGGCCATGGTCTACCGGATCAGCGCGCTCAAGGCCGCCGGCTTCGACGCCTTCCCGAAGGACATGGACGGCTTCCTGCGGCTGTGCAAGGCGCTGAAGGACAAGAACACGCCCCCGGGCTTCGCGCTCGGCAACGCCACAGGCGACGCCAACACCTGGTGCCAATGGCTGGTGTGGGCGTTCGGGGGCAAGCTCGTCGATCAGAACAACAAGGTGGTGATCGACAGTCCCGAGACATTGAAGGCGCTGGAATTCGCCAGGGAGCTGTACCCGACCTTCGTGCCCGGCACGCTGTCCTGGCTCGACCCGAACAACAACAAGGCGTTCCTGGACGGTCAGCTCTTCCTGACCAATAACGGCATCTCGATCTACTACGCGGCGAAGACCTCCGCCGATCCGAAGCTCAAGGCGATGGCGGCCGACATCAACCACGCCAACATGCCGGTGGGCCCGGTGGGCAAGCCGACCGAGTTCCAACTCTTCTTCAACCAGATGATCTTCCGGTACAGCAAGTATCCGAAGGCCGCGAAGGAGTTCCTGCGCTTCATGATGGAGGCCGAACAGATGGACCCGTGGGTGCAAGCCTCGATCGGCTACGTCACGCCGGCGCTGCGCTATTACGAGAAGAACCCCATCTGGACCGTCGATCCGAAGCACACGCCGTACCGCGATTCGATGAAGAACATGCTGCCCTCCGGCTACGCCGGCAAGATGGGCTATGCGTCGGCCGGCGCGCTGGCGGATTTCATCGTCGTCAACATGGTGGCGGAGGCTGCGTCCGGGTCCAGGTCGCCGAAGGAGGCGGCGGAGCGGGCGCAGAAGCGGGCTGAGCGATACTACAGAATCTGATATTCCGTCACGGCGTTGCGCGTATCGGCTACGGTGGCGATCTGCCGGAATATCTGCCCGCGTTGAAGCGGCGGCAGCGCCGCCGCTCAACGCGGGCGGGCGGCTTGCTTCGATTGCAGCAACTGTGCCGATACGCGGCCTTGCGCTTTCGCCGGACGCGTCTTTGCAGTCGGCTCACTACTGCCCCAGCTCGCGCTGACGATGTCCATTCCATCAACCCTGCGTGAGCCGCGCGCGGTCAACGGCCGCACCGCGCCGGGCCTGCTCGCGCGCCTGCAGGACAACCGCACCGCGCTGGGACTGCTGTTCCTGCTGCCCGCCGCGCTGCTGCTGGTGCTGTTCCTTACCTATCCGCTCGGTCTCGGCACGTACCTCGGGTTCACCGACGCCAAGATCGGACGCAGCGGCGAATGGATCGGCCTCGACAACTTCGAGTTCCTGTGGGGCGACTCGGTCGCACGCCTGGCGCTGTTCAACACGATCTTCTACACGGTCGTCGCGAGCGTCATCAAGTTCGGCCTGGGGCTGTGGCTGGCGCTGATCCTCAACCAGCATTTGCCGTTCAAGGCGTTCTTTCGCGCCATCGTCCTGCTGCCGTTCATCGTGCCGACGGCGCTGTCGGCCATTGCGTTCTGGTGGATCTACGATTCGCAGTTCTCGGTCCTGAGCTGGGCGCTCGAGCGCCTCGGCGTCATCCATGAATACATCGACTTCCTGGGCGACCCGTGGAACGCGCGGTTCTCGACCATCGCCGCCAACATCTGGCGCGGCGTGCCGTTCGTGGCGATCACGCTGCTCGCGGGCCTGCAGACCATCTCGCCGTCGTACTACGAGGCGGCGAGCCTCGACGGCGCGTCGCGCTGGCAGCAGTTCCGCCATGTCACGCTGCCGCTCCTGACGCCGATCATCGCGGTCGTGATGACCTTTTCGGTGCTGTTCACGTTCACCGACTTCCAGCTCATCTACGTGCTGACGCGTGGCGGACCGCTCAACGCGACGCACCTGATGGCCACGTTGTCGTTCCAACGCGCGATCCCGGGCGGCTCGCTCGGCGAAGGCGCTGCGCTCGCGACGGCGATGGTGCCGTTCCTGCTCGCCGCGATCCTGTTTTCGTATTACGGCCTGCAGCGGCGCGCGTGGCAGCAGGGGGCGGGCGACCAGTGAGCGGCGCAGCGTCGACTCGAGCAGCGGACAACTCGGTCGCGACGCCGGTCACCGACACGACCGGCATGCATTACCTGATGTCGGTCCCGCGGCGCATCGTCACGATCTGGATCCCGCTGGTCGCGTTCCTGATCGTGCTCCTGTTCCCGTTCTACTGGATGGCGATGACGGCCTTCAAGCCGGACGAGGAGCTTCTGTCGCGCGAAGGCAATCCGTTCTGGATCAGCAATCCTACGCTGGCCCACGTCAAGAAGCTCCTGTTCGAGACCGCGTATCCCGAATGGCTGTGGAACACCGTGCTGGTCACCGTCGTGTCCACGTTCCTGTCGCTGCTGTGCAGCGTGCTGGCGGCGTACTCGATCGAGCGGCTACGCTTTCGCGGCTCGCGCTATGTCGGCATGGCGATCTTCCTCGCTTATCTGGTGCCGCCGTCGATCCTGTTCATTCCGCTTGCCACCATCGTCTACCAGCTCGGCCTCTTCGACTCGCGGCTGGCTCTTATCCTCACGTATCCGACGTTCCTGATCCCGTTCTGCACGTGGCTCCTGATGGGCTATTTCAAGTCGATTCCGTACGAGCTCGAGGAATGCGCGCTGATCGACGGTGCGAGCCGCTGGCAGATCCTGGTCAAGATCATCCTGCCGCTGGCGATCCCGGGCCTGATCTCGGCCGGCATTTTCGCGTTCACGCTGTCGTGGAACGAGTTCATCTACGCGCTGACGTTCGTGTCCTCGTCCGAGGTGAAAACGGTGCCGGTCGGCGTGGTCACGGAGCTGGTGGAAGGCGACGTCTACCACTGGGGCCCGCTGATGGCCGGCGCGCTGTTCGGCTCGCTGCCGGTGGCGGCGCTGTATTCGTTCTTCGTCGAGTACTACGTCTCGGGTCTGACCGGAGCCGTAAAAGAATAGCCATCCACGGTCGAATGACGTCCATCGCAGTCCTCGACGACTGGCAGAACGTCGCCCGCGCCAGCGCGGATTGGTCGCCCGTGCTCGCGCGCGCGGACGTGCGGTTCTTTCACGATGCTTTCGACGGCGAGGATGCCGCGGCGCAAGCGCTCTCGCCATTCGAGATCGTGCTGACCATTCGCGAGCGCACGCCTTTCCCGGCGTCGCTCGCACAGCGGCTCCCCAAGCTGCGCATGCTCGGCATGACCGGACAGCGGGCGGCGCTCATCGATGTCGCGGCGCTCGTTGAGCGCGGCGTCACGGTCTGCACCACGGGCGGCGGGCCCTCGGGCGCGTCGACCGCGGAGCTTGCGCTGGGGTTGATGCTCGCTGCCGCGCGTCGCATCCCGGCGGGCGACGCGGCGGTTCGCGACGGGCGCTTCCAGAGAGGGACGACCGCGGGCCCCGTGCTCGCCGGAAAGACCGCCGGCATCATCGGCCTGGGCCGAATCGGCTCGCTGATGGCGCGCTATTGCCGGGCGCTCGACATGCGCGTGCTTGCCTGGAGCCAGAATCTCACGGCGCAGACCGCGAGCGCAGCCGGGGCGGTTCACGTAGCGAAAGACGCCTTGCTTGCCAGCGCCGACGTCGTGAGCCTGCATCTGGTGCTCTCCGAGCGCACGCGCGGGATTCTGGGCGCGGCCGAGCTCTCGCGCATGAGACCGGGCGCCATTCTGGTCAACACTGCACGCGCGGCGCTGGTCGAAGAAGCTGCCCTGATCGCCGCCGTTCAATCCGGTCGGCTGATCGCGGCGCTCGATGCTTTTCACCAGGAGCCGCTGCCGGCGGATCACCCGCTCGCCCGCGCCGCCAACACGGTGCTCACGCCACACTTGGGCTACGGCGCGGTGGAGGTCTACGCGGAGTACTATCGGCACACGGTCGAGAACGTGCTTGCATTCCTGGACGGCAAGCCGATCCGCGTCCTCCAGGCGCCGAAGGGGTGAGAGCCCAGCGCCGCGCCGGCGAGAGCGCTCAACGCCGCCGTGCACGGCCGCCCCTCCCGATCCTGTTCGTCACAGCGACGGCAGATGCGTTAAAATGAACGCAGTCAACGCTATGGGAACCCGGTCCATGAGCATTCAGGATACGATTCGCGAGCAGGTCAGCACGCATCCGGTCGTGCTGTATATGAAGGGGACGCCGCAGTTCCCGCAGTGCGGGTTCTCCATGGCCGCGGTGCAGATGCTGCACGCCTGCGGTGTGGACAACTTCTTCTCGGTCAACGTGCTCACCGATCCGGAGATCCGGCAGGGCATCAAGGACTACGCCAACTGGCCGACCATCCCGCAGCTCTACGTCAAGGGCGAGTTCGTCGGGGGCTGCGACATCATGCGCGAGATGTACGAGTCCGGCGAGCTGCGGCAATTGCTGGCGAAGCAGGCAGCCTGAAGGCTTCAAGCCGGAACGAGCGGCGGGATGTCTCCCGCCGTCGCCTTACGTGCGCGCCCGGTGTAGGCGCCGCACTTCCGGAATCCTGCGCAACGCCCGCATCACGTGGGCGAGATGGCGCCGGTCCCGGACCTGAACGCTGAAGAACATGTTGACGACGCGATCGCCGTCGGGACGCTCCATCGACAGGTACTCGATGTTCGCGCCGGCATCGGCAATCTCGGTCGCGAGCCGCGCCAGCAGCCCGCGCCGGTCGTCGACCAGCAACCGGACCCCGGCCTCGAACACGCCGGCAACCTCGGGCGCCCACTCGACGTCGACCACCTGATCGGTATCGACGCGGCCCTTGCGCAGCGTCTGGCAGTCGCGGGTGTGAACGAGCAGGCCCTGCCCGCGGCGGAACTGGCCGACGATCGCGTCGCCAGGTATCGGCCGGCAGCACTTGCCGTACTGGATCGCCACGCCCTCGACGCCGCGTAGTTGCAACGCGCCAGGCCGCTGCGGGGCGGGCGCCGCCTCGTCCGGGGCCCGCGCGCTGGCGCGGGTGAGCGCCTGGGCCACGACGAAAGACAGCCGCTTGCCCAGCCCAATGTCGGCCAGCACCTCGAGCTGGCTCTTGGCGCCGTACTCGCGCAGCAGCATTTCCCAGCGCTCGCCGGTGATCGAGTCCGGCGCCACCTTGAGCGATGCGAGCGCCTGCTCGAGCATGCGCTCGCCGAGCGCCGCCGACTCCTTCTGCTGCAGCGTCTTCAAGAAATGGCGGATGCGCGAGCGCGCCTTGCCGGTGGCCACGAAGTTGAGCCAGGAGGGGTTCGGCCGCGCCGACGGCGCGGTGATGATCTCCACCTGGTCGCCGCTCTTGAGCTCGGTGCGCAGCGGCATCAGCTCGTAGTTGATCCGCGCCGCGGTGCTATGGTGCCCGATGTCGGTGTGCACCGCGTAGGCGAAATCGACCGCCGTGGCGCCGCGCGGCAGCGCCATGATCTTCCCCTTGGGGGTGAACACGTAGATCTCGTCGGGGAACAGATCGCCCTTGATGTGCTCGAGGAACTCCTTCGAGTCGCGCGATTCCGACTGGATCTCGAGCAGGCTCTGCAGCCAGCGGTGCGTCTGCTGCTGCGCCTCGGCAAGGTCGAGCTGGCCGTCGGCCTTGTACAGCCAGTGCGCGGCGACCCCTGCCTCCGCCACGCGATGCATGTCGTGGGTACGGATCTGCGCCTCCAGCGGCGTTCCGAACGGCCCGAACAGCGTGGTGTGCAGCGACTGGTAGCCGTTCGCCTTCGGGATCGCGATGTAGTCCTTGAACTTGCCCGGGATCGGCTTGTACTGCCCGTGCAGCACGCCCAGCGCCGCGTAGCACGAGGTGGTGTCCTTCACCAGCACGCGAACGCCATAGATGTCGAACACCTGCGCGAACGAGTAGTGCTTCTCGCGCATCTTCTTGTACACGCTGTAGGCGGTCTTCTCGCGGCCAGTGACGGCGGCCGCGATGCCGTCGCGCTTGAGCCCCTCGCGGATCGATTGCATGATCCGGTTCATGACCTCGCGGCGGTTGCCGCGCGCGGCCTTGATCGCCTTGGCGAGCACCCGGTAGCGCACGGGGTGCAGATGCTTGAACGAGAGCTCCTGCAGCTCCTGGTAGAGCGCGTTGAGGCCCAGCCGGTTGGCGATCGGGGCGTAGATGTCGAGGGTCTCGCGGGCGATGCGCTCGCGGTGGGTCGAGGCCATCGCGTCGAGCGTGCGCATGTTGTGCAGCCGGTCGGCGAGCTTGATCAGGATGACGCGCACGTCCTGCGCCATCGCCAGCAGCATCTTGCGGAAACTCTCGGCCTCCAGCTCCTCGCGCGACTGGAACTCGATCTGATCGAGCTTGGACACCCCGTCGACCATGTCGGCCACGGGCTTCCCGAACGAGGTCTCGATCTCGGTCTTGGTGATGCTGGTGTCCTCCATCACGTCGTGGAGCAGCGCGGCGGCGAGCCCCTGCGCGTCGAGCCGCCACTGCGACAGGATGCTCGCTACCGCCAGCGGGTGGGTGATGTACGGTTCGCCGGACTTGCGGAACTGGCCGGCATGCGCGTGCTCGGAGAACGCGAACGCGCGCTCGACCAGCGCGACGTCAGGGGGCGGCAGATAGTGACCAAGATGGCGGGTGAATTCGGCGATTTCCGGCATGCTTGGTCACGTGAGCACGGAGGGCTTCAGCTCAACGTCTGCGGCTTGAGCAGCATCTCGATACCGACCTTGCCGGCGGCGATCTCGCGCAGGGCGATCACCGTCGGCTTGTCGCGATCGGGGTCGAGAAGCGGCTGCGAGCCGGCACTGATCTGGCGCGCGCGGTTCGTTGCGGCGAGCGTGAGCTCGAAACGATTGGGTATGTGGGCGAGGGCGTCTTCGATCGTTATGCGGGCCATGGGGCGTGCGTTCCAGTCGGGTTCGGTAACTCAAATAAGGGTCAAGTCAACTGCAGCAGCAGTGCCCGATGCCGGGCCCGTTGCTGCGCGCCGCGGAGCCGCGAGGCTCGCACGATCGCGCAGAGGTCGTCGACTGCAGTGGCAAAGTCCTGATTAATAATAACATAATCGAAGTCGCCGCAGTGGTGCATCTCCTCGCGCGCCGCCTGGAGCCGACGCTCGATGGTCTGCGCATCGTCCTGCCCCCGGCGCAGCAGTCGCTCGCGCAGCGACACGAGAGACGGCGGGAGGATGAAGATCTGCACCGACTCCGGGAGGAGCTTCCGCACCTGCGCCGCACCCTGCCAGTCGATCTCGAGCAGGACATCCTGGCCGGCCTCGACCTCGCTTCTGAGCCAGACGCCGCTGGTCGCGTACCAGTTGCCGTGCACGCGCGCGTGCTCCAGAAATTCGCCGGTGTCCTTGAGCGCCTCGAACCTCTCCGGGGTGACGAAGTGGTAGTCGATACCCTCGATCTCGCCCGGGCGCGGGCTCCGCGTCGTATACGACACCGACAGCCGGATGGTTGGTTCCCGCTCGAGGAGCGCGCGCGTAAGGCTCGTCTTTCCGGCGCCCGACGGGGCGGCGACGACGAAGAGGTTGCCGGTGGGGAGCGTCATCGCGACCAAGCCACGTGAGTTCCACAAGGGGGGACAGAGGCACAAACCCTCCCCGGGCGCTCGGCGGCCTACTCGATATTCTGCACCTGCTCGCGCATCTGCTCGATCAACACCTTGATCTCCAGCGCGGCGTGCGACAGCTCGGCGTCGACCGACTTCGAGCCGAGCGTGTTGGCCTCGCGGTTGAGCTCCTGCATGAGGAAGTCGAGCCGCTTGCCGCTGCTGCCGCCCTGCGCCAGCACGCGCCTCACTTCGGCGACATGGGTGGTGAGACGGGAGACTTCCTCTGCGACGTCGATCTTGGTCGCGAACAGCGCCAGCTCCTGCTTCAACCGCTCCGTGTCCGGGTCGATGCCGGCCTCACGCAGCCGGGCCCCGAGCTTCTCCACGAATGCGGCATGGATCGCCGGCACGCGCGGTGCGACGCGCTCGATCTGGGCTTCGATCCCGCGGCAGCGCTCCTCGAGCATGCTCTTCAGTTTCTCGCCCTCGCGCGAGCGCGACGCGCGGAGCTCGGCGAGTGTCTGCCGCACGAGGTCGGCCGCGCGCGCCGCGAGCGCCTCGGGCGGAAGCGAAGGCTCGGTCAGCACGCCCGGCCAGCGCAGGATATCGGCCACTGTCAGCGGTGCGCTGCCGGGCGCATGGCGCAACACCTCGTCGGCCGCCGCGCGCAACTGGGCGACGCGCTCGGCGTTGATGGCGAGCGTGGCCGCACCGGGCAGCGCGTGGGTGAGCGCGATCCGGCAGTCGATCTTGCCCCGCCGGATCTCCCCGGTGATGAGCTCGCGCACGGTGGCGTCGAGCCCCCGCAGCTCGTCGGGAAGCCGCACCTGGGTGTCGAGGTAGCGGTGATTGACCGAGCGGAGCTCCACTCCGAGCGAGCAGCCGGGCAACTCGGCGGTGGCCACGGCGAAACCGGTCATGCTCACGATCATCGGCTTGCCTCGCGCGCGTTCTCGAAGGGGTAAAACGCGGATAAACTCAATGAAATCTTTACTTTATGCGTCACCTTGCCGAGAATGTAGAGGTTATCCATTCCACGCGCAAGTACGAGCGGAACGAAACTTGCTCCGCCATCGCCCATGGGCGTCACCAACCAGGCCCTCCCGTCCGGCTATCAGTTGTTGAACTACCGCATCGATCGCCAGATCAGTCGCGGCGGATTCTCCATCGTCTATCGCGCGTTCGACGACGGCGGCGGGCCGGTGGCAATCAAAGAATACCTGCCCTCTTCGCTGGTGCTGCGCACCGAAGGCGACATCGTGCGCGCCAGCACGGCGGAGAACCTCACCTCGTTCCGCTATGGCATGAAGTGTTTCTTCGAGGAGGGCCGCGCGCTCGCCAAGATCAACCACCCCAACGTGGTACGGGTGCTCAACTTCTTCCGCGCCAATGAGACGGTGTACATGGTGATGCGCTACGAGCGCGGGCGCACGCTGCAGCAGCAAATCCAGATGCGCCAGGACCAGGTCTCCGAGCGGCTGGTGCGGCACGTGTTCATGCACCTTTTGAACGGCCTGCGCGAGGTGCACACCCACAAGCTGCTGCATCTGGACATCAAGCCGGCCAACATCTATCTGCGCACCGACGGCTCGCCGGTGCTGCTCGACTTCGGCGCCGCGCGGCAGACGTTGAGCAGCACCCGCCCGAAGCTCGCCCCGATGTATACGCCCGGCTTCGCTGCACCCGAGCAGTACCGCGAGCCCGACCGGCTCGGGCCCTGGACCGACGTGTACGGCATCGGTGCGAGCATGTTCGCCTGCCTGGCCGCGTTCGCGCCGCAGGCCGCCGACGCGCGGCTTGCCGCCGATCATCTCGTCTCGGCCAAGAAGATCTGGGCCGGCGCGTATTCCGACAACGTGCTGGAAGTGATCGACTGGTGCCTTCGGCTCGACCCGCTCGAGCGACCGCAGAGCGTGTTCGCGTTGCAGAAAGCGATCCGCGACATCGCGCCGCGCAAGCGCAAGCTCACTTTTCTCAATACGCTGAAGAAGAAGTTGTTCAGCGAAGTCGCTTAGCCGGGGCCGCATGCGTTTCACGATCTTCCAGGACAGCCGCAAGGGCCAGCGCAAAACCAATCAGGATCGACTCGCCTACACGTACAGTCGCGACACGCTGCTCCTGGTCGTCGCCGACGGCATGGGGGGACACGCCGGCGGCGAAATCGCCGCGCAGATCGCCGTGCGGCTTTTCATCGAGCGCTTCCAGACCGAGGCCAAGCCCACGCTCAAGAACCCGCTCAGGTTCCTGCAGGATTCGATGCTGCGGGCGCATCAGGCGCTGGGGTCGTATGCCAATCAGTTCTCGATGCTCGAGACGCCGCGGACGACCTGCGTGGCCTGCGTGGTGCAGTCGAATTATGCCTACTGGGCGCACGTGGGCGACTCGCGGTTGTACCTTTTCCGGCAAGGCGGGCTGATCGGTCAGACCAAGGATCACTCCAAGGTGCAGTACCTGCTCGACCAGGGCATCATCGGCGCGCACGAAGTGGTCGATCATCCGGACCGCAACAAGATCTTCAGTTGCCTGGGCGGGCTCGTCGATCCGGTGATCGACCTGTCGCGCCGGACGCCGTTGCGCAACGGCGATCTCATCGTGCTGTGCACCGACGGCTTGTGGAGCGTGTACCCGCAGGAGGAGATCGCCCGGGCGCTGACCGGAACGCCGATCCTCAAGGCGGCGCCGACGATGATGCGCGAAGCCGAGGTGCGCGGCGGGCCGGAGGGGGACAACCTATCGGTGATCGTCGTGCGCTGGGGTCCGGAGACGTTGACCGACGAGCCGACCACCACGATCACCGACACGCTGAACCTCGGCCAGTTTGAGACCGAGATCGACCGGACTCTCACCTTGACCGACCGCAAGGGAGCGCAGCGCGACCTGACCGACGACGAGATCGAGCGCGCGATCGCGGAGATTCAGGCGACGATAAAGCGCTATCGGCGCTAGTATCGCGCCCCATAAGTTTGCGTACATGCCGAGAGACGATCCCGCGCGCCGAGCGCGCGAAGCGAACCGCAGCCATAGCTTGGGCTATGGCGAGGATGAGCGACAAAGCGATCGGCGATGCGGGTCGGCTCGAACAT
>DASVPH010000237.1:0-33981 GCA_036382945.1 Casimicrobiaceae bacterium
CGAAGCGGGAGGCGGAGAGCCACCAGTTGACCGCCGACGCCGCCACCGCGATCCCCAGCATCAGGTAGAAGAACGGAAGCGCGCTCCTCGTGATCGGCATGGTGAGCCCGGTGCCGCCGCCCGTGATCTTCAGGTTGTACACGATCTCGCGCATCGTCTCGGCGACGCCGAGCGTGGCGATGGCGAAGTAGTGTCCCTTGAGCCGCAGGATCGGCATGCCGACCAGCGCGGCGAACACCATGGCCAGGAGGCCGCTGGCCGGGAGGGCGAGCCAGAAGGGCAGCATCGCCACCGACGAGCAAAAGGCCGAGCTCGATCGCCGCCTTGATGCCCTTGAGAAGAATCCGGCTGCCGGTTTGTCGTGGCGGGAGGTGCGTGGCCGCATCTGGCCCGGGAAATGAGCCGAAGGCTCATTCTGCGTCCTGAGGCCGAGAATGATATCGCCGCAGCAGCTCAGTGGTACGAAGAGCAACGGTCCGGCCTAAGTCTGGAGTTTCGATCAGCTCTCGATCAGGCCTTCTCATCCATCGAGAACAACCCTGCGCTGTACGCGCCAATTTATCGTGAGCTGCGGCGCGCGCTCCTCCACCGGTTTCCATACGCCGTCTTCTACGTGGAACGCGCTAACGAAATCATCGTGGCTGCGGTTCTGCATACGTCGCGCGATCCTCGCCTCTGGCGTGCTCGTCTCAAGAGCGCCGGCTAACCACACGCTCAACCGGACCGCTCGCCGGCGGCGCTGGCGCGCCGTCCGCTCGCGGCCGGTTCGTTAGCCGTCATTCTTCGCATGCAATACCGCTTCGCCACGCCTGACGACGCCGCGTTGCTCGCGCCATTGAACCAGCAGCTCATCCGCGACGAGGGGCACCGCAATGCTATGAACCTCGCCGAGCTCACCGAACGCATGTCCGGCTGGTTGCGCGGCGAGTATCAAGCGGTGGTGTTCGAGGAAGGTACGTCGCCCATTGGTTATGCACTTTTCCGTCGCGAGCCAGAACACGTTTATCTTCGGCAGTTATTTGTGTTGCCCGAGCTTCGGCGACAGGGTGTTGCCCGCGCCGCATTGCGTTGGCTCTGGCGCAATGCGTGGTCAGGTGCACCGCGTTTGCGAATCGAGGTGCTCGTCGAGAACATGGCGGGTCGCGAGTTCTGGCGCGCCGTGGGCTTTCGGGAGTACTGTGTCACGATGGAAGCGCAGCCACCAAATGACAGCTCTCAAGAAACACATCGCAAGTAACTGATTGGCAACGACGGTTTTCAAGCCGGTTGGTCGGGGGCCTTCCCCAGCCCCACATTCCACCTTGCCACAACGCGACCACCGCGTATTTCTTCGGCGCGATTTGCGGCATCGGGCCGATTACTTCGCTAACCAAGCCCAAGCTGGCCAAGATCATGATGTTGTCGAATGTCCGCCCGTGGCGTGGGTGAGCGCATCCGGGCATTTCAAGAGAGTAACGAGTGACTCCGGTGCAATTCCAGCCGGTAACGATCGAATGAAGGAGCATGGGCGATGATCGCGACCGCGTTGACTGAAATGTTTGGACTTCGGCATCCGATCGTCCTTGCGCCGATGGGAGCGGTGTCGGGCGGGCGCCTGGCGGCAACCGTTTCCAACGCCGGCGGGCTGGGCCTAGTCGGCGGAGGTTACGGGGACCCTGCTTGGCTGCGCACGGAGCTGTCGCGCGTGAAGGAAGGCACCCGGCAACCTTGGGGTGTCGGATTGATCACGTGGTCGGTGGATCGCGGCGTGGTCGAGCTCGTGCTGGGTTACCGACCGCACGCGGTCATGCTGTCATTCGGCGACCCGAGGCCCTATGCCTCCGCCATCAAGTCCGCCGGGTGCAAACTGATTTGCCAGGTGCAGGGTTTCGCGGAAATGAAGCTAGCTCAGGACTCTGGGGCCGACATTATCGTGGCCCAGGGCACCGAAGCCGGAGGCCATGGGGCTCAGCGCGCCACCCTGCCGTTGGTGCCGGCCGTGGTGGATGCAGTGGCCCCGATACCGGTGGTGGCAGCCGGCGGCATCGCCGACGGTCGCGGCCTGGCGGCGGCACTGATGCTGGGTGCGCATGGCGCGCTGATCGGCACGCGCTTTTATGCGAGCACCGAGGCCCTCGGCCCGCACCAGGCGAAACAACGCATCGTGGCTGCGCACGGCAACCAGACCGCGCGCACGTGTGTGTTCGACATCGTACGCGGCTACGCCTGGCCCCCGGGATACCCCGGGCGCGCACTGCGCAACCGTTTCATGGAGCGCTGGCACGATCGCGAGAGCGACTTGGCGGCGGTGCTGGAAACCGAACGCGCCGCGTATCAAGTGGCCGCCCGCGACGGCGATTACGATACGGCCGTGGTCTGGGCCGGCGAAGGCGTCGACCTGATCAAGAGCGTGGAAAGCGCCGCCGCGCTCGTCGCGCGGATTAGTGCAGAAGCCGAAGCACAGTTGCGTGTCGGTGCGAAGCTCGCGCGATCGTCCAGCGCAGAGCATCCGTGACGCCGCATAGCCCGCTATCGGTAATACGGCGGAATGAACAAAGCGCCATCAAGCTGAAAGGAGCAACTTGCCGTGGAACAGCCCATGTATCCCAACGTCTCCAAGGATATGGCACAAAAGCGCCGGGAGCTTGCGCCGGAGATCTACGGCGCATTCCGGATTTTCGGCCAGCGCGTCTTCGCCGACGGGGCGCTGCCATCGAAAACCAAAGAACTCATTGCGGTCGCAGTGGCGCATGTGACGCAGTGCCCCTATTGCATCCGCGGCCACACCGAGCTCGCATTGAAAAAGGGCGCGACCGAACAGGAGATCATGGAAGCAATTTGGGTCGCCGCAGAAATGCGCGCCGGCGCCGCTTACGCCCATTCGGCTCTCGCTATCGACGCGATGCATCAGGCGGAAACCAGGCCTGGCGCGTAAAGCGACGCGGTGTTCGCGTTCCGACAGTGCCTGGGAATAGTTCAAGCAGCGCTTTACGTCCCCTGCGCCTTGGCCTCTACGGCGAAGACCTGCTCGATCGACTGTGCTACTGCACCAGCGGAGACGGAGCGGACTCGAGTTCGACCCCTCGCACGTTGGCCTGGCCGGCGAGCACGCGGACGTACTGGGCGAGCGCGCGCGCGAGGACAGTTCCGCGCAGCCGTTCTGCAATCCGGGCCCGCACCGGCTCGAACGGCATCCGCTGGCCCTGCGCGCGCCGGTAGACTGCAACAATGTGGAATCCATAGCGGGTCCGCACGAGCTGCCCGTGGATGCCTGTCCACGTGCCGTCAAACAGCGCCCGCTCAAATTCGGGCACCGTCTCGCCTCGTTGTAGTTGACCCAGGTTGCCGCCGTGTTGCGCCGACGGGCAGTTAGAGCATTCCCGCGCGAGCGCCTCGAACCGTTCCGGCGCCTTGAGCAGCTCCGCCAGCGTCAACTCGGCCTTGGCGCGTAACGCCACGACCGGCGTGCCTTCCGTCACTCGGAACAGGATGTGCCGGGCCGCGACGAGCTCGCCAGTGACGAAGCGCTCCGGATGAGCCTCATAATAGCGACGACATTCCTCGTCGGTCGGTTCCGGCGTCTTCACTTCACGCTCGAGCAGCCGCTCGATCGCCGCGTCGACTTCCTCGGCATTGGCATCATCGGATAAGAGTCCCTTTGCGAGCGCGCGCTGGCGCATCAGCTCCCGCACCGCAGCGGCCTCCGGGCTGAGAAACCCGGTGGCATCGACGACCACGCCGTTGACCGACACTTCCATCGTCGTCTCGATCAATCGTTGCCGGCCACGCCACGCCCGGCGTCATGCGGCGTAAACGGGCGGCGCGTGCGCACGAGCTGCGCCGGCCGGAACAGGTAGGCAACGGTCGCGAACCCGCTCCAGATGTGCGCGAGCCGTGTGAACGGAAAGACGAGGAAGATCGTGAGGCCGAGCGCGATATGCGCCTGGTACACCCACGGCACGCCGAGCAACAGTTCGGCGTTCCCCGCGCGAAAGATGACGATCCCCTGCACGTAGCTCACGAGCCGGAGAAACATCTCTCCGCCCAGGTGCTGCGTCGAGACGTAAATCGTCCACAGCCCGAGCACGAGCTGCACCCAAAGGATCAACAGGATCGCAAGATCCCACCAGCGCGTATTGGCGTGAATGCGCGGATCGGCGAGCCGCCGGTGGATCAGTAGCGTCAACCCGACCAGCGCGCAGCCGCCGGCGATGCCGCCGCCGATCATCGCGAGCAACGCGTGCTGCGTCGGCGTCATGAGCAGATCAGCGATCGCTTGCGGCGTCAGGAATCCGAACAGGTGCCCGAAAAATACGACCAGCACGCCGAAATGGAACAGGTTCGAGCCCCACCGCAGCTCCCGCCGACGCAACAGCTGTGACGAATCGCTCTTCCACGTGTACTGGTCGCGGTCGAAGCGCACCAGGCTGCCGATGAAAAACACCGCCAGCGCAATGTACGGATAGATGCCGAACACGAACTGATGCAGGTAGGAGCCGATCGTCATGCGATGTCTCCGAACATTTCGCCACCGGCCGCTATGCCGGCCTGCGCGGCACAAATTGCATCACCGCGACTTCCGGTCGACCGGCGCCCTTGCCGGCATCGACGGGCGCAAATGCAGGCGGCTCGGCCCAGTCTTCGTCGAGCGGCCGCTCGGGAGGCGGCGCTTCGCTGCGCTTGCTCCAGTCGAGTCCCGGTTCCTGCGCCGCCGCGAGCACCGCCGAGAACACGGCCGCGTAGCCGCTGCCGCGCCGCGCCAGCGCCTCGCCGACGCTGCGCAGGATGTGCGCGCAATCGCCGAGCATCGCGCGCGCCTCGGCGAGCGTGCGGCACGACAGATACTCGAGCACCACCGGAACGTAATCAGGAAGCTCCTTCACGGTGAGGTGAAAACCGGCCTTGGCGTACACCTCCTTCAGGTCGATCATCGCCGCGCCGCGGTCGCGGGATTCGCCGTGCACGTGCTCGAACAGGTGCAGCGACGTCGTACGGCCGCGATCGAACTGCTCGACGTAGGCCTGCTCGAGATCGAGTGGATCGGCGGCGCGCATCGTCGCGATCAGCGCCGCGAGCCGCTCGCGCTCGGCGGCGGGCAGCAGGCGCGAGCTCGCCACCACTTCGCCGATCTCGGGCAGCGCGGCGATCAGCTCGGCGCGCGGATAGGTGAGGAGCGCACCGAGCGCGCGCAGGATGGTCAGGTCGTCCATCGCGGTTTCGCGCCCTGGTCAGTAGTCGGCAACCTTCTCGCGGCCGTCCTCGCCGCGCACGCGGATCGGGTACACGCGCTTGCCGCCCATCCTGCCGCCGAAGAGGCTTGCCGAGCTTTCGCCTCCGGAGCAACCGTTGCCGAAGCTGAAGCCGCATTCGCCGCGCAGATAGTAGGCGGTCTCCGCGTATTCGCGGTGCGTGGTCGGGATAACGAAACGATCCTCGTAATCGGCGATGGCGAGGTAGCGGTGCATTTCCTCGACCTCGTCACGACTCATCCCGAAGCGCTCGAGCAGCGCCGTATTGTCGCGGTTCTCGAGCTGCCGCTCGCGGTAGAACGCGCGCATCGCCAGCATCCGCTCCAGTGCGGCGACGACGGGTTCCTCCTTGCCGGCGGTCAGTAGATTGGCGAGATAGCGTACCGGGATGCGCAGGCTGCGCACGTCGGGAATTCCCCCGGCAGCCTGGAGGTTTGCGGTATTCGCCCGCGAGCTGATCGGCGACAGCGGCGGCACGTACCACACCATCGGCAGCGTCCGGTACTCCGGATGCAGCGGGAACGCGATCTTCCAATCGACGGCCATCTTGTACGCGGGCGACCGACGCGCCGCCTCGAGCCAGTTGTCCGGTACGCCGTCGGCGCGCGCCTGCCCCTGCACCGCGGGGTCGTGCGGGTCGAGGAAGATGTCGAGCTGCGCCTGGTAGAGGTCCTGCGGGTTGTCCACTGCGGCGGCGTTCTCGATCCTGTCGGCGTCGTAGAGCAGCACGCCGAGATAGCGGATGCGGCCGACGCAGGTCTCCGAACACACGGTCGGCTGGCCGGCTTCGATGCGCGGGTAGCAGAAGATGCACTTCTCCGCCTTGCCGGAGTTCCAGTTGTAGTAGATCTTCTTGTACGGACAGCCGGAAACGCACATCCGCCAGCCGCGGCACTTGTCCTGATCGATGAGGACGATGCCGTCCTCCTCGCGCTTGTAGATCGAGCCCGACGGGCACGACGCGACGCATGACGGATTGAGGCAGTGCTCGCACAGCCGCGGCAGGTACATCATGAAGGTGTTCTCGAACTCGCCGTAGATGTCCTTTTGCATGTCGGCGAAGTTGTAGTCCTTCGAGCGCTTGGAGAACTCGCCGCCGAGGATTTCCTCCCAGTTCGGACCCCACTCGATCTTCTGCATGCGCTGGCGGGTGATCACCGAGATCGGGCGTGCCGCGGGCGGCGTCGGCATCTCGGGAGCGTTCTGGAGGAATTCGTAGTCGTAGGTGAACGGCTCGTAGTAATCGTCGATCTCGGGCAGGTGCGGGTTGGCGAAGATCTTGAGCAGCACGGAGAGCCGGCTGCCTTGTTTGAGCCGAATGCCGCCGCCCGCCTTGTGCTCCCAGCCGCCCTTCCACCGCTCCTGGTTTTCCCAGTCCTTCGGGTAGCCGATGCCGGGCTTGCTCTCCACGTTATTGAACCACGCGTACTCCATGCCGACGCGCGACGTCCACACGTTCTTGCAGGTGACCGAGCAGGTGTGGCAACCGATGCACTTGTCGAGGTTCAGCACCATCGCGATCTGAGCTCTGATTTTCATACGGTTACTCCTCCGGCCGCCGGCAGCGGCGAATCCATCCAGTCGACCTTGTCCATCTTGCGCACGATGACGAACTCATCGCGATTGGAGCCGACCGTCCCGTAATAGTTGAAGCCGTACGCGAGCTGCGCGTAGCCGCCGATCATGTGCGTGGGCTTCAGCACCGTGCGCGTGACAGAATTGTGGATGCCGCCGCGGCGGCCGCTGACCTCGGAGCCGGGCACGTTCACGATCTTTTCCTGCGCGTGATACATCAGGCACATACCGGCATGAACGCGCTGGCTCACCACCGCGCGCGCGGTGAGCGCGCCGTTGGCGTTGTAGAGCTCGATCCAGTCGTTGTCGGCGATGCCGGCTTTCTGCGCGTCGACCTCCGAGATCCAGACAATCGGACCGCCGCGCGACAGCGTCAGCATGATCAGGTTGTCGGTGTAGGTCGAGTGGATGCCCCACTTCTGGTGCGGGGTGATGAAGTTGAGCACGATCTCCTTGTGGCCGTTCGGCTTTCTGTCCCTGATCGCCGCGACGCTGCGGGTATCGACTGGGGGCTTGTAGACGCAGAACGCCTCGCCGAAATCGCGCATCCAGCGGTGATCCTGGTAGAACTGCTGTCGCCCCGTCAACGTCCGCCACGGAATCAGCTCGTTGACGTTGGTGTAGCCGGAAGTGTAGCTCACGTGCTCGCTCTCGATTCCCGACCACGTCGGTGAGGTGATGATCTTGCGCGGCTGCGCCTGGATGTCGCGGTAGCGGATCTTCTCGTCTTCGCGCGCCTGAGCCAAGTGCCGGTGCGAGCGCCCGGTCTGCTTCGATAACGCCTCCCACGCCCTGACCGCGACCGCGCCGTTGGTCTCCGGCGCCAGGAAGAGGATCGTTTCCGCCGCATCCGTATCGCTCTCGATCCTGGGCAGGCCGCGCGTTGCACCCTCGTCGGTGACGAGGTGATTAAGCGCGCTCAAGCCCTCGACGGTTTCCGCCATCGGCCAGGTGATGCCCTTGCCGCCGTTACCCTGTTGTTTCAGGAGCGGCCCCAGCGCGGTAAAGCGCTTGTAGGTGTTCGGATAGTCGCGCTCGACGACAACGACATTGGGCGCGGTCTTGCCGGGCACCAGCTCGCACTCGCCGCGTTTCCAGTCCTTGACGTCCGGCCCCTGCGCGATCTCGCCCGGCGTATCGTGCAGGATCGGCTGCAGCACGACATCGCGTTCGACGCCGAGGTGCCCGGCGGCTAGCGCCGAGAACTTTTTCGCGATCGCTTTGTAGATCTCCCAGTCGCTGCGGGTCTCCCATGCCGGGTCGACCGCCGCCGACAGTGGGTGGATGAACGGATGCATGTCGGTGGTGTTAAGATCGTTTTTCTCGTACCAGGTCGCGGTGGGCAGCACGACGTCCGCGTACAGGCACGTCGTCGACATCCGGAAGTCGAGCACGGTCAGCAAATCGAGCTTGCCTTCCGGCGCCTCGTCATGCCAGACGACTTCCACGGGTTTCGTGCCCCGCGTCTCGCCCAACTCCGGTCCCAGCACGCTGTGCTGCGCGCCCACGAAATGGCGCAGGAAATATTCGTGGCCCTTACCCGACGATCCAAGAAGATTGGAGCGCCAGACAAAGAGATTGCGCGGGAAGTTGATCGGATTGTCCGGATCTTCGCAGGCCATCCGCAGCGTGCCGTCCTGCAATCGCTTCGCGACGTAGTCTTTCGGCTCGAGTTCGGCATTCGCCGCATCCTTCGCCACCTGCAGCGGGTTTGCCGCGAGCTGCGGCGCGGATGGCAGCCAGCCCATGCGCTCGGCACGCACGTTGAAGTCGATCATCGAGCCGGTATAGCGCGCGGGATCCGCGAGCGGCGAAAGCAGGCCGCGGACGTCGATCTTTTCGTACCGCCACTGGTCGGAGTGCGCGTAGAAGAATGACGTGCCGTTCATGTGGCGCGGCGGGCGCACCCAGTCGGTCGCGAACGCGAGCACCTGCCAGCCGGTCTGCGGACGCAGCTTCTCCTGGCCGACGTAATGCGCCCAGCCGCCCCCCGAAACGCCTACGCAGCCGCACAGGATCGCCATGTTGATGACCGCGCGGTAGTTCATGTCCTGGTGATACCAGTGGTTCATGCCGGCGCCGATGATGATCTGCGAACGACCGCGGGTTTTTTCGGCGGTCTGCGCAAACTCGCGCGCGACGGCGATCGCATGCTCCGCCTTGACGCCGGTGATTGCTTCTTGCCAGGCAGGCGTGTAGGGCACGTTGTCGGCGTAGGATCTCGCGCAGCCGTCGCCCAAGCCCCGGTCGATGCCGTAGTTGGCGCACAGCAGGTCGAAGACCGTGGCTACGAAGATGTCGCCCTCGGCAGCCGCGATCCGCTTCACCGGCACGTTGCGCAGGAGCACGTCGCCCCCCTGGTCGTTCGCCGGGAAATGCTCATGCAGCGTGCCGCCGAAATACGGGAATGCGACGGGCAGCACCTCGTCGCGCCGGTCGATGAACGACAGGGCGAGCCTTACCTCGCGCCCGCTCGGGCCGTCCTTCTGTTCGAGGTTCCACCTGCCCAGATCGACGTCGATGTGCGGCCCCCAGCGATGGCCGATCGATCCTTGCGGGGCGACCGGCTTGCCTTCGATTTCGTCGAAGCCGACCGTCTTCCATCCGGAGCTGTTCGTGTGGCCGAGCCGGTCCGCGAAATCCGAGGCGCGCAGGTAGCGGTCGGGCAGGTAGCGCTCGGCGCTCTTCACCAGTTGCACCAGCAGCGGCAGATCGGTATAGCGCCGGCCGTAGTCCTCGAAGTAAGGAACCTTCCGGTCGACGTGAAATTCCTTGAGGATCACGTGACCCATCGCCATGCCGAGCGCGGCATCGGTACCTTGCTTCGGATGTAGCCACAGGTCGCCGAACTTGGCCACCTCGGCATAGTCCGGCGTGATTGAGACGATCCGGGTGCCGTTGTAGCGCGCTTCGACGAAAAAATGCGCGTCGGGCGTGCGCGTCTGCGGGACGTTCGAGCCCCAGGCGATGATGAATTGCGAGTTGTACCAGTCGGCCGATTCGGGTACGTCGGTTTGTTCACCCCATACCTGCGGCGATGAGGGCGGCAGGTCGCAGTACCAGTCGTAGAACGAGAGCAGGGTTCCTCCGATCAGCGACAGGTAGCGCGCGCCGGAGGCATACGAAACCATCGACATCGCCGGGATCGGCGAGAAGCCGCAAACGCGATCCGGTCCGTAGCGCTTGATCGTATAGATGTTGGCGGCAGCGACGATCTCGACGGCTTCGTCCCAGCTCGCGCGCACGAAGCCGCCGCGCCCCCGAATCGATTTGTAATCCTTCGCCTTGACCGGATCCTCGGCGATCGATGCCCAGGCCTCGACTGGCGCGAGCGTCTTTCGCGCCTCGCGCCATAGGCGCACCAGGCGACCGCGCACCATCGGATACTTGAGTCGATTGGCGCTATACAGGTACCAGCTGTACGAGGCGCCGCGCGAACAACCGCGCGGCTCGTGATTGGGCATGCCAGGACGCGTGCGCGGGTAGTCGGTTTGCTGCGTTTCCCAGGTGACCACTCCCCCCTTGACATAGATCTTCCAGCTGCACCCGCCGGTGCAATTGACGCCGTGCGTCGAACGCACGATCTTGTCGTGCTGCCAACGCAGCCGATAGCCCTCCTCCCACTTGCGATCCTCCTTGCGGGTCTCGCCGTGGCCACCGGCGAACGGCTCGCGGTGCTGGCTGAAGAACATTAGGCGATCGAGAAAGTGGCTCACTTTGCACTCCTTTCAGTCGCAGGCAATCAGCACGGCATCTCCGCATGCTTGCGCGAGTAGTACCACCAGGTGATCGCGATACAGGTCACATAGAACGCCATGAACACGTACAGCGCCGCGTCGGGGCCGCCCGTCATCGCAATCGACGTGCCGTAGCTCTTGGGGATGAAGAATCCGCCGTAGGCACCCATCGCGGCGCTGAAGCCGAGCACCGCCGCGGCTTCCTTGCCGGCGGCGAGCACCGCCCGCTGCTCCGCCGCGTTGCCCTTGCCGGCGGCTTCGCGCTCACGCTCGGTGAGGAAGATCACGGGAATCATGCGGAAGGTCGAGGCGTTGCCCACGCCGGTCAGCGTGAACAGGAGCAGGAACATCACGAAGAACCCGACGAAGCTGCCGCCCTCGCCGCCGTGGGGCATGAAGTACAGCACGCCCGCTACCGCGGCTGCCATCAGCACGAAGGTCCAGAATGTCACGCGCGCGCCGCCCAGCCGGTCGGAAATCCAGCCCCCGATGGGACGCGCGATCGCGCCCACCAGCGGGCCGAGGAACGCGTACCTGGTCGGATCGACGGCCGGAAACTCGCTCTTGATGAGAAGTGGAAACCCGGCCGAGTAGCCGATGAACGAGCCGAAGGTGCCCAGGTACAACCAGCACATCAGCCAGTTGTGCTTGCGCCTGAAGATGACGGCCTGCTCCTTGAAGGACGCTCTCGCGCTCTCGATGTCGTTCATGCCGAACCAGGCGGCGATCGCGGCGGCAAGCGTGAGCCATACCCAGACGAACCCGGCGTTCTGCAGCCAGACCTCCCTGCTCCCCTGTGCCGTGACCATCGTCTGTGCCGCGCCGCCGAGGAACAGCGGAAAGCTGATCACCAGCGGGACCACAAACTGCACGGCGCTCACGCCCAGGTTGCCGAGGCCGGCGTTCAGGCCCAGCGCCGTGCCCTTGAGCGCCTTCGGGTAGAAGAAGCTGATGTTCGCCATGCTCGACGAGAAATTGCCGCCGCCGAGACCGCACAGCAGCGCCAGGATCAGCATCACGACATAGGGCGTGTTCGGGTCCTGCACCGCGAAGCCGATCCACACGCTGGGCACGAGCAACGACGCCGTGCTGATCGTCGTCCAGCGCCGCCCGCCGAAGATCGGCACCATGAACGAGTAGAAGATGCGCAACGTCGCCCCGGAGAGCGCGGGCAGCGCCGCCAGCCAGAAGAGCTGGTTAGACGTGTACTTGAAGCCGACGTTCGGCAGGTTCACCACCACGACGCTCCACACCATCCAGACCGCGAACGCCAGGAACAGGCACGCGATGGAAATCCACAGGTTGCGAGCGGCGATGCGCTTACCGGCCGCCTTCCAAAACGCCTTGTCCTCGGGCTCCCAATGGGTGAGCAGGAGCGGGCTTTCCCTGACCAGCTCGGGCAGGTCCCGCGGCAGGGTTTCCAGCTCCGGAGCGAAACGGTGCTCCATGCGCACGATCGCGACGTGCATCCAGACGAGCGCGATGGTGACCAGCACGAACAGCAGCATGAAGCTGCTCTGCCAGATGCCGGTGACATCGTTCAGCATGCCGAAGGTGATCGGCAGCAGGAAGCCGCCCAGCCCGCCTATCATGCCCACGACGCCGCCCACCGCTCCGATGTGGCCGGGATAGTAGACCGGGATGTGCTTGTAGACCGCTGCCATGCCGAGCGCCATAAAGAGGCCCAGCACGAAGATGAGCACCACGAAGCCGCTCACGCCGAGCGACATGCCGAAGCGGATGTCCTCCCGGATCCCGTGCACGACGTATTGCGTGGGCGGATACGAAAGCAGGAACGTAACGACCACCGAGACCAGGAAGGTCGCGTACATGATGGTTCGCGCACCGTACTTGTCGGACAGCCATCCGCCGGCGATCCGGAAAAGGCTGGCGGGAGCGGAGTAGAGCGCCGCCACCATGCCGGCGGTCCTGATGTCCATGCCGTAGGCGCCGACCAGATACCGCGGCAGCCACAAGGCGAGCGCCACCGAGGCGCCGAACACGAAGAAATAGTAGAGCGAGAAGCGCCAGACTTGCAGGTTCTTGAGCGGCTCCAACTGCGTCCAAAAGGGCACTGGTCGCGCGCGGGCTTCGCGCCGCTCGCGCAGCGACGGCTCGTCCTGGGTGGCGAGCCAGAATACGATCGCCATGAGCGCAAGACCCGCGGCCCAGAGCCGCGCGACGGACTCCCACCCGAAAGCCACCATCACGAAGGGCGCAACGAATATGGTGACCGCGGCGCCGACGTTCCCGGCGCCGAAGATACCGAGAGCGGTCCCCTGCTGTTCCTTCGGATACCACTTGGAGACATACGTGACGCCGACCGCGAACGAGCCGCCCGCCACGCCCACGCCGAGCGCTGCCAGCAGAAGCGCCGGATAGGAATCGGCCAGCGTCAGCAACCAGGTGGCCACGGCCGCCGCCAGCATGACCGCGGTGTAGACGAGCCGGCCGCCGTACTGGTCGGTCCAGATGCCGAGCACCAGGCGGATCAGCGAACCGGTCAGGATCGGCGTGCCGACCAGCAAGCCGAACGCGGTTTCGCTCAGGCCGAGATCCTGCTTGATCTGCACGCCGATGATCGAGAAGATCGTCCACACCGCGAAGCACACGGCGAAGGCGACCGTGCTTAAGCCCAGCGCCCGGTGTTGCTGAAAGGGGGTGACCTCGCTCAGAGCGTGCATATGAGCTTCGCCCGCTGCCTACTTCCGATCGGGACCACGCAAATGCTTCACCGGCTGCTCCGCGCTAGAACCACCCGAGCAGGAGTAAACGACAGCCACATCGCCCGAGACGCGATTCGTCTTTTCTATCCTGTGCCGCTGCCTGACCCGCGTCAAGAGTGCTGCGCGCACGCTCTGTGATTCCCGACTGTCCGCGCTCGGGTCCTCAGGGCTTGTCTCCCATCGATTACCAATGCAAGCTTGAACCCAGGGCCGATGCGACCCTGCAGCTCATCATCGTCCGGCTTCTGGAAGGTGCCAACCAACTCGAGACCCCCGGCGCGGTGAATCAAGCGATGGACATAGCTCAGTACGTACACCGGCACTGCGGCCACAAGCAGCCGATAGTGCGATGACGCCCTTGACACAACGATCTGCGTATACCGCGACCATCGCGCTCGCAGCAACGCTCGCCATTCAGGTATTCACCGCCCTGACCAGCACGGCGACTGCGGTGCTGGCCCCGGAGATCGCCCGCGACTTTGGTGTCCCCGCGAAGCTCGTTGGCGTTTTTGTCGGGCTCCTATACGTCGGCTCGATGGCCGCAAGCCTCGCCTCCGGGCACTTCATCGCGCGTCATGGCGCAATCCGGGTCTCGCAGCTATGCGTGTTGATCTGTGCTGCCGGTATCGCGCTCGTCGCGTTGCTGCCGCCGTCGGCGGTCCCGCTGCTGGCTCTTGCACCGATCGTGATCGGCCTCGGGTATGGGGCGATCACGCCCGCCTCTTCCGAAGTGCTCGCACGCACCGCGCCGCCGGGGCGCCTGGCGCTTACCTTCTCCATCAAGCAGACCGGCGTTCCCGGCGGCGCCGCGTTGGCCGGCGCCGCATTGCCCCCGCTTGCGCTGGCGATAGGGTGGCGGCCCGCGCTGCTGGTCGTGGCGGTCAGCGGCGCGGGCATTGCCGCGCTGGCCCAATCCACGCGGCGGCGACTCGATGTCCGCAGCGCGGAACGCCCTTTTTCGATCGGAGCGTTGTTGGCGCCCCTGCGCACGGTCATCCGGCACCCTGCGCTCGTCGAGCTTTCGATCGTGGGCTTCGTGTACGCCGCGATGCAAATGTGCTTGATGAGCTTTCTCGTGGTGTACTTGACCGAGGCGCTTGGCTATTCGCTCGTTACCGCGGGGTTGGCGCTGACGACCGCAAACGTGGGCGGCATCATTGGCCGAATCGCTTGGGGTGCGGTCGCCGATCACTGGCTCCCGCCACGGCGTCTTCTCGGTGTGATCGGTGTCGGATCCGCAGCGTGCGCATTCGCGACCGCGAGCTTCAGCGCGGCTTGGCCGCTCGCAGCCTTGCTGGCGGTCGCGGCATGCTTTGGCGCAACGGGGATCGGCTGGAACGGTGTGCAATTATCCGAAATAGCGCGCCGCGCCCCTTCGGGCCAAGCGGGTACCATCACCGGCGCGTCGGGCTTCATCACCTTCGCCGGCGTCGTGTCCGGGCCGCCTCTGTTCGCGCTGTTGGCGGCGGTCACCGACAGCTACCGGACCGGATTCCTGGTCTTCGGCATCGCCTGCCTAATCTGCGGAAGCGCGCTACTGCGCCGGATAAAGTAAAAGTCGAAGGCGCCAAGATCAAGCCGCTGCGGTGAGTACCATCTCTACCCGCTAGCCCTAGCGGAATTGATGAAAAAAAGGCGCTTGAAATGGTACTTGCTCAAGCCTTTCGAATCCACTCAACAGCACCAACACCGTCAGATGACTACCTTGCTGGTCAGTCCAACGGTACGTGTGACTCTTGAATCGGTGGCTGCAGCTATTCGAAGCGTGCGTACTTCGCCGTGATCGGGTTGGTGCGACCTCTCGCCTAGGGCGCGAACGTCAGGCCTTCCGCACCCGGCGTGACGCGATACGCGGGCTTGGCCTCCGCGACCGCCTCCCCGATCAGGCGATCGAGATCGGCGTCGGTGTGGCTGGGATCGTGATGAAACGGCACCATGTGCTTCACTTCGGAGAGGGTGGCGAAGTCGAGCGCCTGCTTGAGCGAGCTGTGCCCCCAGCCGACGTGGCCGACATACTCGTTGGTATCGTACTGGCTGTCGTGAATCAGCAGGTCGGCTTCGGCCGCGAGCAGCCCCCCCGACGTCCACTCGCGCGGGAGCGAAGGAAATGTCAGCGCACCGAGCGCCGGCTCGTGATCCGGAAGATAGGTCAACACGTGGCCGTCGCCGTCGGCAATCCGATACCCCACCGTCGGCCCGGGGTGACAGACCAGTGCGGAGCACACGCGAAATTCGCCGATGTCGACCTCGCCGCACGGCACCTCGTGCAGCGTGAGCGCACACGGCAATTCGCGCAGGCTCACGGGAAATAGCGGCGGCGACAGATAACGCATGAGCCGTTGCCGAAGGCTGAGCCTGCTGCTCGCCGGTCCCCAGATGCCCACTTCGACGTCGGGACGGTAGAGCGGCGCGAAGAAGCCCAAGCCTTGGATGTGATCCATATGCAGATGGGTCAGCAGAATGTCGACGCGACGCACGCTCGCGTCGAGCGCGGCCGCCAAGCGGCGGATGCCCGTCCCCGCGTCGAGCACCAGCAGCGTGCCTTCGCGTCCGCGCACGCCCACGCACGAGGTATTGCCGCCGTAGCGCGCTGTTTCCGGACCCGGGGTGGCGAGCGAGCCGCGCGTGCCCCAGAGCGTCGCCTGCATCTCAAATCTCCCAGAAGATGCTCATCGCGCCGTGGAGCATCTCCCGCTCGCCGATGAGCGGAAAGGCGGTGACGCGCAGGTGCCGCCACTCGCCGTCCGAGCGCCGGATCCAGAGCGTCTGCCACAGTGGGCTGCGCTCGGCGAGCACGCGCATCATAGGCCGATCCTCCGGCGGAAGCGGATTGCGCTCGTCGTCGAGCGCAGTGAGCCGCGCGGTCCATTCCGCCGCGGGTATCTCGCCGGTCTCGTCGAAGCGCTGATTGAATATGGCCTCGGCCGGCTCGTTGTAGTAGATGAGCGTGCCCGCAGCGTCGACCAGGAGGATGGGCGTCGCGATGCAGCTCGCGAGCTGCCGCGCCAGGATCATCTGGATCGGTTTGGAAGTCGCCATGACCCCGCTCGTCACAACGCACCGAACGGACTTGAGCGTACACCCGCCGGGCAGCGCCGTGTTAGTGCGCCCGTGGAGCCTATTCCCGTGAGGGAGGGCGCTCGGGAAGACGCCGCCAGTCGATTCGTGTCGGCTCAGCGGCTACGCCAGTGCACCGCGATTTCAGCGAGCCGCGCCGGCGCCTTGGCGATCAGCGGCCGCGCGATCTCGCGCACGCTGCGCTTGTCGCCCTCGTCGGTGATGTATTCGACGGGCGACTTGCCGTCGATCCGCGCCAGGAGCAGCCCCGGGAGCAGGCTCGCAATGCGGCCCTCGATCTGCGCGCGCGGTTCCCATGTCACACCATCGAGATAGGCATCGCTGAACGCGGCGTAACAGGCGAGGAACGCGTCCGACCACTGCGGCCGGGCGACGCACTTCAACAGCAAATGGTTGAGGCAGAACGCCGCATCGAACGCGGGATCTCCGTACCATGCGCACTCGGCGTCGAGAAACACCGGCCCCTTCGGTCCGAGCAGGACATTCTTGGGGCTCACGTCGCCGTGGACCAGCGCCCCGCGTGTGGTCGCGGTGCGCTCCGCGAGCGCGTGCAGCGCGCCTTCGAGGTCGGGATGACGGCGCGCGGTCGCGATGAGGTAAGGCTCGAGCCGGATGGCGTGGAAGATGGCGTCGGTCGGAAAGCGCCGCGCGACCTCCGCGTTGCCCGCGCTCGCCGCGTGCAGGCGGGCGATAATCGTACCCACGCGCGCCGCCGTTTGCGGCTCGACGACACCGTCGAGCAGCCTGCGCTTCCACACCGGATAGCGCCGCGGATCGAGAAAGCTCATCGCAAAGATGCCCTGCTCCGCGTCGCTCGCGATCGGCGTGGGCACGGCATCGGGACAGTGCCCGGCGGCGAACCCGATCCACGCCCACTCGTAGGCGTTGCGTTCGACCGGCACCTGCCAGCGCTGCGCGACCTTGAGCTGTGGCAGCGCGCACTTGATGCAAAGGCTGCGGCCGAGGAGATCGACGCGCCAGATGTCGGAGGAGATGCCGCCGGCCAATCGCGTCCAGGTCGTCGGCTCGCCAGGCTTGGCCAGCCCCCGGTCGCGCAGGAAAGCGCAGAGACGCGGATCCGGCGTGGGAGCGCTCACCGTGGGCGCCTCGCCGCGAGCGCAGCCGCGCCCGCAAAGGGTGCGCCGGAGTGCTCCTCGATGCGCAGAAGCTGGTTGTACTTCGCGACCGTGCTCGAGGTGCGCAACGACCCGATCTTGATCTGACCTGCGGCAGCGCCGACCGCGAAATCGGACATGAATGCATCCTCGGTTTCGCCGGAGCGAGCCGAGACGATGGTCGCGTAGCCGGCCCGCTTCGCCTGGTCAATCACGTCGAGGGTACCCGTGAGCGTCCCGTTCTGGTTCGCCTTGATCAGCACGCCGTTGCTGATGCCGCCCGTGACCCCGCGCGCGAGCCGCTGCGGGCTGGTCGCGAAGAGATCGTCGCCGACTAGTTGCACCTTGCTGCCGAGCCGTTCGGTGAGCGATGCCCAGCCGGCCCAGTCCTCCTCGCCGAGGCCGTCCTCGACCGACACCACCGGAAACTCGCGCACCCAGGCTTCGATCAGGTCGATCATCGCCGCACTGTCGACAGCGCGGCCCTCGCGAGCCAGACGGTAGCGTCCGTCTGCTCCGATGAGCGCCGAGGCGGCGATGTCGATCGCGATGGCGATGTCCTCGCCGGGGCGCAAGCCTGCGCGCTCGATCGACGCCACCATCAAACGCAACGCCGCGCGGCCGGTTTCGCAGCCGGGGCTCAAGCCGCCCTCGTCGGCGAGCAGCGTCGGCAGCCCGCGCTCGCGCGAAACCTCGGTCGCGGCCGAACGCACTCGAGCGACGAGATGGATCGCCTCGGCGATCGACGCGGCGCCCATCGGCACGGCGAGGAAATCCTGCACGTCCATGTCGCGCCCGGCGTGCAGGCCGCCGCTCAGGATGTTGGTCATCGGCAGCGGCAGGATCGGCCTCGCTCCCGAGAGCTCGGCAATGCGCTCGTACAAAGCCTGGCCGCGCGAGGCAGCCACCGCCCTGCACACCGCCAGCGAGACGCCGACCGTAGCGTTGGCGCCGAGGCGCTGCAATTGCGCCGTACCGTCGAGCGCACGCAAGCGCTCGTCGAGCCCACGCTGATCGGCGCCGTCGATGCCGGAGAGCGCTCGCGCGATCTCGCCGCCGACGTTGGCCGCCGCCTTGAGCACGCCGAGGCCCGCGTAGCGGGCCGGGTCGCCGTCGCGCAGCTCGTGCGCTTCGGCCGCGCCGGTCGACACACCCGAGGGCACGCTGGCGCGACCGAAGCTGCCGTCCTCGAGGATCGCGTCGACTTCGACCGTCGGCCGCCCGCGGGAATCGAGGATCTGCCGTCCATGCAGCGTGCGGATCGCGGTTGGTTTCACCTCGCCACCCTGACATCGCGCCTGACACTCAGGCCTGCGAAGCGTACCGGCAGTAGCGTGCCGGTTGCAACGGCTTTCACGTCGCGTCGTGAAAGACGATCCCCAGCGCACGCCTGTGTCCGCTGCGCATGCGGCTCACACCGCGACGGAGGTGCAACCGGTCGAATTCCCGCTCGCGCCTGCATTTCCCTTCGCGCAAGCTCGCCTCTGTAGGACGCCCGCCGAAGGACGCTCGGCATCGACTGACACGAGGATCGGCGTCGAGCCGATAGTCGTGCGGCCTCGATAAGCGCAGCATGAGTCTACGATGAGACCCTCGGAGCCCAGGACGCGAAGAAAACATCGCGACCGGGAAAGTGGCAGACGTACCCGACCCCGAGTCTCACGCATTTTTCTTTTAACCGTTCAACAGGAGCCAGCAAATGCCTCATCAAGCCATCCGCCGGATCGCCCTCGCGCTTGCGCTGGCCGTTCTTCCCGGCGTGGCAGGCGTGGCATCCGCGGCAGGATCGCAGGCCGGAGACAACGGCCGGCAACCGATCGGCGCGGACAACGACTCGCCGCGCCAGGCCATCCCCAATGCGATGACCAACGACGCGCCGGTCGACTACGTGACCACGACCTACTACGGTGTGGACACGACCTATCCCAGCTACGGCTATCGGGACCGAATGGTCGACAGCCATCCCGGCTATATGACGTACTACTACACCAACCCGCCGGTTGCGGACGAATACTCTGCTGCGCCGCCGGGCTACTACCGCTTCGCCTATCCGGGCGACACCTCGACGCGCAACACCAATACGAGCCCGCGCTGTGCACCGCTGACCGACACGGCCTACGTCGACTGCCTGCACGGTTCTGCGCCTGGAGGCGGGTCGTGACGCGGGTCGTGACGTAGGACGGGACACCGAACCTTTTCACCCCTTACAGGAGACTCATATGCCACAAGCCATCCGCTATACGATCCTCGCCCTGGCGCTCGCGGCGCTGCCCGGTCTCACCGCCGCGCAGGCCTATTCGGGCGAGAAAGCCCAGCAGCCCTCTGCAACCGATACGCCAAGCCAGACTTCACCCAGCACCTCGAGGAGCGAGGGCACGATGGGCAAGGGCGCGTCCTCGTCGACGAGCGCCGCGTATCAGAAGGCGCTCGCCGCGTGCGACCGGAAGCCGGCCAACCAACAGCAGGCATGCCGCGACGCCGCGGACGCACGTTACAACAACGCGGGCGGCGACAAGTCGAGCGCCGGCAGCAACCCGATGAGCGCGCCGGCGTCCAAGTGAGCGCCGCCCGCGCAAGCGATCCTGCTCAAATGCGTTGGAGTGCATCGGCGCAATCCTCCTACAGGGCCCTCGTCGGCGTCCTACAGCAAAATCGGACACGCGCCGATTGTCCGACGAGCTCGGTTCGAGGAGACTGCGCACCAGGTAGGGCAGATCCATGGTGCGATTCGGCATGCCGACCGCAGTCCAGATCGTCCATCGGATCTGCTCCCTGCCCCGAATAAGAGAAACGCCTCGCCGATGCGAGGCGTTTTTCATTTGCGCTCTTCCCGGCTCGCGTCACCCCGATCCCGCCGTACTCGGCCGGGATCGGGTTGATTAACGCGGCGAAAGCCCCGGCAGCATCTCCGGGTCGGCCGGTTCGATCAGGTCCGAACCCTCGTTGTTCGCCGAGTTGACTCGCCGGCTCACCGGATAGCCGCGCAACTTCTCGACCGGAAACGGACGCAGCAGCGCGGTCGCCGCGGCGGCCTCGCGCTCCTTCACGTCGAGCCAGCGCGCCAGATCCGCGCGATCGATGATCGCCGGCATACGGTCGTGCAGCGGCGCGATGAGCGGGTTCGACGGCGTGGTCAGGATGGTGAACGACTCGATCGGCTCGGCGTCACCGTGCCGCCAGCGATCCCACAATCCGGCGAGCAGCATCGGTGCGTCCTCCGCCAGGCGAATGTAGTGCGGGAAACGCCCGGTCGGCGTCTTGCGCCATTCGTAGAAGCCGTCGACGGGAACCACACAGCGGCGCCTGGCGATCAGCTCGCGGAACATGGGACGCGAAGCGACCGTTTCGTAGCGTGCGTTGATCGGCCTGGCCCCTTTGCTCGGGTCATCCGCGAACCACGGCACCAATCCCCAGGTGAGCGGCGCGAGCTCGCGACCGCCCTCTCGCGTCGCCCGCGCCACCCAGGCGCGCGTCTGCGGCGCGACGTTGTAACGCGGCGCCGGCTCGTCGGGCGCGGTGCGCAGCATCGCGTCGATGTAGCCCGCGTAGCGATAGGGCAACGTGTGCTGATCGAAGCGGCCGCACATGGCGCCACTATAGGGTGCCTGCCCCGTTGACGTGAAGAGCGCACCTTGGCTCGCTTTCGTGGCGGGTGGTTCGACCGAGCTCAGGACCGGCCGCTCGAACCCTGAACGAACGGTTCCTGCCGTTCTTTGCAGCCTTCCCTACGCGTAGTGCCTCCCGAACCGATTGCCGAGGAAGCGCTCGAGGTCGGCGTCTTCCTGCCGGACGAAGCCGCGATCCGGCAGCGCGCCTTCGCGCACCATGTCCACGATCGCGCATACGCCGGCGGCGGTCGTGATCTGGATCGCCGAGTACGGCCGGTCGTCGAGCGTCTTGCTGTAGACCTTTTTCGCGAACGACTCCTGGGTGAGCCGGCCCTCCTGCATCCCGCTCACCGTGACGAAGACCAGCACGACGTCCTGGCGCGTCATCGGCACCGAGGCCTCGAGCACGTCCTTCAGCACCTCGCGCCGCTGACCGAGCCGCAGGTCGCGGATCAGCATCTTGACCAGGTCGCGATGGCCCGGATAGCGCACCGTCTTGTAGTTCAGGTTCTCCACGCGTCCGGCGAGCGTGTCGCACAGCGTCCCCAGCCCGCCCGAGGTGTTGAACGCCTCGTAGGCGATACCGTCGAGCGAGAACGCTTCGATCTCCTCCAGCGCGAGCGTCTCCCGCAAGGCGCCGTCGATGATCGCCTCGCACGGGTTGCAGTATTCGTTGATGAGCCCGTCGGTGCTCCAGGTCAGGTTGTACTTGAGCGCGTTGGTCGGATACACCGGCAGCGCCCCCACCCGCATGTGGACGTCGCGCAGCGAGTCGAACTTGCGCGTCATGGCATGGGCCAGGATCGAAATGAATCCGGGGGCGAGCCCGCACTGCGGCGCCAGCACCGTCTTCGCCTCGCCCGCGAGCGCCTTGACCCGACGCGTGCTTTCGACGTCCTCGGTGAGATCGAAGTAGTGTGCGCCGGCCGCGACCGCCGCCTCGGCGATCGTCGGCGTCAGGTAGAACGGCACCGCGCTGATTACCATCGCTTGACCGCGCAGGAGCGCGGCGAGCGCGCGCGGATCGTCGAGCTTCGCCTGCACGGTCTTCACGCCGAGCGCGTCGATGGGCGCAAGGCGCGCACGGTCCCGGTCGGCGACCGTGAGCGCGTAGTCGCCTGAAGCGTGCAGCAGGTGAGCGATCGTCTCGCCGATCTTGCCGGCGCCGAGGAGGATCAGTGGGGTCATGGCGTTCTCTCGAACCAAAGCACCGCCGGGCGGCGCTGCCAGGAGTGTAAAGGCAAGATCGGTCGAAACACAGCCGGCAATTCGTCACTTTGAGGGTATACTTCCGACGAAATGCCAAGAATTACGACGAATCGACGGCCGACCATGGAGCAGCAGCGTCTGCTGGCGCTCCTTCGCCGCAACGCGCGCGAATCGACGGCGTCGCTCGCGCGCAAGCTCGGGGTTGCCCGGACCACCGTCCAGGAGCGCATTCGCCGGCTCGAACGCGACGGCGTGATCGCCGGTTACACGGTGCGCGTGAGCGAAGGTTTCGCCCGCCAGCGCATCGCGGCCCAGGTGCTGATCAACGTCGATCCCAAGGCCGGCGAGCGCGTCGTGCGTGAGCTCGAAGCGCGACCGTGGGTGCGCGCGGTCTACGCGCTATCGGGTGTGTTCGATTACGAGGTCCGCATCGAAGGCGGCAGCACCGAGGAGATCGATCGCCATCTCGACGCCATCGGACGCATCGAGGGCATTCAGCGGACGCAGACCTCGATCGTGCTCTCCGTGAAGTTCGAGCGCTGACGCGTAGCCCGGGGCGAGAGAGAGCGAACCCCGAGGGCGACGAAAGGGCGAAACCCGGGATTCGCGCCGTGCGCTATCCCGGGCTACCCGTGATGCCGCCCGGCCTATTGGCCCGGCGGACGCTCTTTGTCCTTTTCCTTGCCCTTGCCTTCCTTACCCTTGCCCTCTTCACGCCGCGGCTCGGGAGGTCCACCTTGCGACTGCGGGCCAGGCGGCGGGCCCTTCTGAATCTGCTGCTGCGGTTGCCTCTGAATCTGCTGTTGTGGCTGTCGGAACTGCTGTTGCTGCTGCGGCGGGGGGCCGGCAGGTGCGCCCTGCGGTGCGGCTCTGCGCTCCCTCGGGCGCTCCTGCTGCTGGACCTGGCCGCCCTGCGGCTGTCCCTTGAAGCGTTCCTGCGCCGAGGCCGGCGGCTGCGGCAACGGTGCGCCTTGCGGTGCGGCTCTGCGCTCCTTGGGGCGCTCTTGCGGCTGGACTTGGCCCTGCGGTTGTCCCTTGAAGCGTTCCTGCGCCGAGGCCGGCGGCTGTGGCACCGGTGCGCCTTGCGGTGCGGCTCTGCGCTCCCTCGGGCGCTCCTGCTGCTGGACCTGGCCGCCCTGCGGTTGTCCCTTGAAGCGTTCCTGGGCCGAGACCGGCGGCTGCGGCACCGGTGCGCCCTGCGGTGCGGCTCTGCGCTCCTTGGGGCGCTCCTGCTGCGGACCGGGACCGGCTTGCGGCGCGCCCTTCGCCAGCGGCTGCGGCCTCACGCCGGGCGCGACCATCTTGACCTTGGGTGCCTCGGCCGCTCGCTCGGTGCGCAACCGCGTCGCTTTCTCGGCTTCGAGGGGCTTGCCCGGCTGCGACGCGAGCAACGAGGACCGTGCAGCGAAGGATGCGGGTGGCGCTGGCGGCGCGGTCTTGGCCACGACTTCGCGCCTCAGCACCGCGGCAGGCGGTCGACGGACCGCAGCGACGGCCGCTCCGCCAGCGGCCGTGCCACCGACAGCGAGAACCGCCGCGCGCGACGGCGCCACGGCGGCGACCGGCGTCACGCGCTCGCGCGCGATCACCTCGCTCGATACCCGCACGGCGTTTCTCGAGACCGATTGCCCGCCGGCAAATACCGTCGTCGGCACCGCGGTGACCGCGCCCGGCGCTTCGCGATTGCGATAAACGATGTTGGTGACGTTGACGTTGTTGTAGACGTTGTTGATCACCGTCCTGTTGACCACGGTGTTACTGACGTTGATATTGGTGAAGTAGGTCCGGCTGACGGTGTAGGCCGGTCGATACACTTCACCGGGAGCGAGCGGGAACCACGCAACGCCCTCGACCGGCCCGGTCGAGATCGCGAGGCTGAAGCCGCCACCGCCGACGAAGGCGACCAGCGCCGGCGCATACACCGGACGCACCGCAATGGGACCGGGCACCCAGAACCAGCGGCTCGATGCGAACGCCCAGCGCCCGTAGTGAAACGGCGCGAAGCCCCACGGCGCGTCGTCGATCCACGTCCAGCCCCATGGCTCCACCCAGGCCCAGCGGCCGAAGCGATACGGCGCCCAGCCCGGCGCGACCGCCGTCGGTACCCAGACCGAGCCGTAGCCTTGGACGTTGCGCCACGTGCCGTACTCGTCCAGATCGTCATAGCCGATCACCTCGGGCGAGACGTAACGCGCTGCGACGGCTGCATCCTCCTGGCGGTTGCGCCCGAAGGTCCAGCGGTCGAACTCGTCGGGCGGCGGCAGAGAAGCGAAGCGGTAGTCGCGCAAGCCCTCGCCGACGAACGTATATTGCTGCCCGGCGGCGATGACGTACGCGGCGCCCTCGCCCCAGGCCTCCCCTGAGCCCGACCGCACGCTGACGATCGTCGCGTTGCCATCGGGGTCGACGTCGATGCGATAGTCGCCAGCGCGGCGAATCGAAAACGCGAGGTTCGGCGTGTCGACCTCGTAGAACTGATCGCCGTAGATCTGGCGCACGCGGATGTTCAACGTTCCTTGCGCAAGCTGGAACTGCGCGATGGTGTCGTCGAGATTGAGAATCGTCACGCTGGTGTTGGCGCCGAGGCGCGCCGCCCCGGCCCCGATCTGCAGCTCGACGTGCGACCCGGCGTCGGACCAGACTCGATCGCCGCTGATGAGCGGCCGGTTCGCCTCTGCCAGCGCCCAATCCTCTTCGCCCGCCGGCGAAAAGCTGACCGTGCCTTCGATCTGGGTCAGGCGCGCGACGCGAGCCGGCGGATCGGAGAATGCGCTGGCGCTGAAGAGCAACGCGGCTGCGCCGCACAACGCGGCGATCCAGCTTCGCGGTGCACGTAGGGATTGGATCATGATCGTCCTCGCTCGTTGTTGTCGGTGCTGCAGGCTGTAGGAATTCCGCCGGCGCCAGCACAGTCCATCCAGCGCCGCTTGCCCGTTCCCCGCCCGCCCGGCAAACGGCGCTCGCAATTCGTACCCACACCTCAGCACGAATCGTGCCGCTTGCCCGGTCCTGCCTTTAACGCGCACACAGTGTATGAAGATGACAGCGGACGAACGGGGTTATATCGTCGAGCGGTCCGGTTCGCGTTCCTGCGTAGAGCTCGTCAGCGAAGCTCGGAAGTCGGGTCGAAGGCGTCGCCGAAGCTCGGCAGCCGGCGCGGTGCGGCGCGGTCGGGCAGCAGGAAGAACGCGAGCTTCCTTCGCCACGCCCTGCTGCCGTAGAGATCTTCGACCGTGCGTCGCGCCGCGCGGCCGATGCGCTCGCGCAGCGCGGGATCGGCGCGCAATTTGAGAATCAGCGCGACCGCTTCCTCGCTGGTCTCGAACAGGAAGCCGTTGACGCCGTTGGCAATGTAATCGGCATAGCCGCCGCGCCGTCCGCACACGACGGGCAGCCCGCAGGCCATCGCTTCGAACACGACGCGACCGAACGCCTCCAGCCACCGGTCGCTCGTCCGGTAGTAGAAGCAATCGATGCCGTGCAGGAACTCGACCGAGCGTTGCGAGCCCGCGGGGAGCAGGCTCGCACCGGCCACGCCGTCCAGACGATCGTGCAGACAGGTGCCGCCCATCACGCGCAAGGCCACACCCTCGCGCGCGAGCGCGGCATACACCTGCGCGTCGCCTTCATGGTGCTTGGTCAGGATGTCGCGCGAGACGCGTCCGACGGTGAACGTGTCGGCGCGCTGCGCCGTCGCCCGCGGCACGAACTTCGCGAGATCGATCGCGCTCTCGATGACCGGCCCGGGGCGATGCGAGAGACGGCGCAGCAGCGGCGAGGTGTACACGACTTCGACCGGCGCCCGGTGCCACGCCTCCAGGCGCGAGAGCGCCTTCGCCAGTCGATCGGGCTGGTAGGTGTTGTAGATGAGGATCGTTCGCCGCGGAAATGCCGCCTTGAACCAATGGCCCACACGGAAGTACGCGCCGACGAAGATGAAGGTGCCGCCGACCGGCCAGCGCCCGCGCCACGGCCGGATCAGCTCAACCGGATAGCGTTGCCGGAAGACCGGCGCGGGGTCGAAGCGGCTCCACAGGCGAACCGCGTGCGTGGCGCTGAGCGCCGTGTACATTTCCGCCGCGCGCCAATCGCTGCCGCCTTGAGCGTCCCAAAGCGGGTTGACCACGTGAATGAGGTCGCGAGCTGCCGTCGCGCCGATCGCCGCGGCCGGACACGCGGAGGAAACAGAGGGCATGGATCGTCCGCCCCAAAAATGACCCATTTTAGCCGACTGGAAGGGGCATTCAGCCGCGCGTCAGGAATTTTTTGTAAGTAAGATTTGCAAACGCACCAACGACGGCGTAGACCGGGTTGCGTCATGTGCGAGAGATCCGGTGTGTGCCTTCCCGGTGCTACGTAGGAGAATGCCCTACATCGCGTCCATTGCGACCGCGGCAACGGCGGATCCACTGCGCGGTGAGCTTCTCCTGCACGCCGTTCTGCGCCAGACGCGCCTCGAGGGCGGCGAAGTCGACCTCGTCGAGGGGCTGGTCCTGGTTGAAGCAGGAAAACACGTACGTCACCTTCCCCGTCGCCGGATCGCGGTGCGGCTGCAGGCACTGGGCGCAGACCTCCTTCATCATGCATTGCATCGGCGAGTTGATCGAGCCGATGCCGCGCTGCTCCGGCTTTACATACGCGGCGAGCCCGTTGTGGCGCGCGGCGGCCACCGCGGCCATCATCCGGTCCGAGCCGATGGCGATGAGGCGATCGGCCGCAGCCAGTTCGATCGGCTGGCGACCGAGCTCGCCGCGGGCGTAGGCGACCATCGCCTGCACGATGTTGCCCACGTAGCTCTTGTCCTGCGCGCGTCCCGGAACGAAGCCCGGGGCCTCGTCGCAGCACCAGACGACGACCTCGGCGGCGGCCTCGATCTCGGCCACCTTGTAGCGATCGACCATCTGGCGATAGCCGGCGAAGTAGAGAACGCGCGAGCCGGCGCTGCGCAACGCCCGGCCGATCGAGAGCAGCACTGCGTTGCCCAGACCGCCGCCGGCGAGCACGACGGTTTCGTTGCGCGCGATCTCGGTCGGCGTGCCGGTCGGCCCCATGAGGACGACCGGCTCGCCTGGCCTCAAGAGCGCGCACAGATTCGACGAGCCGCCCATCTCGAGCACGATGGTCGAGACGAGGCCTAGCTCGCGGTCGACCCAGGCGCCGGTGAGCGCGATGCCTTCCATCGCGAGCCGCGTGCCGTCGACGCGGCCCGCAAGCGTCTCGAAGTTCTGCAAGCGATAGAACTGCCCGGGCGCGAAGCGGCGCGCCGCGGCGGGCGCGCGCACGATGACCTCGACGATGGTCGGGGTGAGCCGAACCACGCGCTCGACCTTGGCGCGAAGCTCGCCGTTGATCCGGGCGAGAAACTCGGCATCGGTCGCGGCCGATGCCGCGCCGACGCGCGCGAGCATGCCGCTCACGATGGGGTAGCCCCGCGTCGCGCTCGCCATCGCCTTCACCACGTTGCCGAAGAACGACGGGTGCAGATCGCCGAAGAAGCTGATCGCGCGGCCGTCGGGCTCGAGCGCCGTCAGCACGCGCGTCGCCTCGGGCTTGGCCAGCCCTTTCTCGGGCCGCACCGGAGCGCCCGACTCGTCGAGCGCCTGGAAGTAGCGGCCGTCGAGATGAAAATGGGTCGGGTCCTCGCGCGCCGCGACGGTGTTCGGTTGCGTACCGGCCGCGATGAGGATCGAGCGCGCAGCCAGCTCGGCGCGGCCGATCTCGTGCCACACGCCCTCGCCGTTGCTCCGCTGCACCGAAACCGCGAGCGCGCGCGCACGGCCGTGGGCGTCCACCTCGACCGCGAGCGGCGTCAGCCCCTCCGCGAAGCGCACGCCCTCCTGCAGCGCCTTGTCGACTTCCTCGTGGTTGAGCGTGTACGACGGACTGTCGATCAGGCGCTTGCGATAGGCGATGGTGACCCCGCCCCAGGATTGCAGCAGCTCCAGCACGCGCGCCGGGCGGCCCTCGCGCGCCGCCGCCGCGCGCTCGGCGCGGATCGAGCGCGCGTGCTCGAGGAACTCGCGCGCGATCTCGCGCTCCTCGGGCGACCACGCCGCCTCGACCGCCTCTCGTCCCGTCTCGCTCGTCAACGCCTCGTAGCGGGCAAGAAACTTCTCGACCTGCACCGGGTAGTACGCGAGCGATTCGGTCGCCGCGTCGATCGCGGTCAGTCCGCCGCCGACGATGACCACCGGCAGCCGGAGCTGCATGTTGGCGAGCGAGTCGCGCCGCGCCGCGCCGGTGAGCTGAAGCCCCATCAGGAAATCGGACGCGGTGCGCACCCCGTTGGCAAGAGCGTTGGGCAGGTCGAGCACCGTGGGCTTGCCCGCGCCGGCGGCGAGCGCGAGGTGATCGAACCCGAGCGCGAACGCGGTCTCGGCGGTGATCGTCCCGCCGAAGCGCACGCCGCCGATCAGCGCGAAACGCTCGCGCCGCTCGAGAATCAAGCGCACGATCTTGAGAAAGTTCTTGTCCCAGCGCACGGTGATGCCGTATTCCGCCACACCGCCGAACCCGGCCATGACCCGATCGTCGAGCGCCTCGCGCAGGCTCGCGCTGTCGCGGATCGGCGCGAACGGCACTCGCGCTCCGTCGGGCCCCACGCCCGACAGCGCGGCATCGAGCGGCTCGATCTTGAGCCCGTCGATGCCGACCACGGTGTGGCCGTCGTTCAAGAGGTGATGCGCGAGCGTGAATCCCGCAGGTCCCATCCCGACCACGAGCACGCGCTTGCCGGTGGGCGCGCACGGCAGAGGCCGGCGCAGGTTGAGCGGGTTCCAGCGGGTGAGCAGCGCGTAGATCTCGAATCCCCACGGCAGCGCCAGCACGTCCTTCAGCACGCGCGTCTCGGACTGCGGGATGTCGACCGGATCCTGCTTCTGGTAGATGCACGCCTTCATGCAATCGTTGCAGATGCGGTGACCGGTGGCCGCAACCAACGGATTGTCCACGCAGATCACGGCGAGCGCGCCGAGCGCCCAGCCCCCGGCGCGCAGCTTGTGGAACTCCGAGATCTTCTCTTCGAGCGGGCAACCGGTGAGCGCCACGGCGAAGGGTGATTTCTTGAACGGCGCGGGGGCGCCGTCCGCCGGCTTCTTTTCCCGCAGGCCCGACGAGCACGAATCCTTCTGCTGCTCGTGACACCAGATGCAGTAGTGCGCCTGGTCGAGACCGCCGGCGAGATCGGTGCCCGGATCGGTCAGCGCGAAGCCCTCACGCCGGCGCAGGTGATCCTCCGGCAGCCGCAGCATCTCGATGCCGTGGCGCGTCTCGTGCTCGACCGGGACCAGGCGCAGGTAATCGAGCTTGCGCGGCGCCTTGAACAGCACCCCGGATTTGTGCAACGCCTTGCCCTGCGCACTGTGCACGGCCCACGCGGCGTAGCGCAGCGCCAGATCGATCTGCGCCGCATGGGCCGCTTCGTCCCGACCCCAGAGCCCGAGCTGGCGCGCGAACGCGATCTCGCCGCGTTGACCGACGATGCTCTCGCCGAGCGTCGCCTCCAGCGCGGCGCGAAGCGCCTCGCCGTCGAAGGTCGCGACCTCGTCGGGCTTGTACTTGTTGAGCGCCTTGCGCTGCACGACCTGGCGCTTGCAGGCGAACACCGGCGCGAGCTCGTGCTGGGCCGCCTGCAGCGCGGCCGCCTCGGCGGCGATGCCGAAGAGCTGCGCCAGAAAATCCTCGACGTGCGGCGCGAGCGCGATGATGAGCTCGGACTCGCCTTTGCGGCCGAGGGCGGTCGCGTCGCTGCGCGCCCCCTCGAGCCGCGCCGCGAGCGTCGCGTTGGCCTCGCGGAGCCACGTCACGAAGGCCTGGTCGAGCCTTTGCAGGCCCGCTTGCGAATAGAGGTCGGGAAACGCGAACCCGAATCCGAGCTTGAGCATCGACTTGTCTGGCCCGCATTGCGGGCAAATAGGCGATTTTACCGTCCCGGCGCCGTCCTCCGCGAGCCGCTGTGCGGCATAAGCATAGAAGCGGCATTCGCGCCCGGCGCTTCCCCAAGCGCGCCCCGCGCGGCTATGATCGCGGTCCGCACGTCAAGGGCTCGAGCGTCGAGCCGGACCTGAACAAGACACGAGGTGGGGATGAGATCGTTCTCGGGGTTGCTCCAGGTGGTCGCCATCATTGCCGGGCTGTCGAGCGCGGCCGCGCTCGCGCAGCCCATCAAGCTGGGCGAGCTCAACAGCTATAAGACCTTCCCTGCGTTTCTCGAGCCGTACAAGAAAGGCATGGAGCTCGCGGTCGAGGAGATCAACCGGGGCGGAGGCGTGCTTGGGCGCCCGCTGGAACTCGTGATACGCGACGACAACGGCAACGCCGGCGACGCCGTGCGGGTGGCCGAGGAGCTCATTGCGCGTGAAAAAGTCGACCTGCTGATGGGGACGTTCTCCTCCGCGGTCGGGCTTGCGGTCGCGGACCTCGCCAAGCAGCGGCGGGTGCTGTTTCTCGCTGCGGAGCCATTGACCGACAAGATCGTCTGGGAGAACGGCAACAAGTACACGTTCCGCCTGCGGCCCTCGACGTATATGCAGACCGCAATGCTGGTCCCGGATGCGCTGCGGCTCGCGAAAAAGCGCTGGGCGATCGTCTACCCCAACTACGAATACGGCACCGCCGCCACCGCCGCCTTCAAGCAGCTCATGATCGCCCGCCAGCCCGAGATCGAGTTCGTGGAGATCGCGGTCCCGTTAGGCAAGATCGACGCGGGCCCGGTCGTGCAGGCGCTGCTCGACGCCAAGCCCGACGCGATCTTCTCCTCGCTGTTCGCGGCCGATCTCGCCAAGTTCGTGCGCGAGGGAGAGCTCCGCGGACTGTTTCGCGATCGGCCGGTGGTGAATCTGCTCGCGGGCGAGCCCGAATATCTCGATCCGCTCAAGGACGAGGCGCCGGCCGGCTGGTACGTCACGGGCTACCCGTGGTCGGCGATCGCAACCCCGGCGCACAAGCGCTTTCTCGACGCGTATCAAGCAAAGTACAAGGATTATCCGCGGCAGGGGTCGGTCGTCGGCTACAGCGTGGTGCTGAGCGCCGCTGCCGCGATCCGCGAGGCGCAGTCGACGCAGACCGAGAAGCTGGTCGCGGCGATGCGCGGGCTCGCCGTCGAAACGCCCTTCGGCCGCATCACCTATCGCGCGCTCGATCATCAGTCGACCATGGGCGCCTTTGTAGGCCGCATCGCGGTCAAAGACGGCAAGGGCGTCATGGTCGACTGGAAGTACGCCGACGGGGCCGACTACCTGCCCTCCGACGACTGGGTGCGCGCGCATCGGCCGGCGCAGTGAAGCGCTCCGCCCTCGAGCGGTGAGCGTCGAGCGTGAACCCGGCGCGGCACGCTGGAGGCGCGCCGCCGAGCGCTCGCCATCGTGAGGCGCCTTGACCTTCTCCGCGCTCCTCGTCCAGCTTCTCAACGGCCTCGCCGGCGCCTCGGCGCTGTTCCTGGTCGCGGCGGGATTGACGCTGATCTTCGGCGTCACGCGTGTGGTCAACTTCGCCCACGGCTCGCTCTACATGCTGGGCGCCTACATCGCCTACAGTGCGATCGGACGGTTCGGCACGACGATCGCCGGGTATTGGGGAGCGGTGCTTGCTGCGGCGCTCGCGGTCGGTGCGATCGGCCTAGCGATCGAGATCGCGCTGCTGCGGCGGATCTACCGTGCGCCGGAGCTGCTGCAACTCCTCGCGACGTTCGGCGTGGTCCTGATCGTCGAGGACGCGACGCTCGCCCTCTGGGGCCCGGAGGACTTGCTCGGGCCCCGCGCGTCCGGATTCAAAGGCACCATCGACATCGCCGGCCGCGTGCTGCCGCAATACGATGCGCTGTTGATCGCCGTCGGTCCGCTCGTTCTGCTTGCGCTGTGGTGGCTCACCCGGCGCACGCGCTTCGGGCTGCTGGTGCGGGCGGCGACCGAGAACCGTGTGATGGTGCAGGCGTTGGGCGTCAATCAGGCGTGGCTGTTTTCGAGCGTGTTCTTCCTCGGCGCGCTGCTGGCCGGTCTCGCTGGAGCGTTGCAATTGCCGCGCGAGTCGGCGAATCTGGGGATGGACCTCTCGGTCATCGCCGAGGCGTTCGTGGTCACCGTCGTGGGCGGCCTGGGATCGATCCCGGGTGCCTTCATCGCCGCGCTCCTGATCGGGCTCGTCAAGGCTCTGTGCATCGGCCTCGGGCAGGTCGAATTGGCCGGCATCGTCGTCGCGTTTCCGAAGCTCACGCTCATCGCCGAGTTCGTCGTCATGGCGATCGTTCTGACCCTCAAGCCCTACGGCCTGCTGGGCAGCGCGCTCGGCACGCCGCCGACCACCGCAGTCACCGAGCATCGCACGCTGGTGAAGCCACCCGGGCGCCGCAGCCTTTTCGCCGCGCTCGCCGCGATCGCGGTCGCTTCGCTGCTGCCGTTGCTCGGCGACGAATACGATCTCGTGCTCGCGACCGATGTGCTGGTGTTCGCGCTGTTCGCAGCGAGCCTGCAATTGATGCTGGGCACCGGCGGCCTGGCCTCTTTCGGCCATGCTGCCTATTTCGGGCTGGGCGCGTACGCAGCGGCGCTGGCGGTGAGGCACGGCGTCCCGATGGAAGCCACCCTTCTGGTCGCACCGCTCGCCGCGCTGGCCGGAGCGCTCATCTTCGGCTGGTTTTGCGTCAGGGCTTCCGGGATTTATCTCGCCATGCTGACGCTCGCCTTCGCGCAGATCGTGTGGTCGATCGCGTTCCAGTGGGACAGCGTCACCGGCGGCTCGAACGGATTGGTGGGCGTGTGGCCGCCCGCGTGGCTCGGCGACAAGCCGGCCTATTTCTACTTCACCCTCGGGTCGATCGCGGTCGCGTTGATGGCGATCGCCTGGATCGCGCACACGCCCTTCGGCTATGCGCTTCGGGCCGGGCGCGACTCGGCGCTGCGCGCCGAGGCGAGCGGCATCGACGTTCGCGCGACGCAATGGGCGGCGTTCGCCATAGCGGGTGCGTTCGGCGGAATCGCCGGCGCGCTCTACGCCTTCTCCAAGGGCAGCATCTCGCCCGAGACGCTGGCGATCCCGCGCTCGGTCGACGCGCTGGTCATGGTGCTCTTGGGCGGGGTCAATGCGCTCGCCGGCCCGCTGCTCGGCGCGGCGGCGTTCATCGGTTTGCAGGATTGGCTCGCGCGCGCGAGCGAATACTGGCGCGCCGGGCTTGGCGCGACGATCCTGCTCTTGGTGCTCGCCTTTCCCATGGGCATCGGCGGTGCGCTCCCGTGGCTGCTCGCGCGGCTCAGGCGATGAGCGGACGCGACGGCGCGCAACCGCCGACGGTCGTGCTCGCGGTGGATCGGCTCGCGAAGTCGTTCGGCGGCGTCGAAGCGGTGCGCGAGGTCTCGTTCGCGGTCAACGCCGGAGAGATCGTCGCGATCATCGGGCCCAACGGTGCCGGCAAGACCACCTGCTTCAACCTGGTCAACGGGCAGCTCCGGCCCGATGCGGGCAGCGTGCGGCTCCTCGGACGGCGCATCGACGGCCTGTCGTCGCGGAGGATCGCCCGCGCCGGCGTCGGGCGCACCTTCCAGATCGCGGCGACGTTTGCCTCGATGACCGTGCGCGAGAACGTGCAGATGGCGCTGATCGCGCACGCCGGCGAGCAGCGCCGGGTGACCGCCCGCGCGACCGATCTCCATGTCGAGGAGGCCGATGCGCTCCTCGATCGTGTGGGCATGTCCGCGTTAGCCGATCGGGCCTGC
>DASVPH010000238.1:0-5412 GCA_036382945.1 Casimicrobiaceae bacterium
ACTCTTGGTGCACGTCGCTCGCTGCCTCATTGGCCAATGAGGTATCCCATCCCCGAAACGCGGCCGTCGCAACCGCGCGGAGGTATTTCAGAGGTTCCCTAAAAGCCGCGGGAATGGCGAATCCGCCCTGCGTCAGCCACGCATGAGGCAATACTCGGGCCGCCCGCCAGCAACGGCTGGTAACAAACTGAAACGGTACTGCAGTCAACGGTACTGCAGTCAACAGCGGACTAGACTGGCGCGTTGTGGCTCCTCTCTACGCAGGAGAGTGCCGATGCGCGCCCGAACCGTTCTCGCCTCGCTTGCCGCCGTCGTCGGCGCAACGTTGTCCTCCGTCGCGGCCCTCGCGGCGCCGCTCACCTACGAGGACGCGCGGCATTTGCTCAACCGCACCGGCTTCGGCGCGACCGACGCCGAGATTCGCCGGTTTGTCGGGATGACTCGCGAGGATGCAGCGCGCACGCTACTTGCCGAAACGCGCACCGCGCCGGTGACGCCGCCGCCGGCGTGGACCCGCGACACGGGGCCGCGCTCCTACCCGCGCCGCGGGAACGTCTCCGAGACGGAAAAGAGAGCGTTTCGGCAGGAGCAGCTTCGCAAGGGCCTGGAGCTTCGCGGCTGGTGGCTCGAGGAAATGCTCGTGACCCCCTCGCCCCTCACCGAGCGGATGACGCTCTTCTGGCACAACCATTTCGTGTCCAGCCAGCAAAAGGTGAAGCTCGCCGAGCTCATGTACCGTCAGAACGTCACGCTGCGCACCAACGCGCTCGGCACCTTCGGCGCGCTCCTGCACGCGGTGGCCCGCGATCCGGCGATGGTGATCTACCTCGACAGCGCGCGCAACCGCAAGGGCACGCCGAACGAGAACTTCGCTCGCGAGGTGACGGAGCTCTTCACGCTCGGCGAGGGCCACTACGGCGAGCAGGACGTGAAGGAAGCGGCGCGCGCGTTCACCGGCTGGAGCCTCGATCGGCAGTCGGGACAATTCATGTTTCGCTCCTTCCTCCACGACTACGGCCCGAAGAGCGTGCTCGGCAAGACCGGCAACCTCGACGGCGACGACGTGCTCGACATCCTGCTCGCGAGAGCCGAGACGGCGGAATTCGTCACGACCAAGCTGTGGCGCGAGTTCGTCTCGCCCGATCCCGACCCAGCCGAGGTCAGGCGGATCGCCGCTCGCTTCCGGGATTCGCGCTACGACATCAAGGTCGCGCTCCTGGCGCTGCTGACCTCCGACGCCTTCTACGCGCCCGAGAATCGCGGCGCGCTGGTCAAGTCGCAGGTCGATCTGGTCGTCGGCACGATGCGGCAGTTCGGCATGCGGCCCGGCGAGCCGGTGCCATTCGCCGTGGCGACCGCGGCGATGGGCCAGAATCTTTTCTCGCCGCCGAACGTCAAGGGCTGGCCGGGGGGCGAAGCGTGGATCAATACCCGCACGCTCCTCGCGCGCAGAGCCTTCCTCGATCGGTTGTTCCGCGCCGACGACGCCGCGGGGCGCACCCATGCGGCCAGCGCCCCGACGATGGTCGAGGCGCTCGTGCCGGCGGCCGCCGCTCGCACAGACGACTCCGGCGCCGCGCGCCGGATCCGCTTGATGCGCGCGATGGACCGGGGGCTCAAGAGCGTGCAGTTCGACAGCGAGGTCTGGTTCGGCACGCTCGAAGCCGCGCCGGACACCCGCGCCAGCGCGGCCGCACGGATGCTGCTCGCCTACGCGCCCCAGGCGCGGCCCGACCCGTTGGCCGAGCCCCGGGCACAGGTGCGTCGGATCGTGCTCGACGCCGCCTTTCAACTCAAATGAGAACTCAAGTGAACGAGCCCGCCATGAAGCGTCGCGACTTTCTCAAGCTTGCCGGCTGCGTGCCGCTCGCCTCGGGTGTCGCCTGGGCCAGCGCTCCGGCGAGCGCCACCTGTCGCAACCTGCTGGTGCTGATCGAGCTCAAGGGCGGCAACGACGGGCTCAACACCCTGGTGCCATATGCCAATCCGGCTTACTACGCGCTGCGTCCGAACCTCGCGATTCCCGCCGACCAGGTGGTGAGGCTCACCGACAAGGTCGGACTGCATCACGCGCTCGCGCCGCTCCTGCCGTTGTGGAACAACTGCGAGCTGGCGGTGCTGCAGGGCGTGGGCTATCCGGAGCCCAATCTCTCGCATTTTCGTTCGATCGAGATCTGGGACACCGCATCGAAGAGCAGCGAATACCTGCAAGAGGGCTGGCTCACCCGTACTTTCGCCACGGCGCCGACGCCGCAGGAGTTCGCGGCCGACGGGGTGATCATCGGCTCGCCCGACCTGGGGCCGCTCGCCGGCGGCACGCGCGCGATCGCGCTCGCCAACACCGAGCAGTTCCTGCGCCAGTCGCGCCTGGCGGTCGCGGAAGGCGAAGCGGGCAACAAGGCGCTCGAGCACATCCTCAAGGTCGAAGCCGACATCATGCAGGCCGCGTCGCATCTCAATGCCGACTACGCGTTCAGGACCGAGTTTCCGCAAGGCGCATTCGGCAACGCCATCAAGACCGCGTCGCAGGTGATCGCCAACCGCGCCGGTGTCGCAGTCGTGCGCGTGACGCTCACCGGCTTCGACACGCACAGCGGCCAGCCGAGCACGCAGGCGCGGCTGCTGGGGGAGCTTGCCGGAGGCATCGTTGCGCTCAAGAGCGCGCTCGACGAGCTCGGCCGCTGGAACCATACGCTCGTCCTGACCTACGCCGAGTTCGGACGGCGGAGCCGAAGGAGAATCTATCCAACGGCACCGACCACGGCACCGCGAGCGTGCATTTCGCGCTCGGCGGCCGCGTGGCCGGCGGCATGTACGGCGAGGCGCCTGCGCTTGATCGACTCTCCGGCGACGGCAATCCAAGCCACGCGATCGACTTCCGCAGCCTGTACGCCACCGTGCTCGAGCGCTGGTGGGGCGTGCCGTCGAGCGACCCGCTCGGCGGCTAGGTCGCGCAGGTGTCGATTCTTCGCGCCTGAACGCGGCAGTCGCGATCGCGTAGCCCGCCGTGCGAGCACTACGCGCGACACCCGGGTTACGCGGCGGGCGGGTTGGCGTCCCAGGCGGCGAGGAACTCGCGCCAGTGCGGCTCCTTCGAGGCGCCGATCTTCTCGCGGACGAGCGAGACTTCGCTCGCGTATTCCGCCGGCGACAGCGTTCCGCGCAGCAACTGGAAGCGCAGGTACAGCAGATACGTGTTGAGGACGTCGGCCTCGCAGTAGCGGCGGACGTCCTCGATCCGGCCCGCCAGGAACGCTGCGTGGACTTCCGAACCGGCCAGTCCCAGCTTGCCGGGAAAGCCGGCGAGCCGCGCCATCGCCTCGAGCCCCGCGTAGTTGCGCGGCTGGTACATCGACAGCACGTCCATCAGGTCGAGATGGCGGGTGTGATAGCGGCCGAGATAGCTATTGAACTTGAACTCGCGATCGTCGTCGCCCCAGTCCCAGAACTTCGCCGCGGTGACGCCGTGGATCAGCGCGCGATGGCCGAGCACGGGCAAGTCGAACCCGCCGCCGTTCCACGACACGAGCTGTGGCGTGTGCTTGTCGACGAGATCGAAAAAGCGGCGGATCAGCTCGGCCTCGGGGTCGCCCGCGGCACCCACCGAAGCGATACGCAAGAGCGCACCTTCGCGCAGCACGCACGCAATGGCGACCACCCGCTGCAGGTGCGGCGGGAGGAAGTCGGTGCCGGTCGCCGCGCGGCGCTGCTGCAACGCCCAGTCGAGGACGTCGGCATCGCTCAACTCCGCCGGCAACGCGTAGACGCGCCGCAGCCCCGCAACATCCGGGACGGTCTCGATATCGAAGGCGAGGGTCGGCGTCATCTGTGGCTGATCACAAGCTATCAGCGCGCACGCTCGCGACGCGCTATGGTTGGGTCATCCCGGCGTAGACCGGGATCCATTTCCGACATACACCTTGGGCCCCGGCCGCAGCCTACCCCGGCATGCTTGAAGCCGTGGCCGGGGCGACGAAGGTCGTACTACCCGCGCCGAGAGCAGGACGCGTCAGGCGTCGCGGCATCTCAACCAGGGAAAACGCCTGTCGACAGATACCGATCACCGCGATCGCAGACGATGAATACGATGGTCGCGTCCTCCACTTCGCGCGAGACGCGCAGCGCCACCGCGCACGCCCCGCCCGACGAGATGCCGACGAACATGCCCTCTTCGCGCGCCAGGCGCCGCGCCATGTCCTCGGCGTCGGCTTGCGACACGTACATCAGGCGATCGACGCGCTTCGCATCGTAGATCTTCGGCAGGTACGCCTCCGGCCACTTGCGGATGCCGGGAATCTGCGAGCCTTCCTCGGGCTGGCAACCGATGATCTGGATCGCCGGATTCTTCTCCTTGAGGAACTTGCCCGCGCCCATGATCGTGCCGGTGGTTCCCATGCTGGAGACGAAGTGGGTGATGCGCCCTTCGGTGTCGCGCCAGATCTCCGGACCGGTGCCCTTGTAGTGCGCGAGCGGGTTGTCCGGATTGGCGAACTGGTCGAGGATGATGCCCTTGCCCTCGGCGCGCATGCGCTCGGCGACGTCGCGCGCGGTCTCCATGCCGCCGGCCTTGGGCGTGAGCACGATCTCGGCTCCGAACGCACGCATCGTCTGCCGGCGCTCGAACGACAGATGCTCAGGCATCACCAGCACCATCTTGTAGCCGCGCATCGCCGCCGCCATCGCCAGGGCGATGCCGGTGTTGCCCGAGGTCGGTTCGATCAACGTGTCGCCCGGCTTGATCCTCCCCCGTCTCTCCGCTTCGACGACCATCGACACGGCCGGCCGATCCTTGACCGATCCGGCCGGGTTGTTGCCCTCGAGCTTCGCCAGCAGCACGTTGGACGTCTCGCCGGGCAGACGTTGCAGGCGCACCAGCGGTGTATTGCCGACGGTGTCCTCGATGGTCCGATACATGGGGTCAGGCATCTTTGGGGCGCGCGTCCAACATTGTACCGCCAACAAAAACCCCGCCATGCGGGCGGGGTCTTCGAGCCAGGCGGGGCGGCTATTTCTTCGCCTTCTCGTCGGTCGCCGCCTTGCTGTCCTTGTCCTCCTTCTTCGCCTCCCCGTTCGCCTAGCGCGCCTCCGACACGCCGAGCTCGCGCGGGGCGAGCACGATGTTAGGAACCTCTGAAATACCTCCGCGCGGTTGCGACGGCCGCGTTTCGGGATGGGATACCTCATTGGCCAATGAGGCAGCGAGCGACGTGCACCAAGAGTACACGAGCGAAGCTGTGACAAAGTAGACCGCCCGAAACGCGGCCGTCCCTCCGGGCTGCGGCAAAATGCGGCGCCTGCGTCGCCGCCCTCCTCGGTAATAGGATGAACTATTACCCTTCGTCGGGCGTCTCGCATTCATCCGCATTTTGCTCGCAGCGCAATCCACGTGGGGGTATTTCAGAGGTTCCTTAG
>DASVPH010000239.1:0-75083 GCA_036382945.1 Casimicrobiaceae bacterium
GCGCCCAAAGCGCCCCCGTCCCTTCGGGTTGCGGCCAAACGGCGCGCCTGCGGCGTTGCTCGGCTTGCGAATAGGCCGAGCTATTCGCTGCGCCGAGCGCCTTGCATTCATCGCCGTTTGGCCAGCAACGCATACGTGAGAGCAAGCCCGACAGGCTCCTAGAGCTCGAACTCGGTCGCGAGCTTCTTCGGGACCGCGACGTTCTTCAACCGCACATAGCGCGGCAGGCCGTCCTTGAACGGCGGGAAGTCCTCGCCGCGCACCAGCGGCGAGAGATACGCCCTCGCCTTGGCGGTGATGCCGAAGCCGTCGGCGCTGATGTAGTCGCGAGGCAGCTTCTTCTCGACGTTGGCCACGCGGTCGAGCGGCGCCGCGGCGACCTTCCAGCGGTACGGCTTGTCGGAGACGCGCACGATCGCGGGCATCACCGCGTTCTTTCCGGCGAGCGCCAGCTCGACCGCCGCCTTGCCCACCGCGTACGCCTGGTCGAGATCGGTCTTCGAGGCGAGGTGGCGCGCGGCCCGCTGCAGGTAGTCGGCCACCGCCCAGTGATACTTCTCCCCGAGGCGATCCTTGACCAGCTTCGCGATCAGCGGTCCGACCCCGCCGAGCTGCGCGTGACCGAACGCATCGGTCGTCCCCGCTTCGGCCAAAAGCTTCCCTTCGGCGTTCTTCAAGCCTTCCGAGACGCCGACGCAACAGTAGCCGAATCGCTTCACGCGCGCGCTGAGCGCGGCGAGGAACGCGGCCTCGTCGAAGGGGATTTCCGGGAACAGCAGCAGCAGCGGGATCGGGGTGGACTCGTCGTCGGCGAGCCCCACCGCCGCGGTGATCCAGCCCGCGTGGCGCCCCATGACCTCGAGCACGAACACGCGCGTCGAGGTCTTGGCCATCGACGCCACGTCGAAGGCGGCCTCTCGCATCGAGGTGGCGACGTATTTCGCGACCGAGCCGAAGCCCGGACAACAGTCGGTCACGGCGAGATCGTTGTCGACCGTCTTGGGCACGTGCACGGCGAGGAGCGGATAGCCCAGCTTTTCGGAGAACCGCGATACCTTGAGGCAGGTATCGGCCGAGTCGTTGCCGCCGTTGTAGAAGAAGTAGCCGATGTCGTGGGCGCCGAAGACCTCGATCAGGCGCTCGTACGGCGCCGGGTTCGTGTCGAAGCTCGGGAGCTTGTAGCGGCAGGAGCCGAACGCGCCCGACGGGGTGTGTCGAAGCGCGGCGATCGCGGCTGCCGACTCCTTGCTCGTGTCGATCAGGTCCTCGGTCAGCGCCCCGATGATCCCGTTGCGCCCCGCGTAGAGCTTGCCGATGCGCGCCTTGTGCCGGTGCGCGGTCTCGACCACCGCGCAGGCGCTCGCGTTGACCACGGCGGTCACCCCGCCGGACTGGGCGTAGAAGGCGTTGCGTGCGGGCATGCTTTGAGTCTCGAAGCGTGGGTAGAGCGCCGATTGTAGTGGAAGCCGCAGGCGCCGCGTCAATCGCGCAGCGCCGCGAGCACCGCGTCGCGGATCGCCTCGACCGGACCCTGGCCGTCGACCTTGCGGAATTTCGGCGCGGCCGGGTCGCCTGTGGCCTCCCACTGCGCGTAGTAGGCGATCAGCGGCTCGGTCTGCGCGTGATACACCGCGAGCCGCTTCTTCACCGTTTCCTCCCGGTCGTCCTCGCGCTGGATGAGCGGCTCGCCGGTGAGATCGTCGCGCTCGGCGACCTTCGGCGGATTGAACTTGACGTGATAGGTTCGTCCCGACGCCAAGTGCACGCGGCGCCCGCTCATCCGCTCGATGATCGCGACGTCCGGCACGGCGATCTCGAGCACGTGATCGAGCGCCACCTTGGCGCTGCGCAGCGCGTCGGCCTGGGGAATCGTCCGCGGAAAGCCGTCGAAGAGATAGCCGTTGGCGCAGTCCGGCTCGCGCAGACGCTCGTCGACCAAGCCGATGATGATGTCGTCGGAAACCAGCGCGCCGGCCTCCATCACCTTTTTCGCCGCCCGACCGAGCGGCGTGCCGGCCTTCACTGCGGCGCGCAGCATGTCGCCGGTCGAGATCTGCGGAATGCGATAAGCGTCCCGGATGAATCCGGCCTGGGTTCCCTTGCCCGCGCCCGGCGGGCCCACCAGAATGAGTCGCACGTTTTTCTTCCAAGTCGATGGTGAGTGGCCTTGCTGGAGGCGTGTTGGACCGCCTTTTCGCGCTCCGGCCCTTGGTCCGATGTTCTCTGCATCGATGCGCTCGCGCCTTGATCTCTGTCAAAGCCGACCCGCGGCGTACAGCGCCCGGACGCGGTCCAGATCCTCCTGGGTGTCCACTCCGGGCGCGGGCGCGCCCTTGGTCACCCGCACCGCGATGCGGTAGCCGTGCCAGAGCGCGCGCAACTGCTCGAGCGCTTCGAAGCGCTCGATCTGCGCCGCCGCAAGCGCCGGATAGCGACGCAAAAACGCGACCCGGTAGGCGTAGAGCCCATAGTGCCGGTACAACGGCAGCCCCGGCGGCAGCTTGTCACGCTTCACGGCGAACGCATCGCGCGCCCAGGGAATCGTCGCCCGGCTGAAATAGAGCGCGTAGCCGGCGTGGTCGAGCACCACCTTGACCACGTTCGGATTGAACGCCTCCTGCACATCCTCGATCAGATGACAGGCGGTGGCGATCGACGCGTCGGCGTGCGCCTGGAGCTCTTCGGCAACCTCGCGGATCAACGCCGGCTCGAGCAGCGGCTCGTCGCCCTGCACGTTGGCCACGATGGTCTGGTCGTCGAGGCGGAGCTCGCGCGCGGCCTCGGCCAGCCGATCGGTGCCTGTCGGATGATCGCTGCGGGTGAGGATTGCGTCGATGCCATGCTGCTCGGCTGCGGCGCGGATGCGCTCGTCGTCGGTCGCAACGATCACGCGCTCAGCTCCGCTCGCCAGTGCGCGCTCCGCGGTGCGCACGACCAGCGGCTTGCCGACGACATCGAGGAGCGGCTTGCCCGGCAGCCGGGTGGAGGCATAGCGCGCCGGGATGAGGACGGTGAAGTTCACTCGTACTCGGACGGCTCGAGCTTTCGCGCTTCCTCTTCCAGCATCACCGGAATCCCGTCGCGGATCGGGTAGGCGAGCCGCGCGGCCTTGGAGATGAGCTCCTGCCGCTGCCGGTCGTAGACGAGCGGCCCCTTGGTGACGGGGCAGACCAGGATTTCAAGCAGCTTGGGGTCCACGGATCGTCCTTTCCACGCGCGCGACCAGGGCTGGATCGATGCGCGCCCGGAGCGGCAGGTACCACCCGCGCGAATCGGCCAGCGAGCTACATTTTACCGCATCCTTCTCGGTCATCAGGACCGCCGTGGCGTCAGGGAACACCAGATCCGAGCGCCGGTAACGGTGATGATCGGGGAACGCGTGGCACACCGGGTCGAAACCGAGCCGCCGGAGAAGTGCGAAGAAACGTGCGGGATCGCCGATGCCGGCGACGGCGTGGACCGTTCCGCTGCGCCAGGCGCCCGGGTCAACGGCCACGTCGTTTCGCATCACGCTTCGCCACGGCAAAGGCTCGTAGACCATCGCCGTCTCGCGACCGTCGCCGCGCGACACGGCCTGCGCCTCGGTGTCGACGAGCCGCACCACGGCGTCGACACCTTCGAGCCGTCGGAGCGGCTCGCGCAGCGGACCGGCCGGAAGCAGGTGCCCGTTGCCGAATCCGCGCGCGTCGTCGATCACGGCGATCTCGAAGTCGCGGCGCAACGCGTAATGCTGGAGGCCGTCGTCGGCGATGACGACGTCGCATCCGGGCTGCGTGTCGAGAAGCGCGCGCGCCGTGGCGACGCGATCGTGCCCGATCCACACCGGGATCCCATCGGCGGCGAGGATAAGCGGCTCGTCGCCCACGACGGCCGGATCGTCTCCGGGCACGACCGCGCGCGGCGCGACATTGCTGCCGCCGTAGCCGCGGCTGACGACCCCCGGATGCCATCCGGCCTGCTTGAGCGCCGCTGCCAGCGCTCGGGTGAGCGGGGTCTTGCCCGCGCCTCCGGCGACGATGTTCCCCACCACGATCACCGGCACCCGCATCCGGGCGCTACGCAGCAGCCGCGCACCATAGGCGGCGCGCCGGAGCAGCACTGCAATCCGAAACAGCAGCGCCAACGGCAGCAGCGCCACCGTCAACGGCGTGAGCCGCGGCTCATACCACGCGGCAGCGAGGCGGGCGGAGAGAGTCACGATTGATTTCGTTCGTCATTCCGGCGGGGGCATCGTTTCGTCGCCCCGGCCCCGGACTTAAGCTCTCCGGGGCAGGCTGCGGCCGGGGCCCAAGTCTGCTTTTCGCGGCAAACGGCGTTGCACTTCGATCCCGGCCTTCGCCGGGATGACGCGGCTGTCTCCGATCGCTGCGACGCTTCGCGTCTGGCTCTCGGACAGCCGCGTCACTTGGTCGGTGTCTGCGTCGCGAAGGTGATACGGATCAGCCCGGCTTCGCGCGCGGCTTCCATCACGTGGATCACCGATTGGGTCGTCGCGTTCGCGTCGGCGTTAATGACTACGACGGGCTCCTTGGCGTCGCCGGCAGAGCGCTTGAGCGCCTCGGCCAGGGCGGCAACCGTCGTGAACCGGAACACGTTCTTGTCGATCACGTAGCGTCCCTGCGCGTCGACGCCGACATTGATCTCCTTCGGTCGCTGCTGCATCGGGTCGGCCGCGGCCTCGGGCAGCGTGATCTGCAGCTCGGTCACCCGCTGATAGGTCGTCGTTACCATCAGAAAGATCAGGATGACGAGCAGCACGTCGATCAACGGGATGAAGTTGATCTCGGGCTCTTCCCGGGAGCGACCGCCACGCAGATTCACCGCGGAGCTCCTTCGGGCTATTTCCGCTCGCCGTGGGCGAGCTCGACCAGCTTGATCGCCTGCTGCTCCATCTCGAGGGTCAGGCTGTCGACCTTGGCCCTGAAATGGCGGTAGAAGATCATGCTCGGGATCGCGACGATCAGGCCGAACGCGGTGTTGTACAGCGCCACCGAAATGCCGTGCGCGAGCTGGATCGGGTTCGATCCGGCCGCGGTTTGCGAGCCGAAGATCTCGATCATGCCGACCACCGTGCCGAACAGCCCGAGCAGCGGCGCCATCGCCGCGATCGTGCCCAGCGTGGTGAGAAAGCGCTCGAGATCGTGCGCGACCAGATGCCCGACTTCCTCGATCGCCTCCTTCATCACCGCGCGCGGGCTCTTCACGTTGGCGAGCCCCGCGGCGAGCACGCGACCGAGCGGTCCCTTCTGCGCCGTCCGGGCGAGGAGCTCGGGCGCCACACCGTCCTGCTTCACCTCGCTCAACACCTTGTCGACCATGCCCGCCGGCGCGACCACGCTCTGGCGCAGCGACCACAGCCGCTCCAGGATCAGCGCCAACGCAATGACCGATGCGAAGATGAGCGGCCAGATCGGCCAGCCCGCCGCCTGAATGATGGACCACACGACATCGTGCTCCGGCGATTCAAAGCGCGAACTCTAGCTTGGCGGACCCCGTTCGGCAAGCCGGCGCACGACGACCGGCGATGCATCATCGACGCCATCGCGCGCCCGCGCCCGAGCGGGTCTCACGACGAGCGCCGGCGCCGCGCGCCGTTGCCCTTCTCCGCCAGCGTCGCGGTAACCGCGGCGCCGACGAGCACGATGATCCACGAGACATAGATCCAGAGCAGGAACAGCGGCAGAACGGCGAGCGAGCCGTAGACGATCTGGTAGGTGGGAAAGTGCGTGATGTAGAACCGGAAGCCGTACTTCGCTGTCTCGAAGGCGATCGCCGCGAGCAACCCTCCGAACAGCGCCAGCTTGAAGGGCACGCGCTGCGCCGGGACCACCGCATAGATCAGGGTGAACGCCGCGGTATCCACGAGCAGCGCCGCCGGACCGCTCAGCACCGTGAGCGCCTCGGCGCCGAGCGTCGTCGCCCCGATCGAATTCTCGATCACCCAGTTCGTGTAATAGACCGCCGCGCCGATGAACGCCGGCCCGGCCGTGAACGCCAGCAGATACACCAGGATGCGGCGCGCGAGCGAACGCGGCGCGCGCGCGCCCCAGATGGTGTTGATCTCGCGGTCGACCTCCACCACCAGCAGCACCGCGGTGATGACGACCAGGAGGGTACCGATGCCCTTGAGCTCGGCGGACTTGGCGGTGAACTGCGCCAGGTAATGACGGACGGCCACGCCGCTCCCGGGGAGAAAATACTGCAGCAGGAAAGCCTCCAACGCCGCCTGCGAGCGCTCGAACATCGGGAACTTGGCCACGTAGGCGAAGGCCACCGTGAACAGCGGCACCAGGCCGAGCAGCGTCGTATAGGAGAGGCTTCCGGCGGTTCGGGCGAGCCCGACGCCGGTCAGCCGGCGCAGCAGGCGGCGCAGGAAAGACAGGAAGGACACGACGGCACGGAGCTGCGCGAACATGCGCTATCCGCGGGATGAGGGACCTGGCGGCAAGCGATTATCGCATCGCTCGCGGGCGCGACAAACTCGGGGTGTGTAAGCTGATGATTCAGCGGAGCGACGAACTTGGGTCCCGACCCCCGATTCAGTCATTCGGGGGCCGCGCTCTGCGCCGGGACGACAATCGTTGCGCTCCCCTGGGCGAACCGCGCTATGCTTGGCGTCAAGTGAGCACCATGACCGACACCGCATCGCCTTCGGCCGAGCAACGGACTGCCGTGCTCGGCGGCGGTTGCTTCTGGTGCCTCGAAGCGCTCTTCGATCGCCTGCGCGGCGTGCTCGCCGTCGAGTCGGGTTACGCGGGGGGAGGCGTCGCGAACCCGAGCTACGAGGAGGTGTGCAGCGGACGCACCGGCCACGCCGAGGTCGTGCGCGTCACCTTCGACCCGGGCGTGCTGTCGTTCCGCGACCTGCTGAAGGTTTTCTTCGCCATTCACGATCCGACCACCAAGGACCGCCAGGGCAACGACGTCGGCACCCAGTACCGCTCGGCCATCTTCTGCCAGAACGCCGAGCAGCGCGCCGACGCCCAAAGCGTGATCGCCGAGCTCGCCCGCGCGAAGCTGTGGGACGACCCGATCGTGACCGAGGTGGCCGACGCCGCGCCGTTCTACCGTGCCGAGGGTTATCATCAGCAGTACTTCGACCGCAACCGCGGGCAATCGTACTGCCAGTTCGTGGTGGCCCCCAAGGTTGCGAAGTTCCGCAAGGAATTCGTCGACCGTCTGAAGAGCTAAGGTTCCCTAAAGCAACCGCAGTCAACGCCAAGGCTCTGAGCCAGCGCCTAGCGCCGCCGAGCGAAGAGCCCGCCGCCCGCGAGCGCGCCGCCGACGAGCCAGAACACCGGCCCGATCCCGACCGACGAGCCGATCGCACCAAAGAGCAGCGGCACGGCAAAAGTCGACGCATTGATGATCGACATGCGCACCCCCACGGCCTCGCCCATGCGTCCTGCCGGTGCCATGGCGTGCAACAGCGACATCACCATCGGTTGGCCGCTCCCCAACGCGAGTCCCAGCGCGAACGACAGGACCATCAGCGGGCCCGCGCTCGCGACGAAGGGGAACAGCGCGTAGGCGCCGGCGCCCCCGAACATCGCCGCCGTCAGCACCTCGATCTCGGAGAATCTCCGGGCGATCCAGGGCATCGCCAGGCGCACGGCGAAGGTCGCCGCCGCGAAGGCCGCCAGGATCATGCCGATGAGCGATGCCGAAAGTCCAAGCCGCGCCCCGTAGATCGGGATGAAGAACGCGTGCAGGTCCCACGCCATCGACAGCAGCCCGTTGAGGACGAACACGCGCCGCAAATGCGGATGGCGAAACAGCTCCGCCGCGCCGCCGGAGCTCGACGGCGGGTGCGCCGCGTGCGGCCGCGGCAACGCCAGCGCGCCGCGACCGAGCACCGTCACGGGCAACAGCGGCAGCAGCGTGAGCGCGACGAAGGTCCCGGCAAAGCTCGCCTGGTCGATCAGCAGTCCGGCGACGAGCGGACCGGCGAATCCCGACACCGAATAGCCCAGCGCCAGCAGGCTGAAATTCTTGGCGCGATCGGCCGCGGGACCGAGCGCGCCGGTCGCGTTCTGGACCGCGACCTGAAACAGCATAAACGAGATGCCGATCAGCGCGGTCGTGAAAAACAGCGCGAGAAGCCCCGGGAAGATCCAAGGCAGGGACGCGCCCAGCGCGATCCCGCACGAGCCGACCAGCATCGGCCGGTGCACGCCGACGCGGTCGGAGAGCCTTCCCGCACCGACCGCGAACCACATGGGCAGGAACGAGTAGAGCCCCATCAGCGAGCCGACGACGAAGGGCGAAGCCTCCTGCGAGAGCGCGTAGAGCGAGACGGTGATGCGGCTGCCGGCAAGCGCGGAGTGGTTGAGGATGCCCAAGCCGATCAGCGCCAGCAGCGTGCGCGAGCCCCGCGCGCCGGGGCCGCTCACGGCGCGAGGCGCTCGATCCGCCAGAGGGCGCCTTCGCGCCGGTAGCGGAGGCGGTCATGCAGCCGCGAGGCGCGGCCCTGCCAGAACTCGATCGCCGCAGGCTCGATGCGGTAGCCGCCCCAGTGCGGCGGCCGGGGCACGTGCTCGCCCTCGCCAGCGAAACGCTCGGTCGCCGCGGCCACTTCGCGCTCGAGCCATTGCCGATCGGGAATCACGCGGCTCTGCGGCGAAGCCCACGCGCCCAGACGTGCCGGCCGCGGGCGCGACGCGAAATAGGCGTCCGACTCCGCGGCAGACACCCGAGTCGCCGCCCCGTCGACGCGCACCTGACGCTCCAGCTCGACCCAGTGAAACAGCAGTGTGGAAGCAGGGCGAGCCGCGAGCTCCGCGCCCTTGCGACTCTCGTAGTTGGTGAAGAACACGAAGCCGCGAGCGTCCATGCTCTTGAGCAGCACGATGCGCGCGGCCGGGTTGCCGTCGCTGCCGACCGTCGCCAGCGTCATGGCGGTCGGCTCGGGAAGCTGCGCCGCGATGGCCTGCTCCAGCCAGCGCTGGAATTGGCGCAGCGGGTCGGGGTCGACCTCGGTTTCGGAGAGGGACGCGCGCTGATACTCGCGGCGCAGATCGGCGATGTTCAAGGCGGCGGTCATTCTGTACCCCGGCGCTTGCGGCCTCAATAGCCAATTCGGCCGTTGCGCTGCTCCCAAAGGGGGCGCGATTCGCGCCTGGCGGCGGCCCTGCGGCGCTCATGCGGGTACGGCGCCGCTATTATCGGCGATTTCGGCCCTCGCGTCGAAGCGGAGCCGCCGTGCGGCTCGCGGGTGCTCCTCAGAGCGGAGCGCAGAACGCCACGCCCTCGAGCAGCCAACCCTCGGTCTGCATGGCGTCGATGATCGGCCAGCTCGTGGTGTAGCGATGATTGGGCTCGCCGCCCATGCCGTTGTTGTAGAGGCGGAAGACCGGGCGGGTCGATGCCGGACACTGGCTCACGTTGGCGGCGATGTAGAACGCGTTGGCCTCGAAGATCCAGCCGGCAAGCTGCTTGACCGCGGCGCATTCGAAGTCGAACGCCGTGTAGAAGTGCGAATTGACACCGAGTCCCGGCGTGCCGAAGAAACGGCACACGGTCGACAATCCGGGGCCGGTGGCCGAGTACGCCGGGAACGATCCTCCGGTGCGCTTCCAGCCCGCGATCGGCGTGCCGGCGTCGAGCGCGGCCTCCTCGTCCACGAATCCGGTCATGAAGTAGTGATCGAGCGACGCGGCGTAATACTCGACGATCTCGGCGCGCGGCGGCTCGCTCGCCCCGACCTGGAAGTCGACACTTTGTGTTTGTCCCCCGAACGCGACCTCGAAGCGCCACGTCCCGTTGGCGCCGACCATCGGCAGCGTCACCGACCATTGCCAGAACGAGGCGGCATAGTAGTCGGCGTCGCTCGGGATCGTCGTGGCGGCGAACAACGTGCCGTCGGGTGCGTAGACGTTGAACACCGCTGCGTCGGACCGCTGCTGATCGGTGAAGAAGGCCGTGAGATACACCGTCTGCCCCGGCTGGAAGTACGCGCTGCGATGCTCCGCTTCGGGCGTCGGGCAGGGCGTGAACTCGACCGGCGCGTCGCCGGTCATCACCAGATCGATCGCCGGCTCGTTGTAGGGCCGCTGCTCGGCCCACCAGGACTCGGCGTTGAAGTTGTTGCACGCGCCGGCGAACGGGTCGATCAACTGCCCGTTGTTGTCGTAGAGCTCGAAGTGCAGGTGCGGGCCGGTCGAGTCGCCGGAGCTCCCCATGACGCCGAGAAACTCGCCAGGTAGCACCCACTCGCCCACCTTCTTGCTGGTGAGCGACCCCGCCTTGAGGTGGCCGTACCAGGCGATCGAGCCATCCGCGTGACGCACGTAGACCGCGTTCCAGGGGCTCTCGTTGAGCTCGCAGCTCCGATCGGGCTGCCCGTCATCCTTCAGCACCACGATCCCCGCCGCAGCGGCAACGACGATCGCTTCATCGTTGTCCATCTTGCGCCACGCGAACGGGAACGACGTGATGTCGGTGCCCTGATGGTTGTAGCCGTTGTCCTGATCGTAGGTGCGCGTCCCACAGGCGTAATCCTGGAGCTGATTGGGAAACCCCGGATCGTGATCGACGTAGTTGGTGACCGTGCGGGCGACCCGCTCGGGGTGGCCGGGGACGAGCAACACCGGCCACTGCAGCGGCGCGAGCGGCGCTGCCTTGGGCGCCACCGCGGGCAGCCGCCCGGCCGCGCGCAGCATCTCGACATTGGCCGCAAGCGCAGCCTTGATGCGCGCGCGCTGCACCGGGGTGATCTCGTCGCGTGGAAGCGCTACCGCGCCCCCGCGAATCGCTCCGGCCAGAGGCGCGGCCGCGGCGCGGGCCGGTGCGCACGGCAACGCCGCGAGCAAAGCGACGAGCGCGGCGAGCGCCATGGGTGCCGCTGCGCTCGGGCCGGCTCCCGCCTTCCTCCAACGTGAGCATCGCATCGTCGCGCTCCACAAAAGGTCCGGCGCCGCGATGGCCTCTCTCGCTCGCGCGCTCGAAAATCCACCTCTCGCCCTAGCGCGGCGGTCATCGCAACTCCGGTGAAACGCTTGAGTAGTGCACCCGAGAGGCCAGGCGGAGCATTATTCGTCGTCCCCTGCTCCGTTGCAGCGATCTCGGCATCGGGCTAGAGAGCAACGCCCGTGCCACCGCGCTTCGCTCGTGCGGACAGCGAGTTGCGCGCGCGATCGGCCCACGACGCAGCGGCGCCGTCGGTAATTCTTGCCGCGGACCAGGGCGGCGCTGTAATTCGTTCTCGCCGCGGGTGCGATGGTGCTGCAACGCGAGATGCGGGTGGCTCGTCGGTGCGTCGCCGCCGACAGCCCTGCTCGCGAAGCTGCGCGAGCAGGCCCTTGGAGCCGCATCGCCGGAGGCGGAGCGCCGTGAACTCGCCGGTGCCTCCTTTGGCGATCGAGTTTGAACCCGTGAGGAGCCCGACTCGAGGCGGGCAGCGGGGGCTGTCGGGGCCGAATTCCCTCGGATGCAACACCGCTCGCGCCCGAGGCGCCCCAGCGCCACAATTTGCCCACCGCGCCTGCAAGAATGCGGTATATTTGTTTGCATGGAGAGTCGGGATCGATGAGCGGAGATCCGTCAACCTCCATATTCATCGCCGTTGCACCGGAGCGATCAACCACCAGGAAGGAGAGCTATGGCTACTGCCAGGAAAGCAGCAAAGAAGGCCGCCAAGAAGGGCGCTAAGAAAGCGGCGGCCAAGAAGCCGGCCAAGAAACCCGCGAAGAAAGCCCCTGCGAAGAAAGCGGCGCCGAAGAAGGCGAAGAAATCGGGTGCCAAGCGCAAGCCGAACGCTGCGTTCATGAAGCCGATGACCCCGTCGAGCGTGCTCGCCAGCGTGGTTGGCAGCATGCCGCTGCCGCGCACCGAAGTCACCAAGAAGATCTGGGACTACATCAAGAAGAACAAATTGCAGGACTCGATCAACAAGCGCCTGATCAACGCCGACGAGAAGTTGCGACAGATTTTCGGCGGCAAGAAGCAGGTGTCGATGTTCGAGATGACCAAGCTGGTTTCCAGCCATCTCAAGTAAAGCTGGCGTCGTCGGCGCGCAGGCGCCGATGGGCCGCTGGAGAGTCGGCCGGGCATCGCCTACGCGGTGGCCGGCCGTAGTTTTTTGGGCCGCGGCGCGAGCCCGCAGCGAGGCACCCCGCGCACGAAGAGCGCGGGGATCGCGCGTGGCGAGTCGACGCAGCGCCCGACACTCGTGGGCACCATGCTACGTTGACGGATCAAGGAGGCCGCTGGGGCGAGCTTACGGCTGCGCCTGCAGCGCGCGAATCCGCGCTTCGATCGGCGGGTGGGTCGCGAACAGCGCCATGAAGCTCGACCGGTCGGTGATACCGAAGCCGGCGAGCGCCTTGGGTAGCTCGCCCGGCGGCAGCCCGCCCAACCGCGCCAGCGCGCGTATCATCGGCTGCGACGTGCCGAGGTAGTGCGCGCTGCCGGCATCGGCGCGGAACTCGCGCCGGCGCGAAAACCAGGCGACGATGATCGAGGCCAGCACGCCGAACACGATCTCGGAGGCGAGCACCGTCGCGTAGTAGCCCAAGCCAACGCCGCGCTCGTTGCGCAGCACGATGCGGTCGACGAAGAAGCCCACCACGCGGGCGAGGAACACCACGAAGGTGTTGACCACGCCTTGAATCAGCGTGAGCGTCACCATGTCGCCGTTGGCGACGTGCGCGACCTCGTGCCCCAGGACCGCCTCGATCTCCTCGCGCGACATCGCATTCAAGAGCCCTGTCGACACGGCGACCAGCGCCGAGTTGCGAAACGCGCCGGTGGCGAACGCGTTGGGCTCGCCTTCGTACATCGCGACCTCGGGCATCGCGATCCCCGCCTTGTCGGCGAGCTTCTTCACCGTGGCGAGCAGCCACGCCTCGTTCTCATTGTGCGGCTGCCCGATCACCTGTGCTCCGGTGGACCACTTGGCGATCATCTTGGAGATGAGCAGCGAAATGAACGCGCCGCCGAAACCGATGACGGCCGAGAACGCGAGGAGCGCCCCCGGATTGAGCCCGTTCGCGGCGAGCGCCCGGTTGATTCCGAGCAGATTGGTGATGATCGACAACACGATCAGCACCGCGAGGTTGGTGACGAGGAACAACACGATCCGCTTCATGGGCTCCTCCGGGAAGCGAGCAGACGGTTTTTGCGCGTAACGATCTTAGCGCTTGCGACGCGGGCGCGACAGTCGCGCCCGCGCTAGCGGCGCTTGGCCGACGACTCCTTGGCCCAGGAATCGCGCAGGGTCACGGCGCGGTTGAACACCGGATGCACGGGGTCGTGGTCCTTGGCGTCGGCGATGAAATAGCCGTGGCGCTCGAACTGGAAGCGCTCCTCGCGCGCGGCCGTGGCCAGTGCAGGCTCGACGTAGGCCCTCACCACGGTCCTGCCGCGCGGATTGAGATCGTCGAGGTAATTGCGCTCGGTCGGCTCGTCGAACGGCACATGGTCCTCGAGGTCGGCATCGCCCGCCGTTCGGGAGGCGGATGCGAGCGTCTCGGCCGCCGTCGTCGAGCGTCCCGGTTGAGGCACGCCGAACAACCGATCGTACAGACGCACCTCCGCGGTTCGCGCGTGGCGCACCGAGAGCCAGTGGATGTTGCCCTTGACCTTGCGCGTCTCGGCGCCGGGTGTCCCGCTGCGGGTCGCCGGATCGTAGGTGCAGTGCACGGCGACAATGTTGCCTTGAGCGTCGCGCTCGGCGCCCGTGCACTTGACAATGTAGCCGTAGCGCAGGCGCACCTCGGCGCCGGGAGCGAGCCGGAAGTAGCCCCTGGGCGGGCTCTCCTCGTAGTCATCGCGCTCGATCCAGAGCTCGCGCGAGAGCGCGAGCGTGCGCCGCCCCGCTTCCGGCTTCTGCGGGTGGTTCGGCGCGAAGCACTCCTCCTCCCGGTCCTCGGGATAGTTGTCGATGATAAGCTTCACCGGATCGAGCACGGCGACCCGCCGCTCCGCCCGCTCGTTCAGATCCTCGCGCAGGCAATCCTCCAGCACGCCCATGTCGATCCACTGGTGCGCCTTGGATACGCCGATGCGCTCGGCGAACAGCCGGATCGATTCCGGCGTGTAGCCGCGCCGACGCAGGCCGACCAGTGTGGGCATGCGTGGATCGTCCCAGCCGTCGACGTGACCGCCCTCGACCAGCTCGATCAACTTGCGCTTGCTCATCACCGTGTAGGTCAGGTTGAGCCGCGCGAACTCGTGCTGGTGCGGGAGCGGCCGTTGCAGGAGCCCCCCGTCGGCGAGCCGCTCGATCACCCAGTCGTAGAGCGGCCGGTGGTCCTGGAACTCGAGCGTGCAGATCGAGTGCGTGATGCGCTCGAGCGCGTCGGAGATGCAGTGCGTGTAATCGTAGAGTGGATACACGCACCACTTGTCGCCGGTGCGATGATGTGTGGCGTGCCGGATGCGATAGATCGCCGGGTCGCGCAGGTTCATGTTGGGGCTGGCGAGGTCGATCTTGAGCCGGAGCACGTGCGCGCCGTCGGGGAACTCGCCCTCCTTCATGCGCCGGAACAGATCCAGATTCTCCCCGACCGACCGGTCGCGATAGGGGCTGGGCCGTCCCGGCTCGGTCAGCGTGCCGCGTAAGAGCCGCATCTCCTCGGGTGTGGAGCTGTCGACGTAGGCGAGGCCGGCCTTGATGAAGTGCCGCGCGAACTCGTAGAGTCGGTCGAAGTAATCCGAAGCGTGATACAGGTGCGCTCCCCAGTCGTAGCCCAGCCAGCGCACCGCGTCCTTGATCGAGTCCTCGTACTCGACCTCCTCCTTGACCGGATTGGTGTCGTCGAAGCGCAGATGGCACACGCCACGGTTCTCCGCGGCCAGACCGAAGTTGAGGCAGATCGATTTCGCGTGCCCGATGTGGAGATAGCCGTTGGGCTCGGGTGGGAAGCGCGTGACCACGCGTCCACCGTACGTGTTTTCACGCAAGTCCTCGGCGATGATCTGGCGGAGGAAGTTCGAGCTAGGCGTGCCGTCCGCGCGTTGCGGCGGTGCAGCAATCATCGGGTTTTGTTCATGAACAAATGGTGGCGGGTTTTCATTCTAACTGCAGGGGTCCTACACGTCACCGGCCGCGACGCCCGAGACGCGATGCGCATGCGCGCGAGCCCGCATCCAGCAAGGCTTCCGGAGCCATGCCTCGCGTCGGCTCGACGACGTTTTCCACATAAACTGTGGATAATAGTGTGTATATCTTGTACATTGAGCCGCTAAGTAGTCCGCCGCGTAGGAATTTCTCTGACGTGCCTAAATCTACGCCGACATTATTGGTTTATTTTTCAAAAGCTTGATCAGGTCTTTCGCGGCACGCCGAGGCGTGCGTTGCCGCTCCACGAAAAGCGGTGTTCTAAGGGTTTCAAGAATTCGCCATCGAATTTTGTCCTGGACGTATTGCCTGCTGCGGCCGCGTTGTCGAACGTCGACAGGACGCGCGCCATCATGACCGATTGGGGCGCCGCCGCAGCGCCTGTCATCCCGGTGTCGCTCCTGGTGAGCTCCGCCCGCTTGCTGATCGAGCGCCATCTCGGGCTCGCCTGGATCCGCGGCGAAGTTTCCAACTACAGCCGCGCGGCTTCGGGTCACGTCTACTTCGTGCTCAAGGACGAGCAGGCGCAGGTGCGCTGCGTGCTGTTCCGCCAGAAGGCGCAGTTCCTCGAGTTCGCGCTCAAAGACGGGCAGCAGGTCGAAGTGCGCGCCGTGCCGACCATTTACGAAGCGCGCGGCGAGTTCCAGCTCAATGTCGAAACCGTGCGTCTTGCCGGACTCGGCGCGCTCTACGAGCAGTTCGCGAAATTGAAGGCGCGCCTCGAGGCCGCCGGCTGGTTTGCCGCGGAGCGCAAGCGCCCGCTACCCGCTTTCCCGCGCGCGGTCGGAATCGTGACGTCATTGCGCGCCGCGGCGCTCTCCGATGTTCTGACGACGCTCAAGCGCCGGATGCCAACGTTGCCGGTAATCGTTTATCCGGCCTCGGTGCAGGGCGCCGGCGCGGCAGGCGAGATCGCCGCCGCGATCGCGGCGGCGAATGCGCACGATCGTGTCGACGTGCTGATCGTCTGCCGTGGCGGCGGCTCGATCGAGGACCTGTGGGCGTTCAACGAGGAGGTCGTGGCGCGCGCCGTCTTTGCCTCGCGCCTCCCGATCGTCAGCGGCGTGGGTCACGAGACCGACTTCACGATCTGCGATTTCGTCGCCGACGCCCGCGCGCCCACACCGACAGGAGCGGCCGCGCTGGTCGCGCCGGACGGCCGGGTGCTGCGCTCGAAGCTCGCGGAGCTCGCCGCGCGCTCGCGCCGCATCGCGCAGCACGTCCTCGAAATTCGCATGCAGCGTCTGGACGGGGCCACGCGGCGCCTCGTCCATCCGGCCGCACGGCTCGAAGCACAAGGCGAGCGGCTGCGCGTGCTGGCGCTGCGGCTCACCCGCGCCGCGATGGCGGGGAATATCCATCGGCGACGCGATCTCGCGCTCTCCGGAGAACGCCTGGCGCGGCTCGCCCGCACCCCGCTGCCGCAACGCGTCGCGCTCGAGCGCGCGCACACGCGCTGGCAGCGGGCCGGGGCGGAGCGCGTCGCCGCCCTCGCCTACCGGCTCGCTGCGCTTGCATCCGCGCTCCGCCACTTGAGCCCTCAGGGCGTGCTCGAGCGCGGCTACAGCATCGTCACGACGGAGGCCGGCGCGATCGTGCACGACGCGGCGCAGGTCACCGCCGGCGACACGGTCAGCTTGCGCTTCGCGCGCGGCGGCGCCGACGCGTTAGTGACGCGCACACGGCGAAGTTAGTTAGCTGCGGCGAGCAATGCCCTGCCGTGTTCGACGCGAGCTGGCGTTGATACTGTTATGCGGTGCTCGCGATGATGATTTCGTACCGTCATCCGCAGCCGCCAAAGAATCAGCGCGCGCCGGACCCGGCGAGCGTTGCGACCAGCGGGGCCGTGGGGGACGCGGGCCGTACGTGGCTTCCATCCGCGCTGGCGCCGAAGAGCGCGCGCAGCCGCGGGCGCGGCACGACCCGCGCGAGCCGCGGGATCGTCAGCTTCGCAACGAGAGGGCGAGCGCCGCCGGAAGAGCGCCCGGCTTCAAGCTTCGTCCGGATCCGGATTGTCGATGGTGCCGGCGGCGCGCAGTGCGGCGATGACATCGGCCGGCGCCTGCGCGGCGATCCTCGGCGTGGTGCAGGTCACATCGGCGTTCTGCGCGCGGTGGCGCAGCGCGTGATCCATCAGCACGATCGCGAGCATCGCTTCGGCAATCGGCGTGGCGCGGATGCCCACGCAGGGATCGTGGCGGCCGTGCGTGTTGACGATCACCGCATCGCCGGTCTTGTCGATCGTGCGCCGCTCGAGCCGGATCGATGAGGTCGGCTTAATGGCGATCGACACGACGATGTCCTGCCCGGTCGAGATGCCGCCGAGAATCCCTCCGGCGTTGTTCGAGAGGAAGCCCTGCGGCGTCATCTCGTCGGAATGCTCGGTGCCCTTCTGCGCGATACTCGCGAAACCCGCGCCGATCTCCACGCCTTTGACGGCGTTGATTCCCATCATGGCCCCGGCGATAGCGGCGTCGAGCTTGCCGTAGACCGGCTCGCCCCAGCCGACCGGTACGCCGGAGGCGATAACGGTGACGCGCGCGCCGCACGAATCGCCGGATTTGCGCAGCGTATCGATATACGTCTCGAGCTCGGAGACGATCTCGTCATTCGCGGCGAAGAACGGATTCGCATCGACGTGCTCCCATGCCTTGAACGGGACCACGCGCGCGCCAAGCTGCGCGAGATGTCCGCGGATCGTCACGCCGTAGCGCTCGTTGAGCCATTTGCGCGCGATCGCGCCCGCAGCCACGCGCACCGCCGTTTCGCGCGCCGACTGCCGGCCGCCGCCGCGATAGTCGCGAATGCCGTACTTCTGCCAGTAGGTGTAGTCGGCGTGGCCCGGACGAAAAATGTCGGCGATGTTGGAGTAGTCCTTGCTGCGCGCGTCCTCGTTGCGGATGAGGAGCGCGATCGGCGTGCCGGTGGTGCGGCCCTCGAACACGCCGGAGAGGATCTCCACCGTGTCCGACTCGCGCCGTTGCGTCACGTAGCGCGAGCTGCCCGGTTTCCGGCGATCGAGGTCGCGCTGGATGTCCTCGGCCGCGAGCGCCATGCCCGGCGGGCAGCCGTCGACCACACACCCGATCGCCGGCCCGTGCGACTCGCCGAACGAGGTGACGCAGAAGAGCGTGCCGAACGTATTGCCGGACATGGCGAGCAGTGCGACGATGGGCGCGGATGAGTGTAGCACGCGCAGGTGCGGTCTTCCCCGGCTCGCAGCGCGACGACATAGGAATGCCTCGCATGGCCACCTTTTCGCCCTTCGCTTTCGACCCCAAGCTGATCGCCGCGATGCGCGGCGCGCGCTTTCTCGCCGCATTGACCGGCGCGGGCATCTCGGCCGAGTCGGGGCTGGCGACATTCCGCGACGCTTTAGACGGGCTGTGGGCGCGCTTCGATCCGCGCGAGCTCGCCACTCCGTCCGCGTTCGCGCGCAATCCGAAGCTCGTCTGGGACTGGTACGCCTGGCGCCGCGAGCGCGTCGCCCAGGCGCAGCCCAACCCCGGCCACCTCGCGCTGGCGGCGCTCGAGCGCCGCGTCCCGGATTTCCTGCTGATCACGCAGAACGTCGACGGACTGCACCAACGCGCCGGCAGTCGCAAGGTGGTCGAGCTGCACGGGAACATCACGCGGGTCAAGTGCTCGCGAGAGGGCACGATCGTCGAGCGCTGGGAGGCGCCGAGCGGCGAAGTCCCGCGCTGCGCGCATTGCGGCGCGCTGCTGCGGCCCGACGTAGTGTGGTTCGAGGAGCTGCTGCCCGAAGCCGCGCTCGCCTCCGCCGAAGACGCCGCGCGGCGCTGCGCGGTCCTGATCGTGGCCGGTACCTCGGCCGAGGTCTATCCCGCCGCGGCGCTCCCGGCGCTGGCGAGAGCGTCGGGGGCGATCGTCGTCGAAGTCAATCCGAACGAAACCCCACTCTCCGCCACGGCGGATTACGTGTTGCGCGGCGCCTCAGGCATGGTGCTGCCCGCGCTTCTCGCCGCGCTCGATTGAGCCGCGCCCGGCACTCAAGCGTCCGCGCCGTCCTTCGCGGCGGGCGGCAGCGGCGCGAGATAACCGACGACCAGCAGCAGCGCCCCGACGCCGAGGAACGCGACGACGCGGGTGAGCCCAGAGAGCGCGGCGAGGTCGATCGCGAAGAGCTTGATGACCACCGCGGCAAGCAACCCGGCGCCGGTGAGCCAGAGCCCGCGAAAGCCACGCCGGGTCGCCACGACCATCGCCGCGAGCGCGGCGACGGTCCAGGTGAGCGTCAAAGCTGCCTGCAGAGGGCGCGACGCGATCAGCGCCTGCCATTGCCACGGCACGTCGAGCCAGTGATGCACGCTTCGGGCCACGATGCCGTTGAGCACGATGAAAACACCGATGCCGAGCGCGCGATAGAGCGTCGGGACGCGCATGCCCGCATGACGCCGGGCCCAGACAAACAGCGCGGCGAGCGCGATGGAGAGCGTGAGATCGAGGGGGTTCGCGAGCGGCACGTAAAGCAGCGGGGTCGGGTCCCCGGGATTGAAGAGCGCGAGCACGACGAAGCCGATGGCAAGCGCGACCGCGACGATGGTGCCGGCGGTGACGGCGTAAGCATCGCCGAAGGCGCGCAGCGGCCACACCGCCGCGCGCTCGGCGCGCGTGACGGCGAGCAGGTACAGCCAAAGCGGGAGGAGATGCGCACCCGCGGCCCACACCGAGTCGGACGCGGTCGCGCGAGCGGTCCATTCGCCGGCCTCCCATGCAAGCTGCGCGAGCAGCAGCAATGCGCCCGACGCGTGCCCGGCCGCGAGCCACGGTCGGAGCGCGGCTCGCTCTTTCGCTTCTGCGGCCGGTGGCGCGCAAGCACCGTGCGTTTCGCTGCGGCGAAGCAAGACGAAGTGCAACGCCCACGCCAACGGATACACGGCCCAGCCGTATTCAGTGAGGCTGGTGCGGCGGTACACGAGGTCGTAGCCGAGCGCGAGCGCCAACGCGGGCAGCAGCACGACCGCCGTCGCCCCGAGCCGCGGCCACGCGAGCGGGCGCGTCAGCAGCGACGCGACGGCGAGGCCGCCCACGATCCACGCCAGCACGCCGTGGGGCTCCACGCGGATTGCGACCTGGCGCGCGATCTCGAGCATGCCGCCGCCCAGCCACCAGGCGCACGCCCACACGAACACGAGATTCAGGACCGAACGCTCGGTCGCGGGCAGACTCTCCCCGCGCCGATCGCCGAAGCGCACGCTCGCGAACGCGGCGAGCGCGATGGCGGCAGTGCCGAGGAACCGGCGGTTGACGAACGCGATCCGTGCGTAGTCGTCGAAGCCGCCGGAGAGCAAGGCGATACCGGCCGCGACCTGCAGCGCGAGCGCGAAGGCGCGCGCGAGGAGTCGATCCTCGCGGCAACCGATCCAGTACACGCCGGCCGCTTCCACCGCCCATACCGCGCTGGTCCAGCGCGCGTCGACGGCGAGCGGCACGGTCAGCGTGGCGAAGATCGCGGCGAGCGCGCCGAAGGCCGCGGCGAGCGTGCCCGCCGCGCCGGGCTCGCTTCGCCGCAAGCCCCACCAGAGCGCGGCATACAGCGCCGCGACGCTCGCCGTGCTCCACGCGAGCCCGTAGCGCGTGTCCGTCACGAGCAACGCCTGGAGAGCAAGTGCCACCATCGGCACGCCGAAGATCAACACCGCGTCGACTCGGCGCTCGCCCGCACCGCGCAACGCATGCACGATCGGGACCGCCACGTAGGCGAGGAAGAAGACGACCAGGAACGGCTCGACCACCGCGAAGTACGCCGGCTCGTAATACTCGTATCCCCACCCCAGCCCGAGCACGAAGGTGCCGGCGAAGCCGACGAGATCGAGCGCGCGCCAGGCGCGAAACCAGGCGATGCCGACGACCACCGCGTTGACCGCGGCCACGTAACCGAACAGCGGCAGCGGCTCGCTGACGGTGCGCACCAGCACCGGCGCGAGCAGGCCCCCGAGCGTGGCCAGCGCGGCGAGCGCCTGCGCGTCGAACGCGAGCGCGAGGATGATGGCGAAGAGCGCGATCGCCGCGAGCAGCACGAAGGCGCGGGCCGGGGCGAGCAGCGGCACCAGCTCCAATGCCGCGAAAGTCGTGAGGTAGACGACGCCCAGGCCGCCGCCGACGAGCGCCAACGCGTAATGGCGGCGAGACTTGCGCAGCCCTGCGCCGAGCGCGATGAGCACGACGCCGGCGAGCGCCACGCCGGCAAACTGCAGCTCGATCGGGATCGTCACGTGCTCGGCGAAGTACGACAGCAGAAACGCCACGCCGAAGAACAGCACCACGACGCCCATGCGAACCATGGTGTTGCCGTCGGTGAGCCAGGACCACGGCGACCGCGTCGCAGCGGCCCTCGGAGCGGGCGCGGGGCTCGGTGCGGGCGTCGCGGGGGCCGGACGCGGCTCGCCCGCGCCGCCTTTGCGCACCGGAGTCCACGGCGCCGGCGCGACAGGCGGCGGCGTGGCGGACCCCGGAGCGGTCTCGAGGGGGATGGCGACGGTGTCTTCGTGGGCAGTCTCGGGGGCGGGCGCCGCGACAGGCTCGTCTGCCCTCGCGGGCGCTTGGGTGGGCAAGGCGATTCCGGCGCGCGCCAGCGCGGCTTCCAACGCCGCCACCCGCTGTTCCAGCGCCACGATGCGCTCTCTCTCGAAGGACGCGCTGCCAGTTGTCGGCGTCATATTCGCTCCGGCGCCGGCATCGCGCGGCGCTGCCGCCGCCGGAGGCGGCTTGCGCAGAGCAAGCCGATGCCAAGCCCGGTGACCGCCCCCGCCACGAGCCCCGGGAAGCCACGCACAGACGCGCCGATCAGCGCGCCCGCCAGAAGACCGACCCAGGGCATCGCGATCCCCCTAGCGCCAGTCGCCGCGCAAGGCGAGCACCTGCTCCTGCAGCGCTTCCGGGGTCGCCCGGTCGGGTGCGAGCGGCGGTCCCGCCACCAGCGCGATCCTCGAGAACAGGCCGCGGAGCCGCCGCATCGCCTTGCCCCGGTACGAGCGGCTGAAGAAGCTGCCCCAAAGCCCGCGCAGCGCCATGGGCACGACCGGCACCGGCGCCTGCTCGAGGATGCGCTGCAAGCCGGGCCGGAAAGGATTGAGCTCGCCCGTCTCGGTGATCCTGCCCTCCGGGAAGATGCACACGATCTCGCCGGCCCTGAGCGCGTTCGCCGCCTCGGCGAAGGCGCGCTCCTTGAGCGCGGCGTCCTCCTTCGCCGATGCGATCGGAATGGCGCGCATGGTGCGGAAGATGAAGTTGAGCACCGGCAGGGCGAAGATTCGGTGATCCATGACGAAGCGGACGGGCCGGCGCATGCAGGCCGCGATCACGATGGCGTCGACGAAGCTCACGTGGTTGCACACGATCACGCAGGCACCCTGCTCCGGGACCTGCTCCAGGCCCTGCTTGTCGACCCGATACACGCTGTGCACCAGCAGCCACGCCAGGAACCGCATCAGGAACTCGGGCACCAGCGAGTAGATGTAGAGAGCGACCACCGCGTTCATGAGCCCGGTGGCGAGAAACAGCGCCGGTATCGACAGCCCCGCCTTGAGCAGTCCCAGCGCGATCGCCGCCGAGGCGACCATGAACAACGCGTTCAGGATGTTGTTGGCGGCGATGATGCGCGAGCGGTACGCCGGGTCGGAGCGCTCCTGGATCAGCGCGTACAGCGGAACGATGTAGAAGCCGCCGAACATTCCGAGCAGCACGAGATCGGCGACAACACGCCAATGCGCGCGGACCGAGACGAAATGCTCGACGCCCGCGAGGCTTTGCGGCTGGAGGCCGCGGCTCGCGAGGTAGAGATCGATCGCGAACACCGACAATCCGATCGAGCCGAACGGCACCAGTCCGACTTCGACCTTGTGCCCGGACAGGCGCTCGCACAGCAGCGACCCGACACCGATGCCCACCGAGAAGATCGCCAGCAGCAACGTGGCGACGTGCTCGTCGCCGCCGAGCACGTCCTTGGTGTAGGTGGCGAACTGGGTGAGGTAGGTCGCACCGTAGAACCAGAACCAGGAGATGCCCAGCATCGACAGCCACACGACGCGATTGCCGTACGCGAAGCGCAGGTTGCGGGCGGTCTCGGTGAACGGGTTCCAGTTGATCGAAAGCTCCGGGGCGACCGCCGGCGTGGTCGGGATGCCGCGGCTCACCAGGTAACCGGCGATCGCGACGGCAATCGCGGTCGCGCCGGCGAGGATCGGCCCGTCGGGCTTGATCGCGATCACCAAGCCGCCGACGATCTCGCCCAGCAGGATCGCGACGAAGGTTCCCATCTCGACCAGCCCGTTGCCGCCGATCAGCTCGTCGCTCTTCAGGTGTTGCGGGAGGATCGCGTACTTGACCGGACCGAACAGCGTCGAGTGCACGCCCATCAGCCCGAGCGCAGTGAGCAGCAGCACAAGGTCGCGCCTATAGAAACCGATTGCCCCGACGATCATGATCGCGATCTCGAGGAGCTTGATGAGGCGGATCAGCCGCGACTTCTCGAGCTTGTCGGCGAGCTGCCCCGAGGTCGCGGAGAAGAGCACGAACGGGGCGATGAACACCGCCGCGGCGATATTGACCAGGTCGTTCGCCGAGAGCGTTGTCAGCGTGGCCGTCTGGAAGGCCACGAAGATGACCAGCGCGTTCTTGTAGATGTTGTCGTTGCCGGCACCGAGGAATTGGGTCCAGAAGAAGGGCGCGAAGCGCCGCTCGCGCAGGAGTTGGAACTGGCTGTGCTCGGCCATGTGGGCTCCGTGGTCGGGAACGTCAGATCGGATCTCGTGCTTCCCGCGCGGCGGCTCTAGTGATGCTCGGCGAGATAGTCCTGCACCGCCGCCAGCGCCGACTGCACCACGGCGAGGTCGGGCCAGAAGTAGACCTCCCGTCCCGTCTTCTCGGACTTGAGCACGCCCGCCTCGCGCAGCACCCGCAGGTGATGCGCGACCGCGGTGCGCGACAGCGTCGAGGCGGCGACGATCTCTCCCACGTTCAAGCGTTCGCTGCGCTCGAACATGAGCAGGATGCGCTGCCGGTGCGGATCGCCCAGCGCGACGAAGATGCGGGCGATCCGCCGCCATGCGGCCGGGAGCGCGTTGGCGCGAGCGCGTTTCACGGGGCTTGCCGGAGAAGGCCCATTAATGTCTATTTGACTAGTTGGATAGTTGCGTCAATGTACCCTCTCCCGGCCCGCTGTCAAGCCGCCCGAAAGCCGCAGCGCGCTTGGGCTAGAATGACCGGAGTCTCGTCGCTTAGCGTTCCTCCCGATGCGCCAGTACCTCGACTTCATGCTCCACGTGCGCGACCGCGGCCGGCGCAAGGCCGACCGTACCGGCACCGGCACGTTGTCGGTGTTCGGCTACCAGATGCGCTTCGACCTGGCCGCGGGCTTTCCGCTGCTCACGACCAAGAAGGTGCACACCCGGTCGATCATCCATGAGTTGCTATGGTTTCTCGCCGGCGACACCAACGTGAAGTATCTGCGCGACAACGCTGTGACGATCTGGGACGAGTGGGCCGACCCCAACGGCGACCTGGGACCGATCTACGGCTACCAGTGGCGCTCGTGGCCCGCGCCTGACGGCACGCACATCGATCAGCTCTCCAACGTGCTCCGAGAGATTCGCGCCAATCCGGACTCACGCCGCCTGATCGTCTCGGCGTGGAACGTCGGCGACATTCCGCGCATGAAGCTGCCGCCGTGCCATGCCTTCTTCCAATTCTACGTCGGGGACGGGAAGCTCTCGTGCCAGCTCTACCAGCGCAGCGCCGACATCTTTCTCGGCGTGCCGTTCAATATCGCCTCCTATGCGCTGCTCACGCATCTGGTGGCGCAGCAGACCGACCTCGGGGTGGGCGACTTCATCTGGGTCGGCGGCGACTGCCACCTCTACTTGAACCATCTCGAGCAGGTCGAAACGCAGCTCGCGCGCGAGCCCTACCCGCTGCCGAAGCTCCTCATCAAGCGCCGGCCGCCATCGCTCTACGACTATCGCTACGAGGATTTCGAGATCGCGGACTATCGCTGCCATCCGGCGATCAAAGCCGCGGTGGCGGTGTAGCCCAAAAAAAGCCCGCCGGGAGGAAGTGAGCGGGCAAGGGGGATTCCGATGGTCGAAGCGCCACCTCGCTCCGAGAGGGTCAGGCGTTGCGGGCCTTTCGTCCCGCGGCCACCTGCGGCCAGTTAGCGTTAAGGCGCCTGTTTGTGCGCTAGACCACGCTCCGGGCGGCGTTCACCCGCTCGGCAAGCTCTTCGAGCGCGACTTGCTGAGAGGGGGACAGATTCGACTGAGACGACGTACCCTCGGCGCCGGGGCGATCGTGCTCCGGCTCGGGGTCACTCAGCCAGAACGCCGTCAATTCCGGTATGTACGTTTCCATAATGTCCACCTTGGTCCCCCCTGAGCCCTATCCCGTTCCAACGATGGCAAAGCAATTGGTGTGCCTAAGATTTGTCGCTCATGTCAATCAATGACTTACTTCATCCCGATGGCATCCAAGCTCGGCTTGTTGCGGCAATAAATGCCGTCAGACCCGCTAAAGTGTCGCATTTTACCGACAAACTGAAGGTAAGCGCGACCAAGTCATTGATTCGGCTAGGACGGCTCTGTCGCTAAATTGCGACAACGCTGCCGCGGGTGCAGCATTGCACGGTTCGCGGTCTCGGAGCGGGTCAAGGCCACGCGATGCGTGGCCCGACCGGTTCTGCCCGGTCCTGGCAGCGGGACGCAATCAGAGCATCAGAGCTTAGCGTCCTTGAACATCGCCGGCTCGAGCCGGTGCCGCTGCAGCAGCTTGTAGAACTCGGTGCGGTTGCGCTTGGCGAGCGTGGCGGCCTGGGTCACGTTGCCCCCGGTGATCTTGAGGAGTCGCACGAGGTAGTCGCGCTCGAACTGCTTGCGCGCTTCCTCGAACGGGGCGAGAACTCCGGCGTCTTCGCGCAGCGCCCCCTGCACCAGCGTCGCGGGAATGACGCTGGTCGTCGTGAGGGCGAGCGCCTGTTCGAGCAGGTTCAGGAGCTGGCGGACGTTGCCGGGCCAGGGCGCGGCGATCAGAAGCGCCATTGCGTCCGGCGCAAGCGACGGAACCGGTTTCTTGTAACGATCGGCGAGCTTGCGCAGGAAATGCGTCGCGAGCAGCGGAATGTCTTCGCGCCGCTCGGCGAGCGAGGGCAGCTTGAGCGAGACGACGTTCAAGCGGTAGTAGAGGTCCTCGCGAAACTGGCCGGCCGCGCGCTGCGCGTCGAGATCGCGATGGGTGGCCGAGATCACACGCACGTCGACCGGCACCGACTGCGTGGCACCCACCGGCCGCACCTCGTCTTCCTGCAGCACGCGCAGGAGCTTCACCTGCAACGCGAGCGGCATGTCGCCGATCTCGTCTAGGAAGATCGTGCCGCCGTCGGCGGCGAGAAACAGTCCCTTGTGCGCCTGGATCGCTCCGCTGAACGCTCCGCGGGCGTGCCCGAACAATTCCGACTCGAGCAGCGGCTCGGGGATCGCGCCGCAATTGACAGCGATGAACGGGCGCGACGCACGGCGGCTCGCCCGGTGAATCGCTTGCGCCAGAAGCTCCTTGCCGGTACCGGATTCGCCGAAAATGAGCACGCTCGCGTCGGAATCGGCGACCAGCCGCGCCTGCCGCAACAGATCTTCCATGCGCGGGCTGCGGGTGATGATGCCCGAGCGCCATTCGCCGCCCGCCTGTTGCTTCGGCTCCGGGACGTCACCGGTGAGGCGCACCGCGGCCGCGACCTTGTGCAGCAGCTCCTGGCTGTCGAAAGGCTTGGTCAGGAATCCGAAAGCGCCGCGTTGCGTGGCGGTGACCGCGTCGGGGATCGTTCCGTGCGCCGTGAGGATGATGACGGGGAGCGCCGGATGCTGGCGGTGGATCGCGTCGAACAACTGCAACCCGTCGATGCCGGGCATGCGCATGTCGGTGATCACCACCGCCGGCCTGGCCACCGCCAGCGAGGCGAGCGCGCTCTCGCCGCTGTCGGCGGTGCGCACGCGGTAGCCGGCCGAGGTCAGCCGCAGGCTGATCAGCTTGAGCAGGTCGGGATCGTCGTCGACGAGAAGGATGTCCGCCGTGTGTGGCATCGGTGAGCTCATCGCCCCGTCCCCCCGCCGCCGCCGGCGCTGCCGCCGCCCGCGTTGCGGCTGCGCTCGAGCAACAAGCTTCGTTCGACCGCGCGCAGCGCGTCGAGTTTCTCCTGGGCGGCGGCGGTGCGTTTCTGCTGCTCGCGCACACTGCGCGCGCGTTCGCCGATCTGCGCGTAGAGCAGCGCCGCGACCTGCCTGAGCACCGAGCTGTTGCCGCTCCTGTCGACGATCGGCTCGAGCAGCGCCAGCGCACGCGTGTCATCGGGAGGTCCCGCCGCAGGCAGTGTCAGCAGCATCGCCATGCGAATGCGGCTCGCGTCGCTGCGGGTGCGCGAGAAGGTCGCATTCGCCGCGGCGAGCTCGCGCTTGAGATCCGCGCTCGGGTCGATCGCGTAGCGCTGCAGGTCCGCGAGCAGCGCGAGCGCTTGCTGCTCCTCGTCGTTGAGCGGCGCCGGCGCAGGTGGTTGCGGCGGGGGTTGCGCAGTCACCTGCGGCGGCGCCGGCGCGGGCGTCTGTACGATGACGACCTGCGGGACCGGCACCGGCGTCACCGGCAGGGGCTCTCGCTTCTCCGCGACCGGCGCCGTGGCCGGGGCAACCGGCGTGGGCGCTTGCGGCGGCGCGGCCGCGCAGGCGGCGAGCGTACCCATCGCGAGACCGATGGCGATGCGGCGCTGGCCGCTCAACCTTCCCCCTGCAGCGTGACGCGCGCCGCAGTCGACGCCGCTGCCGGCGCGGCCGCCGCGAGCGGCAACCACACGCGGAACCGCGCACCGCGCTTGCCGTCCGCGCGGTCGAGGAGCTCGATCCGGCCGCCGTGCGCCAGCACGTATTCGCGCGCGATCGCCAGGCCCAGTCCGGAGCCCTTGATTCGTCCCTCGGGGGCGGGCTTGCCCTGGTAGAACGAGTCGAAGATGTGCGGCCGATCCTCCGGGTCGACGCCGGGACCCTGGTCGACGACCTCGAGCACGGCGTCGCTCCCCTCGGTGGCGAGCTCGATCGCGACCAGCCCCGAGCGCGGTGAATATTTGATTGCGTTCGACAGCAGGTTGTCGACGATCGCGCGAATCTTGTCGGCGTCGCCGACGACCACCGCCGGCTTGACCTTGGCCTCGAAGGTGATCATGCGTGCGAGCGCCGCCAGCTTGTGCTCGCGCACCACGCGCCGGATGACGTCGGCGAGCGGCACCGGACCCAGCGTCTGCGGCTCGATGCTGCGCGTCTGGTGGTAGTTGAGCAGATCCTCGATCAGCCTTTGCAACGAGAGCGTGTTCTCGCGCACGATGCGCACGATCTCCTGCTGCTGCGGCGAGAGCTCGCCGCCGACGCGGTCGCGCAGGAGCTCGGCGCCCTCACGCACCGCGGTGAGCGGCGTCTTGAGCTCATGCGAGACGTGGCGCAGGAACCGGGTCTGCTGCGCTTCGAGCTCGTGCAGCCGGGTGCGCAGCCATTCGAGCCGCTGCCCGAGATAGCGCAGGTCCTGCGGGCCGTTGACTTCGATGGCGTGCGTGAAGTCGGCGGTGCCCATCTGGCGGATCGCGAGATCGAGCTGGCGGATCGGCCGGGCGATCAGCACCGCGAACAGGATCGCCAGCGCCAGGGCGATCGCCCCGGCGGCGAGCGCGAGATAGGCCCAGGTCCTGCGTCCCTCCGCGGCGGTCTGCTGCAACCGCTCGATCTCCCGCTCGGTCAGGCGGTTGCTGGCGGTGAGCATCGCCTGCGCGCCCTCGGACAATTGCGCGTAGCCCTCCGCCAGCGTCGCGCTCGCGGACGGCGCGCGCTGCGCTCCCCTGAACAGCGCGTACAGGCGGCTCTCGGTGTCGGTTAGCTTGTCGAGCTGCGCGAGCTGCGCGCGATCGAGCGGCAACTGCTGGAGCTGCTGCGAGGTCTGGCGAAAATCCTGCCGCAGACGTGCGTAGTCCTCGACGAGCTGCGGGTCGTCGAGAATCAGGTACTGCCGCACCACGCGCTCCAGCGTGGTCGCCTGCTCGTAGAGCTGCCGGCTCGCGCGTCCCGCTTGCGCCGCCTGCAGCACCGCCTGCTGACTCTGGGTGCCGAGGCGATCGAGGCTCACGATCAACTCGACCAGCGCGTAGAGCAGCGGCAAGCTGACCAGAAGAAACCCGAGCAGGATGAACTTGAGAAATGAGCGCGGATAGTACACGGCTGCTGGCGGGCGACCGCTATAATCGTTATGGTCGAGCGATGCCCAAGCCCGACGAAAAAAGACGCGTGCACGATACACCACCCCCCGCCGGCTCGCCAAGGGCGGCGCCGGGCCGTCGCGCGCCGCCGCGGATCGCGCTCGTCGCCGCGATCGCGAAGAACGGCGTGATCGGCGTCGACAATCGCCTGCCGTGGCGACTGCCGGAGGACATGCAGCGCTTCCGCGCGTTGACCACCGGACACAGCGTCGTCATGGGTCGGCGCACCTGGGAGTCGATCGGCCGCCCGCTGCCCGGACGTCAGAACATCGTGGTCACGCGCGCACCCGGCAGGTCGGCGCCCGGCGTCGAATTCGCTCGCTCGCTCGACGACGCGCTCGCCCGTGCGACACGACCCGAGCCCGTATTCGTGATCGGTGGCGAGGCGCTCTACCGCGAGGCGCTGCCGCGCGCGCATTTGCTCTACCTCACCGAGATCGACCGCGACTTCGCGGGCGATGCGCGGTTCCCCGAATTCGATCGCGCGCTCTGGCGCGAGACCTCGCGCACGGCGCACCGCGCGCTGGACGCGCCGGACGCCCTTGCCTACGCTTTCGTGACCTACGAGCGGCTGTCCGGTTGACCCGGCGCCGGCCTGCCCCCATATTCGCCGCATCCTCACCCAAGGGAGCCTTCGCATGTCCGCGGGACATTTTCACGTGCACGGGCCGCACGACCACGAGGCCGAGCATCGCGCGCAGCACGATCCGTTCGCCAGCCGCGTCGCGGTGATGACCGCGATCTTTGCCACGCTCGGCGCGCTGTTCGGCTACATGGCCGGGGAAACGCAGAACGAGGCGCTGATATCCAAGAACGAGGCGGCGATCCGGAGGACCGAGGCGTCGGACCAATGGAACTTCTATCAGGCCAAGAGCAGCAAGCAGAACCTGGCGGAGGTCGCGGTGGTGCTCACCTCGGGCGAGCAACAAGCGCGATACCAGAAGGAGGCCGAGCGCTACAAGAAGGAGAAGGACGAGATCGTGCCCGAGGCCAAGAAGCTCGAACAACAGACGAAAGAGGCCGAAGAAAGGAGCGAGGCTTCGCTGCGCGTGCATTACCGCTGGGCGCAGGCGATGACCCTGATCCAGGTCGCGATCGCGCTGGCGGCGATCACGATTCTGACGCGCAGTACGGGCCTGCAGTACATCTCGTACGCCGTCGCGGCGGTCTCGGTTGCGGTGGGCATCCTCGCGCTGGCGCGTGTGTAGCGCCGCGAGCCGCACCGCTACGCAACGTTGCGCAGCTCCCGCAAAGCGACCGACAGCATCGCCGTATCGACGGTGGCGGCGGCGCGCAGCTCGCCGATGAGTTGCGCTGCACGATCGATACTGCGCCGATTGCGACCTTCCCAAGCTGCAATGAGCTTGCCCGAGCTCGCTGCATCGCCGCCGTCGGCGAGAACCTCCGCGGCGATCGTCCGCTGCAAGCTCGACAGATCGTCCTGCATCGCTCCCTTGGCGAGCGTCTGCCAGTGCGCGTCTCCGGGCAGCGTGGCGATCTTCTCGCGCAGCCACGGTACCGACAGACGCGTCGACAGCGCGAAATAGAGCTCGCCGACCGTCTCCACGGACCTCTTCGCGGCACCCGCCACCTCGACGATGTCGAGCGCCGCATAGAGCGCGTCGAAGGCGACCACGCGCCTCGCCAGCTCGACGGGTACACCCTTGCTTACGTAGCCGGCGACCGCCGCATCTGCGCGCGCGCGCTCGCCGGCGTCGAGGAGCTGCGGCAGGCGTGAGGCCAGGCCGCGAACCTGCGCCCCGAAATGCGCGATAGTAGCCGCCATGTCCTCGCCGAGCCGGCGCGAGCGCAGGAACCATGTCGCCCCGCGCTCGATCAGCCGTCCGGTATCGAGCAGCATCGCCGAGGCCACTGCATCGTCGACGCGCGCGCCCAGCGACTCGATCGCCGTCCATAGATCGACGAACCCGAAGACCTCGCGGGTGAGCAGGTACGCGCGCACGATTTCGTCGGGCTTCGCGCCGGCCGTCTCGAGCAGGCGGTGCACAAAGGTGCTGCCGACGCGGTTGACCATGCTGTTGGTGACATAGGTGGCGATGATCTCGCGCTTCAGCGGATGGCGCGGCATGTAGGCTGCATAGCGCTCGCGCAGCGCCTTGGGGAAGTAGCGCGCGAACGCCGTGGCCACCCACGGATCGTCGGGCAAGGGAGAGGCGAGCAGCTCGTCGTAGAGCCAGATCTTGCCGTAGGCGAGCAACACCGCGCGCTCGGGGCTGGTGAGCCCGAGACCCTTCGCCCGACGCTCGGCGATCTCCTCTTCCCCGGGGAGGAATTCGAGCGCGCGGTTGAGCCGACCGGTCTTCTCCAGGAACTGGATGAACCGCTGATGTGCGTCGAGCAGTTGTGGGGCGATCCGTCCGTTCACCGACAGCGACTGCGTCTGGAAGGTGTTGTCGCGCAGCACCAGCGCCGCAACCTCGTCGGTCATCTCGGCGAGCAGGGCGTTGCGCTGCTTCTCGGTGAGCTCGCCCTCGGCGATCGTGAGCGCCAGCAGGATCTTGATGTTGACCTCGTGGTCGGAGGTGTCCACACCCGCCGAATTGTCGATGGCGTCGGTGTTGATGCGCCCGCCGGCGAGCGCGAACTCGACCCGTCCGAGCTGGGTGCAGCCGAGGTTCCCTCCTTCCACGAAGACCTTGCAGCGGAGCTCGCGACCGTTCACACGCAGCGCGTCGTTGGCGCGATCGCCGACCTGGGCGTGGGTCTCGCCCGTCGCCTTGACGTAGGTACCGATGCCGCCGTTGTAGATGAGATCGACCGGCGCCTTGAGAATGGCGTTGACGAGCTCGGTGGGCGACATCGCGTCGGCGCCGATCGCGAGCGCCTGCTTCACCTCCGGCGTGATGGCGATCGACTTGGCACTGCGCGGATGCACGCCGCCGCCTTTCGAGATCAGCTTCGCGTCATAGTCCGCCCACGACGAGCGCGGGAGCTTGAACAGGCGCTCGCGCTCGGCGAAGGTCTGCTCGGGGTCGGGATTCGGGTCCAGGAAAACGTGGCGATGATCGAACGCCGCGACGAGCTTGATGTGGCGCGAGAGCAGCATCCCGTTGCCGAACACGTCGCCCGACATGTCGCCGATGCCGACGACGGTGAAGTCGGTCGTCTGCGCGTCGATGCCCATCTCGCGGAAATGGCGCTTGACCGATTCCCATGCGCCGCGGGCGGTGATCCCCATCGCCTTGTGATCGTAGCCGGCCGAGCCGCCCGAGGCGAAGGCGTCGCCCAGCCAGAAGCCGTACTCCTTGCTGATCGCGTTGGCGTAGTCGGAGAAGGTCGCCGTTCCCTTGTCCGCGGCGACCACCAGATACGGATCGTCGGCGTCGTGGCGCTTCACCTCCGGCGGCGGCACGATCTGCTCGCCCACGCGGTTGTCGGTGAGATCGAGCAGACCCCGCAGATAGTCCTGGTAGCAGGCAACGCCCTCCTTCAAATAGGCCTCGCGATCGGCCGGCGACGGCGCACGCTTGAGCACGAACCCGCCCTTGGAGCCGACCGGGACGATGACGGCGTTCTTGACCATCTGCGCCTTGGCCAGTCCCAGCACTTCGGTTCGGAAGTCTTCCGGCCGGTCGGACCAGCGCAAGCCCCCGCGCGCGACCTTGCCGCCGCGCAGGTGCGCGCCCTCGAACCGCGTCGAGTAGACGAAGATCTCGAACTTCGGCTTGGGCTCGGGCAGTCCCGGCACTTTCCAGGGGTCGAACTTGAACGACAGGAACGACCGGCGCCGACCCGCAGCGTCGCAACGCCAGAAGTTTGTCCGCGTCGTGGCCTGGATGAGCGCGAGATACTGGCGCAGCACGCGATCCTCGGACAGATTCTCGACCGCTTCGAGCGCGGCTTCGATGGCGCGCACCTGCTCCGCGGTGCGCACGCCAACCGCCGGACCCTCGGCAGGATCGAAGCGCAGCTTGAACAGCGCGATGAGCTCCCGCGCGATGTCCGCGTGCGCCGCGAGCGTGGCCTCGATGAACGCCTGCGACAGCGCAAAGCCGATCTGGCGCAGATACTTGGCGTACGCGCGCAGGATGACGATCTCCTCCGCCGGCAGCCGTGCCGCGACCACCAGCCGGTTGAAGTCATCGCTCTCGATCTCGCCGCGGAACACCCGGCCGAACGCATCGGCGAACACCGCGTGCAGCGCGTCGACCTCGATCTCGGCCTGCGCCGGCGGCGCGAGCAACCCGAGATCGTGTATCCATACCGGCGGCGCCGCGTCGGGGGTGACGCGGTACGGACGCTCATCGAGCACCTTGAGACCCATGTTCTCCAGCATCGGCAGGCTGTCGGACAGCGTCACCGGTCTGCCGCGGTGAAAGAGCTTGAAGCGCAGCGTGCCGGGCGCCGCCTCCAGCGGACGATAGAGCGACATGCCGAGCGGCTCGGCCTCGGTGAGCCGCGCCATCGTCTCGATGTCGGGCACGGCGGCGCGCGCCTCGAACTCTTCGCGATAGCCGGCCGGGAACGCCGCGCCGAATTGCCGGAAGCGCTCGTTGCCGCGCGCCTCTCCCAGTGCGTCGATGAGCGCATCCTTGAGATCGTCCTCCCAGCGCCGTGAGGCGTCGAGAAGCCGCGCCTCCAGCGCACGCACGTCGTAGGCGGGAATGCGCCCGGGTGTGGTGCGCACGGTGATCATCACCCGGGCGAGCGCCGATTCGGAAAGATGCACGTTGAACTCCGAGCTGCTGCCACCGAACGCCTGAGTGAGGATCGCCTGCCATTTCTGCCGCAGCTCGGTCGTATAGTTCTCGCGCGGCGCGTAGATCAGGCAGGACAGGAAGCGCTCGAACGCATCACGGCGAACGAACAGCCGCAGCCGCTGGCGATCCTCCAGATGCAGAATCGCCTTCGAGGTGCGCAGCAGGTTCTCCTCGCTGGTCTGAAACAGCTCGTCGCGCGGATAATTCTCGAGGATGTTCGCGAGCGCCTTGGAGGCGTGCCCGCCGGGCGGCTGGTCCGCCTGCTTGATGACGTTGGCGATCTTCCGGCGCAACAGCGGAATGTCGGCGGGATTGGCGCTGTAGGCGGTCGAGGTGAACAGCCCGAGAAAGCGGTCCTCGCCCGCCACTTCGCCTTTGGCGTTGAAGCGCTTCACGCCGACGTAGTCGAGGTATCCCGGCCGATGCACGGTCGAGCGCGAAGTCGCCTTGGTGACGACGAGCAGCTCCGGCCGCCGCGCGTAGGCGCGCACTTCCGGTGGCAACGCGGAGAAGCTCGCCGCGACTTCCCGGCTCGGCGCTTCGCGCAGGATGCCGAGGCTCGTTCCGGGAACGACCCGCAGTACGTCCTCGCCGTTGACCCGCGCCAGCTCGTGGCAGCGGTAGCCCAGGAACGTGAAGTGGTTGTCGGCGAGCCAGCGCAGGAAGTCCTTGCCTTCGGCGAGCTCGTCGGCGGGCAACGGCGGCGCCTGGCGCTCGACCTCGGCGACAACCACCAGGACGCGATCGCGCATCGGCTTCCAGTCGTCGACCGCCGCCCGCACGTCGTCGAGCACCGCGGTGATGTCGGCGGCGAGCGACTCGAGCTCCGCACCGTCGGTGATACGGTCGACTTCGACATGGATGAAGGACTCGCGCCGTGCATTCGCGGCATCCGCGGGCGCGAGGCGGCCGAGCGTGCCGTCGGCCCCGCGCTCGACGGCGACGATCGGATGGATGATGAGGTGCAGCATCAATCCGTGCCGGTTGACCTCCATCGTCACCGAATCGACCAGGAACGGCATGTCGTCGTTGACGATCTCGACGATCGTGTGCGTCGATTGCCAGCCGTGCTCCTCGAGCGTCGGATTGAACACGCGCACTCGCACGCGGCCGTGCTCGCGCTTGCGGGCGAAGTTCCAGTGCGACAGCGCGGCGCCGTAGAGATCGGCCGGCGCCCGCTCGGCAAGGTCCTCGGCGTCGACGTCCTGAAAATAACGCAGGATGAACTCTTCGACCGCAGCGCACTGCGCGGGCGCGAGCCTCGCGCGCACGAGCTTCAACACCTCGTCGAGGCGTTGCGCCCCGCCACGTTCTCCATCGGCTATCATGCTGACCTCCTCGGTAGCGCGCTCGCGCGTGACACATTGCCCTTGCGGGTGCGCGCTCCCGTGCGCTGCGGCGCTGTCGATCCGCTATTGTCCCGCAAAAGCGGCGAGCGGAGCCATCGCGGCGCGGCCGGCGGGGCCGCACCGAGGACGCGTCGACAGGAGGGTCCACGCATGATCAGGAAGCTCAGGTCAGGCGAATATCGGCTGTTCTCGGTGAAGAAAGATCCGAGGACGGGACGCCGGCGGAATCTCGGTACGTTCAAGACGCTCGACGCCGCGAAGCGACACGAGCGCGAAGTGCAATACTTCAAGCATCGCTGAGCGCCGGGTCCGCATCGTCGGACGGGCGGCCAGGCATCGCTGGTGCGGGAGAGGCAACCACACACCATAGGGGCTTTTGGTGTCCAACTTGCAAGTTACCCCCGGCGTTACCCCCACAACGGCGCGCATAACGGTGTGCTGCCAAGCGTATCCGCTATCATGGCTTGCAGCGTCAAGCACATCAAGGGGGAAAGATGCCGCAACGAGAGGATTATTCAGCGTTGGTCGCACACGCGGAGAAGGCTGTTGCCGGAGTCAAGGACCCAGAACTTAAGCGTATTGCATTTCAGAAAATTCTCGAGGATCTACTCGGTGGCGCCACGCCCCCGACGACGCCTCGTGCCGTGAGCCGCCCAAAGAAAGGCTCGACAACAGCGGCAGCATCGAAGCGCGCCCGAAGAGGCGGCCCACAAGCATACGTTGACGAAATGATCGACGAGGGGTTCTTTAAGAAACCCAAGACGATCGCACACGTCAAGGCAGAGTTAGAGAACCGAGGCCACCACATTCCGCTAACCTCGCTCAGTGGGCCGCTGCAGAAGCTCTGCCAGCGCAAGAAACTTCGGCGGCAGCGGCTCAAGACATCAGGTAAGAAACAGACATTCGCATATTCCAATTGGTAGGAAGATGGCTTCGCCACGCGGACGTGCCGGGGACGGTGATTCGCCTGCGGCTAGATTGGAGTCGCTCGCACAACAAGGGCTCGCAGTCGCACGAAGGGGCCGGAAGCACAAGAAGAACCTCGCTGGCGACAACTTCTATGGCAACAAACTCGCAGAGCTACGCGCTGATGCGACGAATACCTTTCGCGATTTATCCGCGCAAACAGTAGGTGACACAACTGCACTGGCCGAGCTGGTCGAGGCCGTCTTCTCCCCAACGGTTGCGCCCGATGCTCGACTAGCCGCGCTTCGAGAGTTGATCTACGCGCTTCGAACGACTTGGAAAACGACAGGCACTGGTGGGGCGCCAGTTAATGATCAAAGCTTATTCCCAATGGCTTTGCTTTCACAGACCAGGCGCAGCTATCTAACGACGGTTGGGCATCAAATGAATGGGTGCTATTCGGCGGGATGGTACGACGCATGCGCCGTGATGATGCGCCGCCTCGTTGAAGCAGCAATAATCGAAGCGTATGAACACAAGGCCATCGCCGATAAGATCAAAGGCGCCGATGGCAATTATTTACAGTTGACCGAACTGGTCGCCAAAGCTCTTGCGGAACCCGCATTAACTCTCTCTCGCAATGCAAAGACGTCCCTGCCAAAGCTTCGCGACATCGGTCATTTGTCTGCGCACGGGCGTTATTACCTTGCACGAAAAGAAGACATCGAGAAAGTGCAGCAGGGTTGCCGCATAGTTGTCGAGGAGTTCTTGCATCATGCCGCGCTTCTCTAGTACGGGGTAGGTACGCCCCCAGTAGCCCTGTTTAGGGCGCGCGCCGGGGTCGTAGGCGGGCTCAAGGCGTCGCCAGTGGCGGGCGGGGCTACCGGGGTAGCCTGCAACGGCGCTAAAGCAGCTTGATTGGTGTGGCCTGCGGCCCGCCCCGGCGGCTGGGGCTGGTATAGGAGGCAGGCCAACCGCCGGGGGTGCCAACAGTGCAGCAGCCGGTGACCACTGCACAACCTTGCGAGCATCCCTATCGTTGGTGCGTGCAACGACGGATGTGCTGCGACAAGGGCACTACACGCGGAACAACCCCACGTCTCAACCACTCAGTTTCGATACAGCCCTGCCGTCGCGATCAAACACGACCGCGCGCTTCATCACCTCTTCCATCGGCAGGGACAATATCGCCGTCCTGCCGCCAGCGATGTCCAGCGTCACCATCAGCGTTTTGCCGTCGTCTTCTATTTCGGTGGCGTGGTGCAGCGCCAGCACCGGCAGAGCAGTTACGTTGTTCATGCCGCTTCGCGCTCCGGTTCGGCAACGGGGGCCGTTCTTGTTCCACTCACAGGTGGCGCAGCGGCACGCTTCAACTCCGCCAGTTCGCGCTCCACCGCGCGCAAGCGTTGGGCCACCGGGTTGTTAGGCGACACGTCGTACGACATATAGAAGCGGCTTATCGCCGTTTCTAGATTCGCAACGCGCTGCTCGATTGTCATGCGCTTGCTCATTGTTGTCGCAGCAGCCGCAGCATTTCGACAAACTCGGCGCGGGTCATGCTTCCCCCGCCGGGGGCGCTCAGGTCGATGCCCTGCCGGTACTTCGCTTGCAGCACTTGCAGGCGCGTAGGCTGGGGCGCCTGCGGTTGCGGTTGCGGCTTCTTCTTGAACAGTTTCATTTGGGGTGGATGCGCGGCTTTGGCGCGGCGGTGTGGGGGCGAATGCGCTCACCCGTCTTCTCGAAATGCCGTTGTTCCAACTCGTCGACGGTCATACCTTCGCCGCGTGGGGGCAGTAGCACTTCGAGTTCCGCGATGCGTTGCGCCAGCGGCGCAATCGCCGCCTGGACGAACTTGCGTGTGTGTGCCGCGATGCGCTCGATGAATTCTTCGTGCGTCATGGTCGGGCCTAGTAGTTCACCGTCATGTACGTCACGCACTTGGGCACGAAGTCGATGGGGCTGTTGGCTGCGCTGCCCGCAAAGTGGGCAGGTTGCCATGCGATTTCCCTCACCGCCTTGATGGCCCAGAGATTCTCCTGCCACAAGCTGGTCATCGACTGCGCGCCGGTGCTGGGGTTGTCTGCCATCTGCAGCGCAGCCTTGTCCGTCGTACTGATTTCCGCCTGCCCGTCGTCGCTGAGCAGCATCTCGCTTGCATCGAGCAGCGTGATTTGCGCGGGGCTGTTGGCGGTAGTAAGCACCGGGATGCCGAGCAGCGTGCCGCCGTTCACCCGTATGTCGGGGAACGCTAGGTCGCCGGCGGTGTTGTACTTCCCCGCCAGCGTTATCGCGGTGCTGGGCTTCATAATCCAGAACGGCGATTGGAACGGCGCGTTGTCCGTTACGAGTTTCCCGACCATGCTCAACAGGTCGGCCAGGATCTGAGCAGCCGTGTTCCCTGTCGAGTTCACCGCGCTGGCGTTCCACGTAATCGCGCCGGGGTGCGTAGCCGCAACAGGGGCCACGGTGTGGTCCAAGAACTGCGCGTCGAAGAACTTGGCAATGCCGCGCACCAATTGGCTGCGCAAATCCTGTTCGACGTCGGGACGCGGGTTCACGGCAAACCGCAGCAAGTCGCGCGATAGGATGACAATCGTTGCGGTCTTGTACGCCTCTTGCTGCACGAGGTCGAAGCTGCTGTCGCTGGCCGGGGTGGGTACGCCTTCTTCCACCCATGCGCTTGCGGCAACGCTCGCTTCGCGTGTGATGGAGCAGCGAAACGGAACGCGGCGCATGTACGCGGACAAGCGACCCACCACCGTCGCGTGCAGCAGGCCGAGCCACTGAATATCGGCGTACAGCGCATGCAGTCGCTTGAATACTCCGGTCGCTGCATATTCCCGTACCGTCTTCAGGTCGTACGGCGATTCCACCACGCACACACGTCGACTACCCTTGTCGAATGCGACGGCGGCGGGGTCGTTAGTGAACATGATGTAGTTAGCCGTCTTGAGCTGTTCGACCGCCGCGATGTTCTTGCGGTTGACACGTGTGGTATCAGGCGGGGTGGTTACGCGCGACTTCAACGCTCGGTAAATAGCCCAGCGGCTATGCTCGGTCGTATCGGCTTCGCTAAAGCAAACCAGCTCGGTTAGTTCCCAATCATTGAACTGTGAAAAGAGCATCTCAGCATCAATGGAAGCGACGTTCCGAATGCCGAGAATGTCGCGTATCGGTTTCAGCAGCGTATCGCGGCCGGTGCCTTCCTCCCGCGCTAGAGCGACCAGCATCCAGTTGATCTTCTTGCCGCGTCGCTGCACCAGATGGGTGATGAAGTTGAGCGCGATGGCTCGCTCGTCCTCAGAGGGAAACAGCCATTCCAGATGTTGGAGCCACGCCTGTAGCTTGGTCGCGTCAGCAGCGGCGTCCGCCGGTGGCACCGGGCCGGTCCGCCATAGGTTTACGGCTGGCACCGCGCGGCCCGTCTCGTTCAGTTCGAGCAGCGGCGCCTTACCGGGCAGGTACACCATAGGCAGCACCCGGCGAAGCGCTGAGTGCTCTAACAGGTGTTTGCTAGGCTTGTAGCCGCGCATATTGGCGGCTTCGAAACGGTCGAATGCTTCCACCGTGACGGCGCTGGCCATGTCGAGATCGACAAACCGGTCCACGTCCCGCGCGTATACGTAGCGGCGCAGAGCGCGCAACAGCCCGCCCCGTGGCCCCGGCATGCTGAGAACGGCGTGCTCTAGCTCTTCGCTCAGGCCCTTTTCGTTGCACAGCCAGTCGTACAGGTCGTCGAACGTGCGCAGCGCACAGTGGTCGTGGAAGCACTTGAACACTCCGCCAGGACGGTACCCGGCCTCTGTCTTGTCATCGCTGTGCTCGGCTGCCCATGGACAGCAGATAGGCAGGTAGCCGCGGTCGTTGGTTACGGCGTCTGGCTTCAGCAATTCAGCCTTCATCAGAATGGGCAGCATCGTGTCGTCGGATGGAGGCAACGGCGGCATGTCGTTTGCTGGGCGACCCCGCGCGCCTGTGAGCTCGATGCCGAAGGCAGCCGCAATTTCGTCAGAGGAATACGTCTTGTCCGGCGCGAATTCCTTGAACCGCACCGGAAACGGCGCGCCGTATTTCGCCTTCCCGTTCACGCCACCGGGCAGCCGCGCGTAACGCACAAGGTTCATCCCGCCCTTGTCGGTAGCACCGTAGACTTTCACCGCTTCGAGCAGACGTTGAGCCTTGGTCTTGTTGGTTTCCGGTGGATCGAGCACAAACCCCCATTGCTCATTCCCCGGCGACGTCTCGATGCGGAAGGTCGGTCGAAGTGGAATCTTTTTCGCGTCCACTTTGCCGCCTATGTCATCCAGCAGAACCACGCGCAGCGCGTGCCAGTTCTTCTCGACTCGCTTCGTCGCACCCGCTTTCAGTTCGCTGATAGCGTAGTACAGGTTGCCCGCGAGCTTGCGTCCCGAGTCATAGGCCATGCCGTTCCAATTGCGGCACTTGTCGGGATCACCCGGAATGCTCGCTATCCATATTTCGCCGGACGCGCGTGCGAACACCGCGGCGATGAAGTCCTCCACGTCCTCTGGAGCGCCTGCACCGTTACGGCGAGGACGCGCTGGTGGTGCGCCCTTGACCGGGAAGCCCCCGGTGGTGCTGACTGGTTTTTTGGATGTCGTCATTGCACTACCGTCGTATCCACGTCTTGGGTCATTGCCGCAATGTCGCGTGACGAGCTAAACCAAATGTGGCTTGCTGGATCCCACAGTTCGTCCCACATCTTTATTTGCAAATCGATCGGAGACCAGAGATAACTAAGGCATCGCGCGGATACGGGACAGCGTAGTCGCGGTTCGGCCAGCGGCATGAACACGCGATAGACGGTGGGTCGCAGTTCGTTTACAAGGCAATTGATACCTTCGTTACCGACTGACAGCAGCGTCTTCATACCGATGTCATCGCTTGATATTCCCGGTATGGTTATTTCAGCGACAACGGCGGTCACACCTAGAAAACTCCGCTCTGGGCCTTCACCCATTCGAGCTACTTCGTACACACGCGGGCACCACTGAAAACCGGAAAGCAACGGTCCGCTTGTCCATCCCTGCGCGAAAGCGTGCCAAGGTGTCGCGCAACGGATTGGTCGCGGCCAATTGTTGAGCAGTACGCTAAAGTGGAAAGGACGATTCCATTCCACGAGCGACAACCGCTTCAGCAGCGCGGCTTCGTCCTTGGGTGTCATGCGACCTCCTCCGGAACTCGCGTTCCGTGCTTGTTGATCTGGTCGACGATCTTTTTCGCTTCCGCTTCGGTGAACCATTCGCGTCCACCGTCGCGGTCTCGATGCCCCTTCGGGATGACGCCCTTGCCTTGCAGGACTAAAAACCAAGTCGCGCTGAAACCGAGCGCGGCGCGCAACTCGGTTCGATACACGCGCCTGCCAATGGGCGCGGCGCTGCTGGTACGGGCCAGCCGCGCGGCGGCACGTCGGGTCTGCGGCAGGGTAGGTGCTGCGGTGGTGCGGGCCATGTATGCCTCCGTTTAAGCGTGCGCAGCAAAGCGCAACGGGGCATACATTAAATATCCACACAGGCGGGGCTTGCACGCACGCAGCTATAGCTGCGCGCACAACTAATCAGCGCTTGTGGTTCAGTATTCTGGACGGGCAATTTCGCCCGGAAAGGAATTGACCATGGAAATAGCGGAAATGGTGAGACGCGAAATCGTCGAATGCGAGTTCGGCACCGTTACGGAAGTGAAAGACCAAGACGGACAGACGCAATACATCGAGTTCGCTACAGCGACGGACGCACCACCCCTAAAGATCCACTCGATGCATGAACTATGGTTTCTAGGGGAGCTACTCGACGCTTTCGGAGACAGACGACGGTTTAGTCGTCAGACGTTCTGAGTCGACCTTCGGCCCCGGCCAATAGCGCCGGGGCTTTTCTATTTCGATGCGAGCTTCTGTATCCGCAGCGTACTGCGGCACAGATGGACGACCTGCAACAGCTTCCGCCAGTTGACGCCGGGATGACGTTCTGCAACTTCCTGAGCGATCCACGAATCGGACTTGTGGCCGTTCTTCTCGACCTCTTCGTACACTTCCAACTGCACTCGCCACGAGCGTTCCGCGGATTCGTCGCTCTGCTGCCTGCCGCGCTTATCGCCGCCGTGGATGTGTGGTATTTCGGGCCTGACCTCCTCCCACAGTTCCTCCAGGCCGAGCGCGACGAACCGAGCGCGGAGAGCCGCGATACGTTGAGCACGAGTTGTCATATCTTCATTCCCCACTTCGTGCAGGCATCTGCCCATGCCTGCAACAGCTTCAACCGCTGGGAGACGTACCCTGCCCGATTGTAGATGCCGCGCACACCGGGCTTCTGGTGGGCTAAGCAGGCTTCGATCACGTCCGGGTTAGCCTCGTGCTTTTCATGTGCCCACGTCGAGAAGCTGGCGCGAAAGCCGTGCCCGGTCTGCCGCCCGTAATACCCGGCACGCGCCAGGAGCGCGAGCAAGGCGTTTTCCGACAGAGCACCGTGCCGGGTAAAGCCGGGGAAGAGCAAAGCGTCCGCCGCGTCACTGGTGCGCAAGGCGCGCGCTTGGCGCAGCACCGCCTGCGCCTGCCGCGAGAGCGGCACGACATGCGGCTCGCGCATCTTCATGCGCTCGGCGGGGATGCGCCACACGTCGCCGCCGTCAATCTCGCTCCATGTGGCACCGCGCATTTCGCCGGTACGACAGGCGGTAAGCACTACCCAATAGAACGCCAGCTTGGTAACTGCCTCCGACGGTACCTTGACCAACGCTTTGAACAACGCGGGCATCTCCTTCAACGGGATGGTGGCTCGGCTTTCCTTCTGCGGCGGCTTTATAGCGCCTCGCAAATCGGCGGCGGGATTCGTCGTCGCTCGGCCGGTCTGAATTGCGTAGCGGAATATCTGCCCCGCCATCTGCCGCGTCTTGGCGGCGGTTTCCAGCGCGCCCTTGCGCTCCACTCGGCGCAGGGCTTCCAGCACCACCGGCGTCGTTATCTCCGCTACGGGCAGCGCCCCCAGCACCGGCAACAGATAGTCGTCCAGGCGCTGACGCTGCGCTCCGGCGTGCTGCTCGGCGTACCGCTGGCGGGCCAGCCATTCGTTCGCCACGGCGGCGAACGTGGTGGCCTGTTGCACGCTGCCCGTAGCGATAGCGACCCGGCGCTCGATAATGGGATCGCGCCCCGCGCGCAGCCATTCGCGCGCGTCGTCGCGGCGCTTGCGGGCTTCCGCCAGCTTCACGTCCGGGTACGGGCCGAAAGAGATCGACCGTTCCTTGCCGCCATGGCGGTACTTCATGCGCCAATACCGCCCGCCGTCGGCCATCAGCACCAGCGCCAGCCCCTTACCGTCGGCCAGCTTGCGCACGCCCGCGTCGGGCGGTTGGGCGGCGCGGCAGGCGGCGTCCGTCAGGCGGTCCGTCCCGCCGCGCAATTGCGGGTGCGGTTGCCGATCTTTAGTTACCCCCTTTCGGGTTTTTGTTACCCCCATGATTACCCCTCCGGTGCTGTGCATGTAAAGGGTGCACACTATAACACACTTGGGGGTAAGCGCAGGCAGGCGCCTAGGCCATTGGGTTGCGATGTGGCGGGTGGTGCGCGGCAATGCGTAGGCTGCTAGTGCCGGGAGAGGGACTCGAACCCTCACTCTGTCGCCAGAACTGGATTTTGAGTCCAGCGCGTCTACCAATTCCGCCATCCCGGCTGGAGGGGCACGAGACGTGAGGGACGGACCGGACGTTGCTCGCGCGAGGTGGAGCCGGCATTATCACGCAAACAGCGGCACGCGACAAACGTCGGCCAGCGTCGTCGCGACATCCTCCTCATGTCCGATCGCTCCTGTTACCGGCTGTCCGATTTCGACTACGATCTACCGGCGGAGCTGATCGCGCAGACACCCGCTGCGCGGCGTACCGACAGTCGCCTGCTGCACCTCGAGGGAACGACGATCACCGATCGCGCGTTCGCCGACCTGCCGGAGCTGCTCGCACCGGGCGAGCTGCTCGTCCTCAACGACACGCGGGTGATCCGGTCGCGGCTGCACGGTCGCAGAGAGACCGGCGGCAAAGTCGAACTGTTGCTCGAGCGCATCGTGGCGCCCGACGAAGCGTGGATGCAGCTCAAGGCGAGCCATCCGCCCAAGGTCGGTGGCCGCGTGCTGATCGACGGAGGCGCGAGCGCGGTGGTGCAGGAGCGCGACGGTCGCCTCTTCCGACTGCGGTTCGCTGCCGAGCTCCCGCTCGACGCCTATTTCGAGCGGCATGGCGAAGTGCCGCTGCCTGCCTACATCACCCGCGCCCCGGACACGGCCGATAGCGAGCGCTATCAGACGGTCTATGCACGGCACCCGGGCGCGGTCGCCGCGCCGACGGCGGGCTTGCACTTCGATGCGAGCATGCTCGAGCACTTGCGCTCGCGCCGCGTCGCGGTCGCATCGCTCACCCTGCACGTCGGCGCCGGCACCTTCCAGCCGGTCGAGGTCGAGGACCTCAGCCAACATCGCATGCACAGCGAGCGCTTCGAGATCCCGGAAGGCACCGCCGCCGCGGTCGCGGCCGCGCGCGCCGCGGGACGCGCCGTGGTCGCCGTCGGGACCACCTCGCTGCGGGCGCTCGAATCGGCGGCCACAGCGGATGGCGTGCGTGCCGGCGCGGCGGAGACCACACTCTTCATCACGCCCGGCTTTCGCTTCCGCGTCGTCGATCGCCTGCTTACCAACTTCCACTTGCCGCGCTCCACGCTGCTGATGCTCGTTTCGGCCTTCGCCGGCTACGCGCCGATCCGCGCGGCGTACGCGCATGCGATCGCCGAGCGCTATCGCTTCTTCAGCTACGGCGACGCGATGCTGCTCGAGCAAGATCCAGCGGCGCGAGCCCGCAGCGAGGGGCCTCCGCCATCGTCCTTGAAAACTTCGCGTTGAGTTGTCGGCCCTTGCGCGCGGCGAGTCGACGCTGCCGCCGACGCGCAACGCGGGTTTCCATGGCGAGGGTGCAAGGAGGCCGCGGCCGCGTGCGAGCGCCGCTGCTACAATCGACCGATGCAATTCGAGGTCATCGCGCGCTGCGGCGAGGCGCGCCGCGGAAGGCTCGCGCTCGCGCACGGCAGCGTGGACACGCCCGTCTTCATGCCGGTGGGCACCTACGGCACGGTCAAGGCGATGGCACCCAACGAGCTCGAGGCGCTCGGCGCGCAGATCATCCTCGGCAATACCTTTCACCTGTGGCTGCGGCCCGGCGCCGAGGTCATCGCTGCGCACGGCGGCCTGCACCGGTTCGCGGGCTGGCCGCACCCGATCCTCACCGACTCGGGGGGCTTCCAGGTCTTCAGCCTGGGCCCGCTGCGCAAGGTCCAGGAAGAAGGCGTCACCTTCGCCTCGCCGGTCGACGGCGACCGGATGCACCTCACCCCGGAATTATCGATGCAGATCCAGCGCGCGTTCGGCGCCGACGTGGTGATGGTCTTCGACGAGTGCACGCCGTATCCGGCATCGCGCGACGAAACCGCGCGATCGATGGAGCTCTCGTTGCACTGGGCCAAGCGGTCGAAGGCGGCGCACGGGGGCAACGACAACGCGCTGTTCGGCATCGTGCAGGGAGGCGTGTTCGAGGATCTGCGCGACGCCTCGCTCGGCGCCCTGCGCGAGATCGGCTTCGACGGCTACGCCATCGGCGGCTTGTCGGTGGGCGAGCCGAAGGAGGAGATGCGGCGCGTGGAAGCCTATGTCGCACCGCGTCTGCCCGCCGAGGCGCCGCGCTACCTCATGGGCGTGGGCACACCCGAGGACATCGTCGAGGCGGTCGCCAACGGTATCGACATGTTCGACTGCGTGCTGCCGACGCGCAACGCCCGCAACGGCTGGTTGTTCACGCGTTACGGCGATGTCAAGATCCGCAACGCCCGCCACCGCGCCGACACCGCCCCGCTCGACCCCGGGTGCGCCTGCTACACCTGCCGCAACTTCAGCCGCGCCTACCTGCACCATCTGCAGCGCGCCAACGAGATCCTCGGCGCCCGGCTCAACACCATCCACAACCTGCACTACTACCTGACGCTGCTCGCGGAGCTGCGCCAGGCCATCGCCGGCGGTGTCCTGCCGGGCTATGTGGAAGCGTTCAGGGCGCAGCGGGGTCGCATGGTAGACTAACGCGATGGCGCGTCGCGGACAGCGCAACGCACCGTGATCTCGCCGCGTTGAACCCGGCGCGGGCGCGCCGGTTAACGTGGCGGAAACGTTCCGGAAAGCGGGTTCGCTGCGCCGGGATCGAGGCCACCGTCGCCAGGAGGAAGCATCCGTGTTCATCAGTCCCGCTTACGCCCAGGCCACCGGCAGCTCGCCCGCCAGCGACATCACGACTTTCTTGCCGCTGATCGCGATCGTGGTCGTGTTCTATTTCCTCCTGATCCGCCCGCAGCAAAAACGCGCCAAGGAGACCAAGGCGATGCTCTCGGCGCTGCAGAAGGGCGACGAGGTCGTGACCGCCGGGGGCGTGGTCGGCAAGATCGCCAAGCTCTCCGACGCCTATGCAAACATCGAGGTCGCACCCAACGTCGAGATCATCATTCAGCGTAGCGCGATCTCGCTGCTGCTGCCCAAGGGCACGATCAAGACGCTGTGAGCATCCGAAACGGCGCTCCCGCGTTGACCGCTCAGCATAGAACCGGGTCCGCGTTCGACGCCCAACGCCTCAACGAATCATGAACCGCTATCCGCTCTGGAAGTACGTCGTCATCGCGGTCGCGCTGGTGATCGGCATCGTCTACACGCTGCCGAACTTCTTTCCCGAGGCCCCGGCGGTGCAGGTGTCGACGAGCAAGACCGGCGTCAAGATCGACGCTTCGACCCTGCAAACCGTCGAGGACGCGCTCAAGGCGGCGAACATCGCCTACGGCGGCGAGACGGTCGACGCCACGGGCATCAAGGTGCGCTTCGCCGATCCCGATACGCAGTTGCGCGCGAGGGACGTGCTGCAGGCGAAGCTCAATCCCGACCCCAACAATGCGAGCTACATCGTGGCGCTGAACCTGCTGTCGACCTCGCCCAAGGTGCTGACGGCGATCGGCGCGCTGCCGATGTTTCTCGGGCTCGACCTGCGTGGTGGCGTGTATTTTCTGGAGCAGGTCGATATGAAGGCAGCGCTCGACAAGGCGGCCGACCGGTACCTCACCGACATTCGCTTGCTGCTGCGCGAAAAGAAGGTCCTCTACTCGGGTATCGCTCGCGACGGCCAGACCGTGGTCGTGCGCTTCCGCGATCCGGCGGAGCGCGCGCGCGCGTATCAGGAGATCGGCAACGCGTTTGCGGATTTGCAGGTGAAGGAGCTGGAAGGCACCGGCGAGTCGAGGCTCGTCGCGAGCCTCAAGCCAGAGGCGCAGCGGCGCATCCAGGAAGGGGCGGTGCAGCAGAACATCACCATCCTGCGCAATCGGGTCAACGAGCTGGGCGTGGCGGAGCCCATTATCCAGCAGCAGGGCGCGGACCGTGTGGTGGTGCAGCTCCCGGGCGTGCAGGACACGGCGCGCGCCAAGGACATCATCGGCCGGCAGGCGACCCTCGAGATCCGCATGGTCGACGAGGATCCCGCCGCGCAACAGGCGGCTTTGAACGGCCAGGTACCGGTGAGCGACGAGCTGCTCACCGAGCGGTCGGGAGCGCCGTTGCTGGTCAAGCGCCAGGTCGTGCTTACCGGCGATCGCATCAACGACGCCCAGCCGGGCTTCGACGCCCGCACCAGCGAGCCCGCGGTGCAGGTCAACCTCGACGGCAGCGGCGCCCGCATCTTCAAGGAGGTAACCCGCGAGAACGTCGGCAAGCGCATGGCGATCGTGCTCGTCGAGAAGGGCAAGAAGGAGGTGATCACCGCGCCGGTGATCCGCGAGGAGATCGGCGGCGGCCGTGTCCAGATCAGCGGGCGGATGAACACGCGCGAGTCGAACGACATCGCGCTGCTCATGCGCGCAGGCGCACTGGCCGCGCCGATGGAGATCGTCGAGGAGCGCACGGTGGGCCCGTCGCTCGGCAGGGAGAACATCGACAAGGGCTTCAACTCGGTCAAGTACGGCTTCATCGTGCTGGCGGCGTTCATCTGCGCCTATTACGTCCTGATGGGCGTCATCTCGACCATCTCGCTGGTGGTGAACCTGCTGCTGCTGGTGGCGATCCTGTCGATGCTCCAGGCCACGCTCACGCTTCCCGGCATCGCAGCGGTCGCGCTGACGCTGGGCATGGCGATCGATGCCAACGTACTGATCAACGAGCGCATTCGCGAGGAGCTGCGCTGGGGCGACACGCCGCACGCCGCGATCCAGGCCGGCTACGAGCGGGCCTGGAACACGATTCTCGACTCCAACGTGACCACGCTCATCGCGGGCATCGCGCTGCTCATCTTCGGCACCGGACCGGTGCGCGGCTTCGCCGTCGTGCACGTCCTCGGGATCATGACGTCGATGTTCTCGGCGGTGTTCGTCTCGCGCGGCCTGGTCGCGCTCGTCTACGGCGGGCGCAAGAAGCTCGACAAGATATCGATTGGGCAGGTATGGAAGCCGACGCCGGCCGCGTAGCGGCTGCGATCACAGACGAATGAGGGTTGCCGTCATCCTGGCGAAGCCTGCCCCGGCATGTGGTAAGCCGGGGGCCGGGATCCAAGTCAAATTGGGCCCCGGCTTGCGCCGGGGCGACCATCACTGAGCAGCTTGCGAAGCACAGGACAAGGACCGAAGAGCGATGGAATTCTTCCGCATCCAGCACGACATCCCGTTCATGCGGCACGCGCTGGTGTTCAACGTCATCTCCGCGGTCACCTTCGTGCTGGCGGTGATCTTCCTCGCTACCCGCGGCTTGAACCTCGGCGTCGACTTCAAGGGTGGCACGCTGATCGAGATCGTCTACGGGAATGCCGCCGATCTCGGCCGCGTGCGCGCGGCCGTCGACAAGCTGAATCTCGGCGAGTTCGCGGTGCAGAGCTTCGGAGCCGCGAACAGCGCGCTCATCCGCCTGCCGCTCAAGGAGGGCCTGTCGACCGCCCAGCTCTCGGAGCGCGTCATGGCAGCGCTCAAGGCCGACGATCCGAGCGTCACCCAGCAGCGGGTCGAGTTCGTCGGACCCCAGGTCGGCAGGGAGCTCTACGAGAACGGCGCACTGGCGCTGCTGCTGGTGTCGATCGGCATCGTCGCCTACCTGGCGCTGCGCTTCGAATGGCGGTTCGCCGTCTCCGCGATCGTGGCCAACCTCCATGACGTCGTGATCATCCTCGGCTTCTTCGCGTTGTTCCAGTGGGAATTCTCGCTGCCCGTGCTGGCCGCGGTGCTGGCGGTGCTCGGCTATTCGGTCAACGAATCGGTGGTCATCGCCGACCGGATCCGTGAGAACTTCCGCAGGCTGCGCAAGGGAACGGTGCCGGAGATCATCAACAACGCGATCACAAGCACGCTGTCGCGGACGATCATCACCCATGGCTCCACGCTGATGATGGTGCTCTCGATTCTGTTCTTCGGTGGCGAGACGCTGTACTACTTCGCGCTGGCGCTCGCGATCGGGATCGTCTTCGGCATCTACTCCTCGGCGCTGGTGATGGCGTCGCTGGTCATGTGGCTGGGCGTGTCCCGGGCGGATCTGGTCAAGCCGGAGAAGCGAGCCGGTCCGGGCAGTGCCGAGAAGATTCTGCCGTAGTGGAGTCGCGCACGACTTCGCGCGGCGGCCGGAGTCGCTCCGGAGACGATTCAACGCCCGCCCCTGATCCGGCGCGATGCTGACGACGCTGCTCTACTCGCTGTTCGCGCTCGACCAGACGCTCGCCGAGCTGGCGGCGAGACACTCCGGGTTGCTGTTCGCGGCACTGTTCCTGGTCATCTTCGCCGAGACCGGGCTGGTCGTCTTCCCTCTGCTGCCGGGTGACTCGCTGCTGTTTCTGTCCGGAACGGTGGCCGCCGCGTCGGGCATCGACATCCATCTGCTGGTGCTCACTTTGTTCGCGGCGGCAGTGCTCGGCGATTCGGTGAACTATGCCGTAGGCCATTTCATCGGGCCGATCGCGTTCCACCGCCCGCAGGACACCATCCTCGGCCGCTGGCTCAAGCCGGAATATCTCGAGCGTACGCACCGCTTCTACGAAAGGTACGGCGGCTTCACCATCATCATCGGCCGCTTCGTGCCGATCGTGCGCACCTTCGCGCCGTTCTTCGCCGGGGTGGGCGCAATGACGTACAGGAAGTTCCTGGCCTTCAACGCCATCGGGGCGGCGGCCTGGGTTGCCTCGCTCACCTACGCCGGCTATGTGTTCGGCAACATCCCCTGGGTCAAGGACAACCTGGCGTGGATCGTCCTGGGCATCGTCATCGTCTCGCTCGTGCCCATCGCCGTCCAGTTCGTGAAAAAGCGGCGCGCGCGCGCGGCCGCAACGGGCGCATCCGAACCGCGGCGCTAGTGTGCTAGATCCGCCTCGCGAGCTCCGCGGCGTCGCCGATGTACGTCGCCGGCGTGAGCGCCTCGAGCCGCGCTTTCGCGTCCGCGGGAATCTCGAGGGTGTCGATGAAGGCGCGCAGCGACTCGCGGGTGATGCCGCGCCGGCCCCGCGTCAGCGCCTTCAATTGCTCGTAAGGCTCCGGCGCGCCGTAGCGCCGCAGCACCGTCTGGATCGCTTCGGCAAGGACCTCCCAGTTCGCGTCGAGATCGGCGGCGAGCCGATCCGGATCGACCGCGAGCTTGGCGATCCCCTGGCGGCAGGACAGGAAGCCGAGCAGCGAATAGCCGAGCGCGACGCCGACGTTGCGCAGCACGGTCGAATCGGTGAGGTCGCGCTGCCAGCGCGAGACGGGCAGTTTGTCGGCGAGATGCCGCAGCAGCGCGTTGGCGAGCCCGAGGTTGCCTTCGGAATTCTCGAAGTCGATCGGGTTCACCTTGTGCGGCATGGTGCTCGACCCGACCTCGCCCGCCTTGGTGCTCTGGCGGAAGTAACCGAGCGAGATGTAGCCCCAAATATCGCGGTCGAGATCGAGAACGACGGTGTTGATGCGCGCGAGCGCGTCGAACAGCGCGGCGAGCCCGTCGTGCGGCTCGATCTGCGTCGTATAGGCGTTGAAGTCGAGACCGAGTTCGGTCACCACACGGCGTGCGAGGCCCTGCCAGTCGACGTCCGGATAGGCGACGCGATGCGCGTTGTAGTTTCCGACCGCACCGTTGATCTTGCCGGGAAGCCGGGCATCGGCGAACCCCGGGAGCGCGTGCTCGAGCCGCGCGACCACGTTCGCCAGCTCCTTGCCGAGCGTGGTCGGGGTCGCCGGCTGGCCGTGCGTCCGGGCGAGCATCGGCAGCGCGGCGTGGGCGTGCGCCAGCGCGCGCAGATCGCCGATGAGCGCGGTGATGGCCGGAAGCAACACCGCAGAGCGCGCCTCGGAGAGCATCATCCCGTAGGCGAGGTTGTTGATGTCCTCGGAGGTGCAGGCGAAATGGATGAACTCGGCGGCGCGTGCGATCTCGGGTGTGCCGGCGAATGTTTCCTTCAACCAGTACTCGATCGCCTTGACATCGTGGTTGGTCGTCCGCTCGATGGCCTTGACGCGCTCGGCGTCGGCGACGGCAAACTCGCCGGGCGCCGCGTCGAGCAATGCCCGTGTCGATGTCGAGAACGGGGGTAGCTCGGCGACGCGAGGCTCATCGGCGAGCGCCTTGAGCCAGACGAGTTCGACCTTGATCCGGTTGCGAATGAGGCCGTATTCGCTGAACTGCTCGGCGAGAGCGGCCACCTTGCTGCGGTAGCGCCCATCCAGCGGGCTTAACGCTGTGAGCGCGGAGAGCGGGCCAGGCGCGGCGGCGTTCGGCATGGTGTTGCGCGCTTGAAGCAATTGCGATTTTAGCACAGGCGCTCGACCGCCTCTTCCGTATGCGCGCACGATGCAACCGGGTGATACGCCCGGGGGCGAGCAATGCGGCGAGGGGCTCGATGCTATAATCTCGTCGGCACTCGACGGCCGAGCGTCGCGTGCGGCCCCTTCATGAAGTTGATCGCATCGCTGACCAGCCCCTACGCCCGCAAGGTGCGCGTTGCGCTGGCGGAAAAGAAGATCGAGTGCGATCTTGTCGAAGAATCGCCATGGGCGCCGGAGACGACCGTCTCCAGCTACAACCCGCTAGGGAAGGTGCCGGTGCTGGTGCTCGACGACGGAACGACGCTGTTCGACTCGCGCGTCATCGTCGACTATCTCGATAATATGAGCCCGGTGTCGCGGCTGATTCCGGAGCCCAACCGCCAGCGCATCCTGGTCAAGCGCTGGGAGGCGCTCGCGGACGGGATCTGCGACGCCGCGTCGGCGATCGTGCTGGAGCGCAAGCGCCCGGTGAGCAAGCAGAGCAAGGACTGGCTCGATCGTCAGCGGCGCAAGATCGATCTCGGCGTGAAGGAGCTCGCGCAGGAGCTCGGCGAGCGTTCGTGGTGCAACGGCGAAGCCTATTCGCTCGCCGACATCGCCACCGGATGCGCGCTCGGCTATCTCGATTTCAGGCGCCCGGACGTCGACTGGCGGGGCAGCTACGGCAATCTGGTGAAGCTCACCGAGAAGCTCGCCAAGCGGCCGTCGTTCGCGGAGACGGCGCCTCCGGCCAGCGCGTAGCGCGCCGGCGCGCTAGAGGGCCGGCTTCAACTCCTCGAGAATCGCCGGATTTTGGCTCCGGCCGCTCGCTAGCGCTCGCTTAACGTGCGCTCTCGCGCACGTTAGCCTGCGCCGAAACCCCGCTCGGGACGACGACGCATCCTGAGCGCACGCCACCTACAAAGCCTGCTTGAGTTGTTCGAGTATGGCGGGATTTTCCAGCGTCGAGACATCTTGGGTGATCGTCTCGCCCTTGGCGATCGAGCGCAGCAGCCGGCGCATGATCTTGCCTGAGCGCGTCTTCGGCAGGTTGTCGCCGAAGCGGATGTCCTTGGGCTTGGCGATCGGCCCGATCTCCTTGCCGACCCAGTCGCGCAACTGCTTGGCGATCTTCTCCGCCTCGGCGCCGGTCGGCCGCGCCTGCTTGAGCACGACGAAGGCGCAAATCGCCTCGCCGGTCAGCTCGTCGGGACGGCCGACCACCGCCGCCTCGGCGACCGACGCGTTGGCGACGAGCGCGGATTCCACCTCCATCGTTCCGAGCCGGTGGCCCGACACGTTGAGCACGTCGTCGATCCGGCCCATGATCGTGAAGTAGCCGGTGGTCTTGTCGCGCACCGACCCGTCGCCGGCGAGATAGAGTGCTCCGCCCAGCTCCTCCGGGTAATAAGACTTCTTGTAGCGCTCCGGGTCGCCCCAGATGGTGCGGATCATCGCCGGCCACGGCCTCTTGACGACGAGGATCCCGCCGTGCCCGTGCTCGACCTCGTGTCCGGTCTCGTCGACGATCGCCGCCATGATTCCGGGCAGCGCCGCGGTGCACGATCCCGGCACCAGCGGCGTCACGCCCGGGATCGGCGAGATCATGTGGCCACCGGTCTCGGTCTGCCACCAGGTGTCAACGATCGGACAGCGTCCGCCGCCGATGTTGTTGTGGTACCAGATCCACGCTTCGGGATTGATCGGCTCGCCGACCGTTCCGAGCAGCCGCAGGCTCGACAGGTCGAAGTTTCGCGGATGCGCCTTGGCGTCGACTTCGGAAGCCTTGATCAGCGCGCGAATCGCGGTGGGCGCGGTATAGAAGATGTTCACCTTGTGTTTCTGGATCATCTCCCAGAAGCGGCCGCCGTGAGGGTAGGTCGGAACGCCTTCGAACACGACCTCGGTGGCACCCACCGCGAGCGGCCCGTAGGCGATGTAGGTGTGACCGGTCACCCAGCCGATGTCCGCCGTGCACCAGAAGAGGTCTTTCGGCTTGATGTCGAACACCCAGCGCATGGTGAGCATCGCCCAGAGGAGATACCCTCCGGTGGAGTGCTGCACGCCCTTCGGTTTCCCGGTCGAGCCGGAGGTGTAGAGGATGAACAGCGGATGCTCCGCGCTCATCCACACCGGATCGCAGGTGTCGGGCTGCTCGGCGACGAGATCGTGCAGCCACAGGTCGCGTCCCGCGTGCATGGGCACGGGGTTGCCGGTGCGGCGATAGACGATGACGGTCTTGACCGCGTCGCAGCCGCCCATGCCGATCGCCTCGTCGACGACCGCCTTGATCGGCAGCGCCTTGCCGCCGCGCATCTGCTCGTCGGAGGTGATCACGGCGACCGCGCCCGCGTCGATGATGCGCTCCTCGAGCGACTTCGCGGAGAAGCCGCCGAACACGACCGAGTGCGTCGCGCCGATCCGCGCACAGGCCTGCATCGCGACCACGCCCTCGATCGACATCGGAATGTAGATGACGACGCGGTCGCCCTGCTTGATGCCGCGCGACTTCAGCCCGTTGGCGAGCCGGCATACGCGATGGTAGAGCTCCCGGTAGCTGACCTTGGTCACCTTGCCGTCGTCGGCCTCGAATACGATCGCGGTCTTGTCGCCGTTGCCGTTCTCGAGATTGCGCTCGAGACAGTTGTACGACGCGTTGAGCTCGCCGTCCTCGAACCACTTGTAGAACGGAGCGTTGGACTCGTCGAGCGCCTTGGTGAACGGCTTGTGCCAGACGAGCTCTTCGCGGGCGAGCTTGGCCCAGAATCCGGGAAAGTCGGCCGCCGCGGCCGCATTGAGGCGCTCGAAGTCCGCTTTGCGGATGTTGGCTTGAGATACGAAGGGCTCGGGCGGCGGGAACACGCGGGTCTCGTGCGCAACGGACTCGATCTTGGCCATGCTCTCTACCCTCCCAGGAATGTGTACCTTAGCGACCCGCCGCGAAGCGCTCCACTCGTCAGTCTAACGACAGTCCCGCGAGACGCGCAACACGCCCGTCGGGACTCCCGCCCTAGCGCCTTCGCCGCCGCTGCCGGGCAAGAGGACGCGCCCCGCGCCGATGGTAGAATTATTGGACCTTCCCCTTCGCCTTTCCAACCGAACCGACGGCAATCCGGGCTCCAGCCCTGGCGGGGCTGGGGGGCGAGCGCGACGAGCACAAGGCAAGGACCATGACCGCGATCCGGCAGGAAGATCTCGTGCAGAGCGTGGCCGACGCGCTGCAGTTCATCTCCTACTATCACCCGCTCGACTACATCGAAGCGCTGGGGCGTGCCTACGAAGCGGAGGCCTCGCCGGCGGCGAAAGACGCGATCGCGCAGATTCTCACCAACTCGCGGCTGTGCGCCCAGGAGCACCGCCCGATCTGCCAGGATACCGGCATCGTCGTCGCCTTCGTGAAGATCGGCATGGAGGTGCGCTGGGCCGACGCGACGATGTCGGTGACCGAGATGGTGAACGAGGGCGTGCGCCGGGCGTACCTCGATCCGGACAACAAGCTGCGCGCATCGATCCTCGCCGACCCCGCCGGGAAGCGCATCAACACGCGCGACAACACGCCGGCGGTCGTTCACTACGATGTCGTTCCCGGCGGCACGGTCGAAGTGAAGCTCGCAGCCAAGGGTGGCGGTTCGGAGAACAAGGCCAAGTTCACGATGCTCAACCCGTCCGACTCGATCGTCGACTGGGTCCTGGAGACGGTGCCGACCATGGGCGCGGGCTGGTGCCCGCCGGGCATGCTCGGGATCGGCATCGGCGGCAGCCCCGAGAAGGCGATGGTGCTCGCCAAGGAAGCGCTGCTGGCGCCGATCGACATGCACGCGCTCCTCGCGCGTGCTCGGCGAGCAGAGCCGCTTTCGCGCCTCGACGAGCTGCGGCTCGAGCTCTACGACAAGGTGAACGCGCTTGGGCTAGGCGCGCAAGGCCTGGGCGGGCTCGCCACCGTGCTCGACGTCAAGATTCTCGACTACCCGACCCACGCCGCGAGCCTCCCGGTGGCGATGATCCCGAATTGCGCGGCCACACGCCACGCCCACTTCACCCTCGAGGGCCCCGGCGCGGCGAAGCTCGAGCCGCCCGACCTCGGCCGATGGCCCGACGTCCATTGGGCGCCGTCGCCGCGCGCGCGCCGCGTCGACCTGGACACGCTGACGAGCGCCGAGGTCGCGTCGTGGAAACCGGGCGAGCCGCTGCTGCTCACGGGGAAATTGCTGACCGGCCGCGACGCAGCACACCGGCGCATTGCCGAACTGCTGGCGAAGGGCGAAGCGCTGCCGGTTTCGTTCAGGAATCGCGTCATCTATTACGTCGGCCCCGTCGATCCGGTGCGCGACGAAGTCGTCGGCCCGGCGGGACCGACCACGGCCACGCGCATGGACAAGTTCACCGCAACGATGCTCGGGCGTACGGGCCTGATCGCGATGATCGGGAAGGCCGAGCGGGGGCCTGCGGCGATCGAGGCGATCAAGCAGCACAAGGCGGCGTACCTGATTGCGGTCGGCGGGGCCGCGTATCTCGTTTCCAAGGCGATCCGCGCGGCGAAGGTGGTCGCGTTCGCCGACCTCGGCATGGAAGCGATCTACGAATTCGAGGTCAAGGACATGCCGGTCACCGTCGCCGTCGACGCGATGGGAGCGTCGGTGCACCAGACCGGCCCCAGGGAGTGGCAGCAGAAGATCGGCAAGGTCCCCGTCGTGACGGTCTAGCCGTTCCCGACCTCCGCGCGCCATGGCCCAACGCTCATCGCCTCTCGGTGCCGAGACCGCTTCGCCGCTCAACGCGCCGCCGGTGCGCCTCGGGCTGTTGGCCAAGCTCAACCTGCTCGCGATCGGGCTCATCATCGCCACCGCGCTGGGGGTGGCGGCGTTCCTGGTGAACCAGCAGCTGCGCGACGAGCGCGGCCGCTTGCAGACCCATGGGCTCGCGGTCGCCGCGATGCTGGCGGAAGTTGCCGACGAGCCGATCAATTCCGCCGAGATGTCCAGGCTCGTGCCGGTGCTCGACGGTCTCGCTTCGTACCGTGATATCGCCTACGCGATGATTCTCGACCCGCAGCAACGTCCCCTGCTGGCGCGCAGCTACTCCGAAGCCTCGGTACCGGTCGCACCAATCAAGCTGCCGGCCGCCGGAGCCGTGACCACGGTCGCCAACGATACGGCGACGGGGAGATATCTCGACATCGTGGTTCCGGTCCGCATCCCGCCCGCCCTCGCCGGCGCCGCCGCTCAACAGCAGATTATCGGCTACGTACGGATCGGCATGAGCTTCGATCGCGGCTGGGCGCGCCTGCGCCTGAACCTGATCGGCGCGCTCTCCGTCGTCGCCCTGGTGGTGATGATCGCGATCGTAGTCACGCTGCTCCTTACGCGCCGGCTCGTGGCGCCCATCCGGCGGCTCATGCGCGCGGCACGTGCGGTCGGCGCCGGCAAGCTCGACGTCTACGTTCCTGCGAAATCGAGGGACGAGCTTGCTCTGCTCACCCACACGTTCAACCACATGACGCAGCGGCTTGCCGAATCGCAGGCCGAGGTCGCCTCGTATCAGCGCACGCTCGAGGACAAGGTCGCGCAACGCACCAAGGAGCTGGAGCTCGCCACGGCGCAGGCCTACAAGCTCGCCCAGCACGACATCCTGACCGGGTTGCCCAACCGGTCGCTCCTGAACCAGCGACTGAAGCAGATCGTCGCCCAGGCCGCGCGCGACGGGCACCAGGTTGCGTGCCTGTTTCTCGACTTCGATCACTTCAAGCGCATCAACGACACGCTCGGGCACGACGCCGGCGATCAACTGCTGCAGGCGGTGGCGCAGCGCCTTACCGGCGCGGTGCGCGAATCTGACACGGTGGCCCGACTCGGCGGCGACGAGTTCGTGCTGATCCTCGCGGGGCTCGACCCGGCGCACGCGGCGTTCGAGGTGATGAGCGTGCTCACCCGGGTGCGTGAATCGTTCCTGGCGCCGTTCCGCCTCGTCGATCAGACGCCCACGCTCACCTGCTCGATCGGGGTGTCGGTCTATCCGGTCGACGCGACCGATCCGAACGGGCTCATCAAGCAGGCCGACACCGCGATGTACGCGGCCAAGGAGGCCGGTCGCAACGCGTACCGCTTCTACACCGCCGACATGAACGCGCGCGTCCAGGCGCGCCTGCAGCTCGAGACCGACATGCGGCGGGGCTTAATGGACGACGAGTTCTTCCTGGTCTACCAGCCGCAGATCGACATGGCGACCGGCCGCGCGATCGGCGTGGAAGCGCTGCTGCGCTGGCGCGATCCGGAGCGGGGCGTGATCGGCCCGAGCGAATTCATCCCGATCGCCGAGGAGTCGGGGATGATCCAGGCGCTCGGCGGACGCGCGTTGCGCGACGCGTGCCGACAACTGGTGCTCTGGCAGCGACAGAACATGACGCTGCGCCTGTCGGTGAATCTGTCGGTGCAGCAGTTGCAGCACGACGACTGGCTCTCGGTGGTCGAGGAGGCCCTACGCACCAGCGGGCTGCCGGCGCGCTACCTCGATCTCGAGATCACCGAAAGCGTGATCATCACCCACCCGGAGCGCGCCGTCGCCACCCTGGTGAAGCTCAAGCAGATGGGCGTGTCGATCACGATCGACGACTTCGGCACCGGGTACTCCAGCCTCTCCTATCTCACGCGTCTGCCGATCCAGGGCATCAAGATCGACCAGCGCTTCGTGCACGGCTTGGAGCAGAATCGCAGCGACGAAGCGATCACCCAGGCGATCATCGCGCTCTCGCACAGCGTAGGCCTGCGCTGCATCGCCGAAGGGGTGGAGACGCTGGCGCAATTCGAGTTCCTCAAGAACCACGGCTGCGAGGAAGCGCAGGGCTACCTGATCTCGCGACCGCTCGAGGAGCCCGAGCTTCGCTCGTGGTGGAAGATGCAGGAGGAGGAGAACCGGATCGTCGGACGCCAGCCCGACATGTGGCGCGCGCAGGCGAAGTGACGCATCCGTCCGAGAGCGCCGCGCCGTAGGCGCGAGCGCGATCGGGAACCGGATGCGTCATCCCGGGCGAGCGGCGCCAGTCGCGAGACCCGGGATCCAAGTTTGCTCACGGAGGCAGCACCGCACAGAACTTGGGCCCCGGCCTTCGCCGGGGCGACGATCAGTCAACCCTCGAGGTCGCCCGGCGTATCCACGTCCCGCAGCACGCCTCCGTCCTCGGTGGGAATCAACCGCACGCCTTCCCGGCCGAGGATCGCTTTGGCCCCTTCGTCGCCCGAGAGCGCCGCGAGCTCGGCATAGAAACGCGAGGCGAACCCCACCGGATGGCCCCGCGAATGTCGAAAGCTTGGCGCGGCGATCGCTGCCCCGCGACGCAGGGCGTCGGCAATGCCCGCGATCGTCGCCGACGCGATCCACGGCATGTCGGCCAGCGCGACCAGCCACCCCGCCGCCAGCGGCGCGGCGCGCACGCCCCAGGCGAGGCTTGCGCCCATGCCCTCGGTCGCCCGCGGACACACCGACACCCGCGCCCCTCCCGCCGCGAGCGCGCAGGCCAGCGCATCGTCGCCGGGACGCACGGTCGCGACCACCGCGTCGACCGCGGTCGCAAGGTGGTGCAGCGAAGCCACACCGAGCGGCGTGCCGTCGGGCAGCGGCGCGAGGAGCTTGGTGCCGCCGAAGCGCATTGCGCTGCCCGCGGCGAGCAGGATGCCGACGATCGGACCTTCCGGCATGCGCTCTCTATTCCGGCAGCCCGACGCTGCCTCGACGCGCGTCGGCAACAGTGTCGCGGCGTTCTTTCGCGGAATGCCGATGGCCGAGGTCGGACCGGTCGCCGAGACCGTGAGCCCGAACCCGAGCTGCGCCAATGCGGCCGCCCCGGGGCAGCGGGCAGGACACGTCGATACAGGCGATGAGGTTCCTCAACACAGCGCCTCCCGTGGGACAGTCGTCGGCAAGGAGGCGAATCCTAAGCTCAAGCCGACAGGGGCACAAGCGGCGAGAGGGAGCGAGCGCCCGTTGCGTTCAGCCCAGCGCAGCTTGCAGCGTATTGAGCGCGGCAGTAGAGTAGGTGCGCGGCCGGCGCGGGCAACCGAAATGATGGACCGATCGATCCGACGCGCGCGCCATGCCATGTCGGCGATCGACAACGCATCGGAGGAATCATGCGACGCCGAATGTATTACGTGATGCCCGACCTCGCGAGCGCGCGCAAGACCATGGACGACCTCCTGCTCGCACGCATCGAAGAGCGGCACATCCACTTCCTTGCCAAGCCGGGTACGTCGATGGACGGCTTGCACGAGGCGAATGTGCTACAGAAGACCGACCTCGTGCATGGCGCGCAACTGGGCATGGTGATCGGCGCGCTGCTCGGCGGCGTCGGCGGATGGGCGCTGGTGAGTTTCGTGCTGACCGAGGCGCACTGGCAGATCGTCACGGTGATCGGGACCATCATCGTGGGCGCGCTGCTGGGGACCTGGGTGTCGAGCATGGTCGGCTCCGCGATCCCGAATTCGCGACTGCAGCCTTTCGAGCCGCTGATCGAGCAGGGTGGTATCCTGCTTATGATCGACGTGCCCGAGCACAGCGTCGAGCGGGTGAAGACGTTGCTCGGGGCGCGGCACCCGGAAGCGCAGGACCGCGGGCTCGACCCGCATATCTCCGTATTTCCGTGATCGAAGGAAGCTCTTAACGAGGCCTTGCCCGGGCATCGCGCTTCGCGCGCAGCCCGGGCTGCAAGATCACGGCCCGAAGAACTCGCGTACGCGCTCGTACCAGTTCTTGGCGCGCGGATCGTGGGCGCCGGGGTTCTGCGCGCTGATCGCTTCGAGCTCGCGCAGAATTTCCTTCTGCCGCGGCGTGAGCTTCACCGGCGTCTCGATCGCGACATGACAGTAGAGGTCGCCGTAGACGCTGCTGCGCACGCTCTTGATGCCCTTGTTGCGCAGGCGGAACACCTGCCCGGTCTGCGTTTCGGGCGGAATCTTGAGCTTGGCGTGGCCGTCGAGCGTGGGGACGTCGATCTCGCCGCCGAGCGCCGCAGTCGCGAAGGAAATCGGCATCTCGCAGTGCAGGTCGCTGTTCTCGCGCTGGAAGACCGGGTGGGGCTTGAGGCTTACCACGACGTAGAGATCGCCCGGCGGACCGCCGTTCAAGCCGGCCTCGCCCTCGCCTGACAGGCGGATGCGGTCGTCCTGATCCACGCCTGCGGGAATCTTTACCGACAGCGTCTTGTGCCGCTTCACGCGTCCGGCGCCGTCGCAGGTCGGACACGGCTCCGGAATGATCTTGCCGGTGCCGTGGCACTGCGGGCAGGTCTGCTGGATCGAGAAGAATCCCTGCGACACGCGCACCTGACCCTGGCCGTGACACGTCGGACACGTCCTCGGCTGCGTACCCGGCTTCGCGCCCGAGCCGTGACACGTCGCGCACTGCTCGAGGGCGGGGATGCGGATCTTGGCTTCGGTCCCGCGCGCGGCCTCTTCCAGCGACAGCTCCAGGTTGTAGCGCAGATCCGCGCCGCGATACACGCCGTTGCCGCGTCCGCGCCCGCCGGGACCCGCGCCGCCGAAGATCTCGCCGAAGATGTCGCCGAACGCATCGGCGAACCCGCCGAAGCCCTCGGACCCCATGCCGCCGAAACCGCGCGCGCCGGCCGCGCCGAAGCCCGCCGACGCATCCACGCCGGCGTGCCCGAACTGATCGTACGCGGCGCGCTTCTTGGCGTCCGAGAGGATCTCGTACGCCTCCTTCGCTTCCTTGAATTTCTCCTCGGCACCCTTGTCGCTCGGATTGCGATCCGGATGGTGCTTCATCGCGAGCTTGCGATAAGCCTTCTTGATCTCCTCCTCGGAAGCATCGCGATTGATCCCCAGCACCGTGTAGTAATCGCGCTTAGCCATTCGTACTTTGCTTCCTGCTATCGCAAATCTCGCATTCGCGCTAACGACAAAGGGCCGAGTTAAGCGGCGCCGCAGGCGCCGGCTTCAACTCGGCCAGATATTGCGTCGCGCCGTCACTACCTTTCGCAAGACCGACTACATCGATCGGCGTGACGCAATATCACTTCTTGCCGTCCTTGACCTCGGTAAACTCCGCGTCCACCACCTTCTCGTCGCGCTCCTTGGCGCCACCCGAGCCGGCCGCTGCGCCAGCCTCGCCCGAGGCGCTCTGCGCCTCGGCCTGCGCCTTGGCGTACATCGCCTCGCCGAGCTTCTGCGACGCCGTCATCAGCGCCTGCGCCTTGGCGTCGAGCGCATCCTTGCCGGCGTCCTTCTGCTTCAGGAGCTCCTCGGCTTCCTTCAACGCCGCCTCGATCTTGCCCTTCTCGTCGGCGCCGACCTTCTCGCCGTATTCGCCGAGCGACTTCCTGACGCTGTGCACCAGGGCGTCCAGGTGATTGCGCGCCTGCACGACCTCGAGCTGCCTGCGATCCTCCTCGGCGTGCGACTCGGCGTCCTTCACCATGCGCTCGATCTCGCCCTCGGACAATCCCGAGCTCGCCTTGATCGTGATCTTGTTCTCCTTTCCAGTCGCCTTGTCCCTGGCGTTGACGTGCAGGATGCCGTTGGCGTCGATGTCGAAGGTGACCTCGATCTGCGGAAGCCCTCGCGGCGCCGGCGGGATGCCCTCGAGATTGAACTGGCCCAGGCTCTTGTTGCCGGCGGCCATGTCGCGCTCGCCCTGCAACACGTGGATCGTCACCGCCGATTGGTTGTCGTCGGCGGTCGAGAACACCTGCTGCGCCTTGGTCGGGATGGTCGTGTTCTTCTGGATGAGCTTGGTCATCACCCCGCCGAGCGTCTCGATGCCGAGCGAGAGCGGTGTCACGTCGAGCAGCAGCACGTCCTTGACCTCGCCCTTGAGCACGCCGCCCTGGATCGCCGCGCCGACCGCAACCGCCTCGTCGGGGTTGACGTCCTTGCGCGGCTCCTTGCCGAAGAATTCCTTGACCGTCTCCTGCACCTTGGGCATGCGCGTCATGCCGCCGACCAGAATCACGTCGCCGATGTCGGAGAGCTTCACCCCCGCGTCCTTGATCGCGATGCGGCAGGGCTCGACCGTCTTCTCGATCAATTCCTCGACCAGCGATTCGAACTTGGCGCGCGTGACCTTCATCGACAGGTGCTTCGGCCCGGATTGATCGGCGGTGATGTACGGCAGGTTGATCTCCGTTTGCTGCGAGCTGGAGAGCTCGATCTTCGCCTTCTCGGCCGCCTCCTTGAGCCGCTGCAGCGCGAGCACGTCGTTCTTGAGATCGAACCCCTGATCCTTCTTGAATTCCGTGACGATGTAGTCGATCAGGCGCTGATCGAAGTCCTCGCCGCCCAGGAACGTATCGCCGTTGGTCGACAAGACCTCGAACTGGTGCTCGCCCTCGACTTCGGCGATCTCGATGATGGAGATATCGAACGTGCCGCCGCCCAGGTCGTAGACCGCGATCTTGCGGTCGCCTTCCTTCTTGTCGAGCCCGAACGCGAGCGCGGCCGCGGTCGGCTCGTTGATGATCCGCTTGACGTCGAGCCCCGCGATCTTGCCCGCGTCCTTGGTCGCCTGCCGCTGCGAGTCGTTGAAGTAGGCGGGAACCGTGATCACCGCTTCGCTGACTTCCTCGCCGAGATAGTCCTCGGCGGTCTTCTTCATCTTGCGCAGCACTTCGGCGGAAACCTGCGGCGGCGCGATCTTCTTGCCGCGAATCTCCACCCAGGCGTCAGCGTTGTCGGCCCTGACGATCTTGTAGGGCATGAGCCCGATGTCCTTCTGGACTTCCTTTTCCTCGAAGCGACGGCCGATCAGCCGCTTCACCGCGAACAGCGTGTTCTTGGCGTTGGTCACCGCCTGCCGCTTCGCGGGGGCGCCGACAAGGATCTCGCCGTCTTCCTGATAGGCGACGATCGAGGGCGTGGTGCGCGCGCCTTCCGAGTTCTCGATGACCTTGGGCTGGCCGCCTTCCATGATGGCGACGCAACTGTTGGTCGTGCCGAGATCGATGCCGATGATTTTGGCCATGTCGTTACCTTTCCGTTTCCGAATTGCTTGGCTAGGGCGTAGGTGGGGTTCTTGCGATCGGATTCAAGCGAACGGCGAGCATCGCTATCGCGGCGTGTCCTCGCGCGACCCGGCCGGCGCTTCGGGCGCCTTCGCCACCGCGACTAGGGCGGGCCGGAGCACGCGGTCGTTGAGCAGATAGCCCTTCTGGAACACCTGAACCACCGTCCCTGCCGCCTGCTCGGATTCGATCATCGTCATCGCGTGGTGGCGGTGCGGATCGTACTTCTCGCCGGCAGGGCTGATCTCGACGATGCGCTCCCGGTCGAACGCGGCGTTGAGATTCTTGAGGGTGAGCTCGACGCCGTCCTTGAGCGCCTCGGTGGTGGCGTTGGGGGTGCCGAGCGTGAGCTCGAGGGCATCGCGCACGTTGAGCAGCTCCTGGGCGAAGCGCTCGATGGCGTACTTGTGCGCTCGGGCGACGTCGTTCTGCGCCTGCTTGCGGACGTTCTCGGTTTCCGCCTTGGCGCGCAGCCACGCGTCCTTCAAGCGCGCCGCCTCGTCTTCGGCTTCCTTGAGCAGCGCCGCCAGATGGGATGCGGGCTCCGGCGCCCGTTCGGTCTCGGGCGCGATACCCTCCGTTTCGACCGTCGTGGGCACTCCGCCTTCGTTGTCGACCGAAACCCGACTGTTTTGATCGGAATTGTTGCTCATTACATTCCCGCTCCTTCGACGAACGAATCGACATTGGGGCCGTTTCGGCACGTTTCAACCGCCGGTCGCCTCCCGTTCGGCCCGCCATCCAAAATAGAGTTGCGGCCCATCTTTCGGGCGCTTCGCGCTGCCTGGCTGACTAGGCCCGGGCACCCTGCGCCTTGGCCCGCGCCTGAGTCAACTCGCGCGCCGCGGCATCGGGGGGAGGATCGAGCCAACCGCACAGGTTCTTGAGCACGAGGTCCGCGAGCGCCGCGATCCACGCCGGCCGCTCGTTCAGGCAGGGGATGGCATGGAACTCCGTGCCGCCGGCCTGGAGGAACGCGGAACGGCTCTCCAGCCCGATTTCTTCGAGCGTCTCCAGGCAGTCGCTGACAAACCCCGGGCAGGCGACGTCGACCCGCCGCATCCCCTCGTTCGCCAGGGCGAGCAGCGTGGCGCGGGTGTAGGGCTTGAGCCACTCGCCCCTGCCGAAGCGCGACTGGAACGCCACCGCGTACTGCTCGGGCCGCAAGCCGAGCTCGGCGGCCAGGAGCCGCGCGGTCTTCCGGCAGTGGCAGTGGTAGGGATCGCCCAAGTCGAGCGTGCGCCGCGGCACGCCGTGAAACGACAGCACGAGCTTGTTCGGCCGGCCGTTCTTCACCCAGTAGTCATTGACGTTCTGCGCGAGCGCGCGGATGTAGCCCGGATCGTCGTGGAACGCATCGACCACGCGCAGCGCGGGCACCCTGCGCATCCTCGCCGTGGTCGCGAACACCGCGTCGAGCGCGGAACCGGTCGTGCTCGCCGCGTACTGAGGATAGAGGGGGAGCAGCAGCACTCGGTCGCACCGACCCTGGCGCAGGCGGGCGAGCGCCTCGGCGATCGAGGGGCTGCCGTAGCGCATGCCGAGCTCCACCTGGGCGTGGTCCGACGCAAGCCCAAGCGCCTTGAGCCGCTGCCCGAGAAGCCCGAGCAGCAGCGTCTTCTGGCGCTGACTGTGAAGGAGCAGCGGGGAGCCGTCCTTGGTCCAGATGTTCGCGTAGCGCTGTGCCGATCGCGCCGGTCTCAAGCGCAGGATGACGCCGTGCAACAACGGCTTCCACGTCGCGCGAGGAATCTCCACCACTCTCGGATCGGACAGGAATTCGGCCAGGTAGCGGCGCACCGCGCTGGCGGTCGGCGCATCCGGCGTACCCAGGTTGATGAGCAGCACGCCCAGACGCGCGGCCGCGTCGTGAGAAAAGGCAGGCTCGGGAAGGTAGCGGCTCACGCGGCGGGAAGCGGCGAACCGTTCACGGGTCTCGAAGCGTGCGCGCCGCAAGTCCGTTCGCCGCGCGGGCCGCGATCGCTGCGCTTGCGGGCGGCCGCCCATCCCGGACGCGCGAGCTTCACACTTCGTTCAACTGCTGCGTCAGCGCGTTCGAGAGCAGCTTGGCGGTCACGTCGACGATTGGAATCACGCGCTCGTAGGCCATTCGCGTGGGCCCGATCACGCCCAGCGTGCCGATCACCTGGCCCTCGACCTCGTAGGTCGCGGTGATGACGCTGCACTCGTCCAGGGGCGCGATGCCCGATTCGCCGCCGATGAAAAGGTGCACGCCCTGGGCGCGCTGGGTGAGGTCGAGCAGATGCAGGAGCGAGGTCTTCTGCTCGAAGATCTCGAACAGCCGCCGCAGCCGGTCCATGTTCGACGACAGGTCCTCGTCGTGGAGCAGGTTCTTTTCCCCCGACACGACGAGGCTCTCTCCGGCACCGGAGAGCGCTTGGTCGCTCGCTTCGACCGCGGCGGTCATCAGGCCGACGACGTCTTCGCGCAACTGCCGCAGCTCATCGGCCAGCAGCGCGCGAATGGTGTGGAAAGGCTGACCCGCGTAGTGCTGATTGAGGAAGTTCGAGGCCTCCAGCAATTGCTGCTGCGAATAGGGGCGATCGGTGTGCAGGATGCGATTCTGCACGTCGCCCTCCGCGGTCACGATGATGAGCAGCACGCGCCGATCGGACAGGCGCATGAACTCCAGATGGCGAAACGATGCCTCGCGCCGGCGCGAGGTACTGACCACCCCGGCGAAGTGCGTGAGCTGCGAGAGCACCTGCGCGGCGGCGCTCACCAGGAGTTGCGGCCGATCGGCCTGCAATTGCCCTTGCAATTCGCTGATCTCGCCGTGCTCGAGCGGCTTGACCACGAGCAGCGTGTCGACGAAGAACCGGTAGCCTTTGGGGGTCGGAACCCTTCCGGCCGAGGTGTGCGGGCTCGCGATGAATCCCATCTCCTCGAGGTCCGCCATGACGTTGCGGATCGTCGCCGGGGAGAGCTCGAGTCCCGACTGGCGCGACAGAACGCGCGAGCCGACCGGCTGTCCCTCGGCGATATAGCGCTCGATCAGCGTCTTCAGCAGGTGTTGTGCGCGCGAATCCAGCATGGCGCGTATTTTATGCTTTAATCGCGGCCATGAGCGGCGCCGGCCCTTCCTTCCCGACGATCGCGCTGGTCGGTCGCTATGCCAGCCCGGGGATCGCGGAACCGCTGTCCAGGCTCGCCGCGTTTCTCAGCGGTCGCGGTCACCGCGTGCTCCTCGGTCCGGAAACGGCGCAGTACATGCCCTTGCCCGGCTACCCTGCCTGCCCGCTGTCGCAGTTGGGACGCGAAGCCACACTCGCCGTCGTCGTCGGCGGCGACGGCACGATGTTGTCGATCGCACGCCAGCTCGCGCCCTACGGCGTGCCGCTGATCGGCATCAACCAGGGCCGTCTCGGATTTCTCACCGACATCGCGGTGGCCGACATGGAGGGCGCGCTGTCCGCGATGCTCGCGGGCGCGTACGACGAGGAGACGCGCACCCTCCTCGACGCGACGCTTCTCCGCGGCGACGGCAGCGAGGAACGCACGCTCGCGTTCAACGACGTGGTCGTCAACCGGGGCGCGCTCGGCGGCATGATCGACTGCGCCGTGAACATCGACGGACGCTTCGTCTACGCGATGCGCGGCGACGGAGTGATCGTGGCGACCCCGACCGGCTCGACGGCCTACGCGCTCTCGGCACAGGGACCGATCGTCGACCCTCTCGTGCCGGCGATCCTGCTGGTGCCGGTCGCGCCGCACGCGCTCACCAACCGGCCGATCGCGGTGCGCGACTCGGTCGCAATCGAGATCGTGCTGCTGCGCGGGAAGGATGCCGGCGTGCACTGCGACGGTCAGGCGAGCTTCCCGCTCTGCGAGGGCGATCGCGTCCTCATCCGCCGCTCCGAGCACCGGGTGCGCTTGCTCCATCCGAAGGACCACGATCACTTCGCGATGCTGCGGCGCAAGCTCCACTGGAGCGAGACGCCCGAGCGGTTGCACCCTCCGTCGGTCTGATTGCGCCCTCGCGTTCGGGCGCGACAATTGGGCTTGCGCCTGCGCTGACATCCATGCTGCGACTGCTATCGATTCGCAACTTCGCGGTCGTCGAAGCCCTCGACGCCGAGCTCGCGCCCGGATTCACGGTGCTCACCGGCGAGACCGGCGCCGGCAAGTCGATCCTCCTCGACGCGCTGTCGCTGCTGCTCGGCGACCGCTTCGAAACCCGGCAGTTGCGCCCGGGAAGCGAGCGCGCCGAGCTTGCCGCCGAGCTCGATCTCGGCGACGCCGTCGCGGCGCGCGCCTGGCTGCTCGAGCAGGATCTCGCCGACGACGGGCCGCTGCTCCTTCGCCGGACCCTCGACGCGCAAGGTCGCAGCCGCGCCTGGATCAACGGCCGTCCCGCCACGCTGGCGCAGCTCGCCGAAATCGGCAGCCTGCTGGTCGACCTGCACGGCCAGCATGCGCACGAATCGCTCGGGCGCGCCGAAAGCCAGCGCCGACTCGTCGACGCCTTCGGTGGTTTGACCGCGCTCGCCTGCGACGTCGCGACCGCGTGGCGCGTCTGGCGCGATGCCGCCGATCGGCGCGCACGCGGCGAGCGCGAGGCCGCGGCGTTCAGCGCGCAACGCGACCTGCTCGCGGCGAGGTCGGCGGAGCTCGCCGCGCTCGGCGCCACCGCCGAGGAGTGGCAGGAGCTCGGCAGCGCTCAATCGCGGCTTGCCCATGCCGCGAGCCTGCTCGAAGCCGCGTCGATCGGAACGGCCGAGTTGCTCGAGGGGGAAGCGGCGGTTGGCTCGCGGCTCGCCGCGCTGATTCAGCGTTTGCGCCAGGCGCTCGCGCACGACCCGTCGCTCTCCGAGATCGTCGCCCTCGCCGACGAAGCGCTGATTCGCGTCGACGAGGCGGGCCGGGCGCTACGCGCCTACCGCGAAAAGCTCGATCTCGATCCGGCGGAGCTCTCGCGCATCGACGAGCGGCTGGCCGCGATCCACGCGGCGGCGCGCAAGTACCGCGTCGCGCCGGACGCGTTGCCCGCGCTCGAGGCCGACACCGCCGCGAGACTTGCCGCGCTCGCCGAGAATACCGACAGCGAAGCGCTCGCGCGCGCCGAGTGCGAAGCGCTCTCGAGCTACCGCGTGCTCGCTGCGGAGCTCGGCGCCAAGCGCCAGCTCGCCGCTGCCGAGCTCGCGCATCGCGTCAGCGCGGCGATGCAGGAGCTTGCGATGACCGGCGGCCGGTTCGAGGTCGCGCTCGACGCGCTCGCGGAGCCCACGAGCTTCGGCATGGAGTCGGTCGAGTTTCAGGTGGCCACGCACCCCAAGCAGCCGTTGGGGCCCGTGGCGCGGGTAGCCTCCGGCGGCGAGCTGTCGCGCTTGGCGCTCGCAATCCAGGTCGTGCTGGCCGACGTCGCGGAGGTTCCGACGCTGATCTTCGACGAGGTCGATGTCGGCATCGGGGGCGCCGTGGCCGCGACCGTCGGGCGGCTGCTCAAGGCGCTCGGCTCGCGGCGCCAAGTGCTGTGCGTCACCCATCTGCCGCAGGTGGCGGCGTGCGCGGACAGCCACTATCGAGTGCTCAAGAAGGGCCGCGCGGACAGCGTGGCCACCGCGCTCGTCCGACTCGACGCGGCGGCGAAAGTCGAGGAGCTCGCGCGCATGCTGGGCGGCCACGAGATCACCGCCAAGACCCGCGCTCACGCGGAGGAGCTCCTGGCGCATGCGGGGCGGAAGTGAAGAGGTGAACGGATGACTGCCGAAAGCCGGTCGGGCAGCGACCGGGACGCTTACGTGCGTGCCTTCCTCTTGTGCGGGACCCGCACCGACCGGGTCGGCTGGAACGTTCCCTTGATGCGGGTAGCCTTGACCCGGCGGGCGGCCGGGAGCGACAGACCTGTTTCGAGCCAGTACTTGACGCGATTGGCGTCGGCGATGCGCGTAAGCCGACCGTAGGAATCGAGCAGCACGATGATGACCGGGCGGCTGGCAATGGTGGCGAGCATGACCAGATTCCTGCCCGCCTCGCGAATGAATCCGGTCTTGGAGAGCTGGATGTCCCACCGGCCGGCGCGGACCAGCGAGTTGGTGTTGTTGTAGCCGAGGATGCGGCCGGTCGGCTGGATCTCCACGGAATAGCTCGGGGTGGTCGTCGCCTCGTGGATCAGGTCGTATTGGGCAGCGGCCTTCACCATCAGTGCGAGATCGCTCGCGGTCGAGACGTTTTCGGCGGAGAGCCCCGTCGGGTCGCTGAAATGCGTGCGCATCATGCCGAGCGCCTTGGCCTTGCGATTCATCGCGGCGACGAACGCCTCGACTCCGCCTGGATAATGCCGCGCGAGGCTCGACGCGGCGCGATTCTCGGAGGACATGAGCGCAAGGCGCAACATCTCGCGCCGAGGCAGTTCGCTCCCGAGCCCCAGGCGCGAACGACTGCCGCGCAGAAGGTCGATGTCCCCGAGGCCCACGCTGATTTTCTCGTCGAGCGGTTGTTCCGCGTCGAGCACGACCATCGCCGTCATGAGCTTGGTCACCGACGCGATCGGGGTCACGGCGTCGGCGGCCTTGGCATAGATCGGCTCGCCCGCTTTCGCGTCGAGCACCAGAGCGTAGGCCGATGCGAGCCTGAGCTTGCTGCCGTTCAGCGTCACCTTCGGCGCATCCACGGCGCCCGCCATCGCGACGCCCGCCGCCAAGGCGGATACGGATCCGATTAGGCCAAGAAAAACAGCGGTTAAGCGCATATGCATGAGCCCGGGTTTCGGAAACGCGCCGAACTTATACCATGGCAGCAAGTCCCATGCCAAACCCATAGCATATCAATGACTTAGCGGCCGACCCGCAGCCGACGAACGGCGGGCGAAAATGCTCAAACGGTAACTTCGCCGGCCGATTCGGCGCGCTCCTGCTGTTGCAGCGCCCACATCCGCGCATACGCCCCACCGCGCGCCAGGAGCTCGGCGTGCGTGCCGCGCTCGACGATCCGCCCGCGCTCGAGGACCAGGATCTGATCGGCCGCGACGATCGTCGACAGGCGATGGGCGATGGTGAGGGTGGTCCGGTCCGCGGAGATCTGCTCGAGCTCAGCCTGGATCAGCTTCTCGGCTTTCGAATCGAGCGCCGAGGTCGCCTCGTCGAAGATGAGGATGCGCGGATTCTTGAGAATCGCCCGGGCGATGGCCACGCGCTGCTTCTCGCCGCCCGAGAGCTTGAGCCCGCGCTCGCCCACCGCCGTGCGGTAGCCCTCGGGGAGGCTCGCGACGAAGTCGTGGATTTGCGCCAGGCGTGCCGCCGCAACGATCTCCTCACGGGTCGCGCCCGGCCGACCGTAGGCGATGTTGTACTCGATCGTGTCGTTGAACAGCACCGTGTCCTGCGGGACGATGCCGATCGCGGCGCGCAGACTCGCCTGCTGCACCGCGCGCAGATCCTGCCCGTCGACCGTGATCCGTCCCGACGACACGTCGTAGAAGCGGTACAGCAGCCGCGCGAGCGTCGATTTGCCCGAGCCGCTCGGCCCGACCACGGCGACGGTGCGCCCCGCGGGAACCGCGAACGAGACGTCGAACAGGATCTGCCGGTTCGGCTCGTACGCGAAGTCCACGCGCTCGAAGCGCACTTCCGCCGCGCTCAGCTTGAGCGGCGCGGCGCCGGGCGCATCGCGGATCTCGGCGTGCTCTTCGATCAGGCGGAACATCCGCTCCATGTCGGCGAGCGCCTGCTTGATCTCGCGGTAGATCACCCCCAGGAAGTTGAGCGGGACGTAGAGCTGGAGCATGAAGGCGTTGACCAGCACCAGATCGCCGATGGTCATGGTGCGCTCGACCACGCCCACCGTCGCCCGCCACATGATCAGCGTCACCGCCACGGCGATGATCGCGCTCTGGCCGATGTTGAGCAGCGACAGCGAGGTCTGGCTCCTGACCGCGGCGGCTTCCCAGCGCTGCATGCTCTCGTCGTAGCGCTGCGCCTCGTAGTCCTCGTTGTTGAAGTACTTGACCGTCTCGTAGTTGAGCAGGCTGTCGATCGCCCGCGTGTTCGCCTTGGAGTCGAGCTCGTTCATCGTCCGCCGGAACGCGGTGCGCCATTCGGTGATCGTGACCGTATAGGCGACGTAGAGGACGAGCGCGCCGAGCGTAATGCCGATGAACCACACGTCGTAGCGGGCGACCAGGATCGCCGACACCAGCGCGATCTCGACCAGCGTGGGAAGGATCGAGAAGAGCGTGAAGCTGATGAGGGTCGAGATGCCGCGCGTGCCGCGCTCGACGTCGCGGGTGAGGCCGCCGGTCTGCCGGGCGAGATGGAAGCGCAAGGAGAGCGCATGCAGGTGCCGGAACACCTCGAGCGCGATGGTGCGCACCGCGCGCTGGGTGACCTTGGCGAACAGGAATTCGCGCAGCTCCGTGAACGCGGTCGTCGACAACCGCATCGCGCCGTAGGCGACGAGCAATGCGAGCGGCAGCACCAGGGTTCGCGGGGCGGTCAGCCGATCGACGATCTCCTTGAGCACCAGCGGCACCCCGACGTTGGCGAGCTTCGCGGCGAGCAGGCAGCCGAGCGCCAGGAAGACCCGGCCCTTGTACGCGAGGAGATAGGGCAGCAGCGTGCCGACGGTGCGCCAGTCGCCGCGGTAGGCGCGGTCGGGCGGTGCGGGCAGCGGTGCGGATGAAGCGCGGCGCATCGGAAATACGGTTTGGCGTTGGCGAGCATTCTAGCAGCGGCTCGCCGCAGAGCCCGGGGTGAGCGGCGCCTCAACCCGGGGTACGGGGACCCTCGGCCGGCGAGCGCTTGGGAAACCACTCGTCGCCGCCGTAGCCGAGGAGCCCCATCGCCACGCGCACGATGCCGTATGCGATCCAGATCGCGGCCTTGTAGATGCGCGAGCGGCTCTGCCAGTCCTGATGGATTACGCGCTGCGAGCCCTGCTCGATGATCGCGGTGAGCTCGCGCTTCAACTGCGTCGCGAAGGCCCGGTCGCGCACGACCACGTTGGCCTCGCGCGCCACCAGCAGACTGTAGGGATCGATGTTGGAGGAGCCGACCGTCGCCCAGCGATCGTCGATCACCGCGACCTTGGCGTGCAGCATGCTCTTGTAGTACTCCTGGATCACCACGCCGGCCTGCAGAAGCTGGCCATACATCGCGCGGCTGGCGAAATGCAGCAGTACGTACTCGACCTTGGCCTGCAGGATCAGGGTCACCTTGACGCCGCGCGCCGCCGCGTCGACCAGCTCGCGCCGAAACGTGATCCCGGGGAAGAAGTACGAGTTGGCGATGACGATGTCGTACTTCGCATTGCGGATCGCCGCGAGATAGGCCTGCTCGATGTCGCGCCGGTGGCGCAGGTTGTCGCGGATGATGAACTTGGCGGTCTGGGTGCCTACGCGCGGGGCGCTGCCGCGCTCGGGAAACAGCGCAAGCTGGCTCGCGCCGAGCTGCTGGACGAGTTGCACCAGCGCCCACACCCGCTGCATCGTCTGCGCGATCGCCGGCAGCAGCGGACCCTCGACGCTCACCGCGAAATCGACCCGCGGAGGCTTGTGCCCGGGCACATTCATGTCGTCGATCACATTGATACCGCCGACGAACGCGATGCGGTGGTCGACGTGACACAGCTTGCGGTGCAGCCGGCGCAACCGGTGCGACCGGAACTGCCAGGCGGAGACTTCGGGCCGGTATTTGAGCAGCTCGACGCCGGCCTCGCGCAGGAGCCGCTCGAGCGAAGCGGTGAGATAGAACTTGGCACCCCAGCCGTCGACCAGCACCCGCACCTTCACGCCGCGCCGTGCCGCGCGCGAGAGCGCGTCGCCGATGCGGCGCCCGGTCGGGTCGTCGGCGAAAATATAGCTCTCCAGCCAGACTTCCTGCTGCGCCGAGTCGATGGCGGCCTCCAGCGCCGGAAAGTACTCGGCCCCGCTGCGCAGCAGGACGATCCGGTTGCCGGCGACGAAGCGCTCCACGGGCTAGCGCGCGGAAGGGCGGGCGAAACGCTCGAGGTCGAAGGTCGCCGCGAGCGCTGCATGGTCCGACAGCTTCGCCAGCGGATAGGCGTAGTGGACGGCGGTGCTCACGATCGAAAGCCCGCGCGAGTAGATCCGATCGAGCCGGAACACCGGCAGCACAGCGGGAAAGGTGCGCGCCGGACGGCCGCGCGCCGCCTCGAAGACCTCGGTCACACCGAGCTGCTCCTGGAGCACGCGATCAACCGTGCGCCGCCAGTCGTTGAAATCGCCGGCGATGATCAGCGGCGCCCCCTTCGGGACCGCTTCGCGGATGCGCTCGCACAGCGCGTGCACCTGCCAGCGGCGGCCGCGTTCGAACAGCCCCAGATGGACGTTGATGCAATGCAGGGCCGGCAGTCCGCGCTTCAATTGCAGCACGCAATGAAGCAGTCCGCGACTTTCGAACGCGTGCGCGGAGATATCGAGGTTCGCCTGGGCAATGATCGGAAAGTGCGACAGCACGGCGTTGCCGTGGTGCCCATGCTGGTAAACGGCGTTGCGCCCGTAGGCGACCTCGTGCCAAACGGCATCGGCGATGAACTCGTGCTGCGGCTTGCCGGGCCAGTTGTGGTAACGGCGGGCATGCCGGCGATGCACCCCCTGGACTTCCTGGAGAAAAAGGACGTCGGCGGAGAGCCCGTGCAGGCGCTCCTTCAGCTCGTGAATCACGACCTTCCGGGTCAACTGCGAGAAGCCCTTGTGGATGTTGTAGGTGGCAACGGTAAATCGCATTGCGCTCTTCAGACCGCAGATGATGCCTTCGCCATGGAATGTTAGCTGTATTTGGCGGCTGGAGTGCCAGCCCTCAATAGGCCCGGCTTGTCGGCGGGCTAAGGAACCTCTGAACAAGCCCCACATGAGCCACGTTTCGGGCGCAATGGCTTCAGATGCGCGGCGTCGCGGCGCAGCGAATAGTTCATGCTCTTCGCAAGCCGCGCAACAAAGCAGAT
>DASVPH010000240.1:0-20509 GCA_036382945.1 Casimicrobiaceae bacterium
GGCCTTGCAGGCCGCGGCGTTGCGAGACGCAACGCCTCCTCGTGCCGTCCATGCCGGCGCAGGCCGGCATGGAGCCGCGGCACTCGGCCCCCGCTTTTGGGGGCAGCGCAGCGGCCGAATTGGCCAATGAGGCCGCAAGCGTGGGGGTCCGATGAGCGCTCCGCGTTATGCGTCGCTGAGCTGGCCGTGGGTTGGGCTGCTTCTTTGGCTGGCGCTGCTCGGACAGGAATATCTGCTGCTCGCCCTCGGGCGTGACGCGCAGATCAGCGCGTATCGCGTTACGGTGACGGCGGCCGGGGTGACCTCCCTCGCGCTGATCCTGCTGCCGCCGCGGCGGCTGGGCTACATTCTGGGATTTCTCATCTGCGCGGGGTTGCTCGGCTTCGCCTATTACCTGCAATACGCGCAAGACCTCGAGCCCTGCCCGCTGTGCATCCTGCAGCGCGTCGCGGTGGCCGGGATGGGGCTGGTGTTCCTCGTCGCCGCGCTGCATAACCCGGGACGCGTCGGCGCGACGCTCTACGCCGTGCTGCAGCTACTGATCGGCGGCGCAGGAGCCACGCTCGCCGCGCGCCAGGTATGGCTGCAATCGCTGCCGAAGGACGAGGTGCCTGCGTGCGGGATGAGCCTCAACTACATGCTCGATACGCTGCCGCTCGCCGATACTCTCAAGAAGGTGTTCGAAGGCAGCGGCGAGTGCGCGGAGAAGGCCTGGGTATTCCTGCACCTGTCGATCGCGGGCTGGACGCTGGTGTTCTTCATCGCGCTGATCGTGGCGAGCTTCGCGCTCAGTCGACGCGATGGATGAGCGCGGGGCAAGACGCTGCCCACCGCCGGAGCGCGAGAGCACTATCTCTCAGCCGTCGTCTTAGGACTTCGTACCCGGTTTGATTCTTACGCGACAGGCTCCTCAGGCCACGCGGCAGGATGCGCCCCGAGCGGCATCGACGGGCGCACCCAGCGCGCCGGCGTCTCGGAAAGCTGCGCCGCGTGGCGGATGGCCGTCAGGCGTCCGAATCCCGAGTCGTGCGCTTCCAGCAGGTCTCGAACATCGTCGAAGCTCGTCTCGCGCCAGGACAGGCCGTGCTCGATTCGACCGAGCCGACGCAGCCAATGTCCCGTTTGCGCGAGCGAGACGCGCACATGCCAACTGCCGCCCTCGGTAACGCGGCGAGCGAGCGCGGTGATAGCCCCGAGCGCCATCAGGTAGCCCGCAGCGTGATCGAGCACCTGGGCCGGCAAGGGCTTGGGTTGATCGATCCCCGCCGCTTGCGCTTCCGCTTCGTTGAAACCGCTCGCGGTCTGCACGAGCGAGTCAAAGCCGCGCCGGTCCGCCCAGGGTCCGACGTGACCGTAGGCGCAGAGCGAAACGTAGACGATCCCGGGACGAAGCTCTGAGAGCTCTTCCGGGTCGAATCCCAGCGATTGGAGCGCGCCGGGCCGGTAGCCCTGCACGAACACCCCGGCGTCTCGCACCAAGGCACGCAGCGTGGATCTTCCGACCGGCTCGCGCAAATCGATCCGGCACGAGAGCTTGCCGCGCCCCGTGTCGATCACCAGCGGCTCGATCGCGGGCAGGTGAGACGCGGTGACGAGCAGCACGTCGGCTCCGTGCGCAGCGAGCGTGCGGCCGCACACCGGACCGGCGATGATTCGCGTGAGATCGAGGACGCGCACGCCGCTGAGCGGACGCGGGCCCGGAGGGAGCGGCTCGCGCGGCGCGTCACCGATGCGCTCGATCGAGAAGATCGGCAGCGCCGCGACCGCCGCGCCCTGCGGGTGGCGGTCCCACGCCTCGAAGGATCGCTGCGCCGTGACCACGAGCCCCGCTCGGGCGGCAGCCTCTTCGAGCGCGTCGGCGCGCCAGTTCTGCAGCGCCCGCTGCACCGCACCCCGGTCGTAGTCGCAGCCGAGCAGCGCCAGGACCCCGTCGCGGTGATGCGGGAAGTTGGTGTGCAGACGAACCCACCGCCCGTCGCCGCAGCGGTAGGTCCCCGCGATCTTGTCCCAGATCTCGGCGGGCGTCTTGCCGTCGACACGGAAGTAGCGCTCGCTACGGAACTCGATCGCCGCATGGCGCATGTCGACGCTGACGAGCTGGCGCCGTCCGCAGCTCAGGTGCCACAACTCGGCGGCGGCGAGCGCGGAGGCCGCGATGCTCGCCTGCGCTGCCGTGCCGACCGCGAACGAAGAGGGCAGCACCGGCTCCGCACCGGTGAACCGGACATGCGACAGTGCTTCGGTCGGTTGACCGGCGGCGTGCCAAAGCTCGGCCAGTGCCGCGCACGGTTCAACGGGCTCGGACGACGGATATCCTGGCGAGCGCAGTCGGCTTTACCTCGACTGTGAGTATCCGGTGCCGATCCCGGCTTTCGCCGGGATGACGCAAGTGTCTCCAATCGCTGCGAGGCTGCGCCTCTTGCTCTTGGAAATTTGCGTCACTTCGGCGCCATCCGTATCGCGCCGTCGAGCCGGATCACCTCGCCGTTGAGCATCTCGTTCTCGAGGATCTCGCCGACGAGCGAGGCGAACTCCTGCGGGCGGCCGAGCCGGGGTGGGAACGGTACCATCTTGCCCAGCGACTCGGCGATGTCCGGCGGAATCTGGCCCATCATCGGCGTCTCGAAAATGCCCGGCGCGATAGTCATCACCCGGATGCCGTAGCGCGCGAGCTCACGTGCGACCGGCAGCGTCATGCCGACCAGCCCCGCTTTGGATGCGCTGTACGCGGGCTGTCCGATCTGGCCGTCGAACGCTGCGACCGACGAGGTGAAGACGATCACCCCGCGCTCGCCGCCGGCGTTGGGCGCGTTCTTCGCCATCTGCTCGGCGGCGAGCCGCGTCATGTTGAACGAGCCGATCAGGTTGATGTTGACCACGCGCGCGAAGCTGGCGAGCGTGTGGATCGCCTCCTTGCCAAGGATGCGCTCGCCGTGCACCACGCCGGCGCAGTTGATGAGCCCGTGCACGGTGCCGAAGCCGCTCACCGCGGCGGTCAGCGTCGCCTTGCCGCTCGCCTCGTCGGTGACATCGGTGCGAGCGAACCTGGCGTTCGCGCCGAGCTCCAAGGCGAGCGCGTTGCCTTCGGCTTCCTTGAGATCGGCGATGACGACCTTGCCGCCGCCCGCGACGAGCATGCGCGCCGTGGCGCCGCCCAGTCCCGACGCGCCGCCGGTGACGATGAAAACGTTGTCCTTGACTTGCACGATCGCCCCTTCGTTGACGATTTAGAGTATGCGATTGAACCACAAGACCGACAGGAACGCCGACACGAGCGACAAGAGCGCGGCGGCCGCCGCCAGCAGCGCGGTGATCTCGGTCTGCCGCGTCTCGAGCAAGAGCCGCGAGCTGAGGCTCTGGTAGACCTTGTTCAAGTCCGGGGAGCTGCTGGCATAGAAATATTCGCCGTGCGTGGTCTCGGCGATGTTCTTGAGCGCGTCCTCGTCGAGTTTCACACGCATCGACCAGCCCTCGCTGCCGAGGACCTGGCCCGCGGGCGTGCCGATGCCCACGGTGTACACCCGCACGCCGCGGTCGGCCGCCATGCGCACGGCCTGCTTCGGATCCGGTCCGACCGTCGTCTGCCCGTCGGAGAGCAGGATGATCGCCGCCGAGGCGTAGGAGCCCGGCGGCACAGCCTCGGGCGCGGCCTTGCCCTGCCCGCCCGTCCCCGCCTCATCCAGCGGCGCGCCGTGGGCATCGTCGCGCGGATTCGGCGCCCGCGGATCGAATTCGACGTCCGGAAAGATCGCCTTCAGCGCGACCAGAATCGCGCTGCCGGTCGCCGTGCCGCGCTGCAACTGCAGCCGATCGATCGCGGCGAGGATGTCGTCGCGATTGCGGGTGGGCGGCTGCACGAGAGACGCCGCGGCGGCAAACGACACCACGCCGATCCGTGCGGAGCTCGGCTGATCGGCGACGAAGGCCCGCGCCGCGTTCTGCGCGGCGGCGATCCGGCTGGGCTGGACGTCGGTTGCGCGCATGCTGCCCGAGACGTCCATCGCCAGGATGATCGTTTCGTACTGCGCCGGAAGCGTGATCATCGCGTGCGGCCGCGCGAGCGCGACGACCAACAACCCGAGCGCCAGCAGAAACACCAGCGGCGGGATGTGCCGCTTGAACCGGGGCGACGCGCCCATCGCGTCGCGGGCGAGCCCCAGCCCGGCGTAGCGCACGAGCTGCCTCTTCTTCCGTCGCAGCACCAGCACGTAGACGCCGATCAACGCCGGGATGGCGGCGAGGAGCCACAGCGCCTCAGGCCACAGAAACGTCATGCGTCGATTCCAGATGACCGGGCAGGCTGCCGCCGCCGGCGAGCTGGCTGCGGCGCTTGCGCAGGTCGGCGAAGCGCAGCACCGTGTCGACCAGGCTGTCGCCGGTGGAAAGCTCGAGCGCGTCCACGCCGGCTTGCCGGAACGCCGAGCGCAACGCACGCTCGCGCTGCTCGGCGATGAACGCGAAGCGCTTGCGGAAGCGCCGGTCGTGCGTATCGACCAGCACCTGCTCGCCGGTCTCGGCGTCCTGGACCGTCACCATGCCCAGATCCGGGAGCTCCATCTCCAACGGGTCGTAGAGGCGCACCGCGATGAGCTCGTGCCGCAGCGCGAGCCGCGCCATCGCCTCCTCCCAGCCGGCCAGGCTCACGAAATCGGACACTACGAAGACGAGCGAGCGGCGCTTCATCAGGGCGAACGCCGTGTGCAGCAGGACCTTGAGATCGGTCGCGGCCGACTGCGTGCGCTGCGGCCGGGCGAGCATCGCGTGCAGGATATGCAGCACGTGCCGGCGCCCGCTCTTGGCCGGGATCACCGTGTCGACCTTGTCGCCGTAGAAGAGCGCGCCGATGCGGTTGCCGTGCCGGCTCAACAACCGCGCCAGCACCGTGACGAACTCGCTCGACACCGCGCGTTTTCGCACCTCGCGCGAGCCGAAGTCGACGGAAGGCGACAGATCGAGCAGGAACCACGCGGTGACGTCGCGGTCCTCGTGGTACTCGCGCACGTAGGGCGTGGCGAGGCGCGCCGTGACGTTCCAGTCGATATGCCGGACGTCGTCGTGGTACTGGTACTCGCGCAGATCGGCCAGATCGAGGCCGAAGCCGCGGAACAGCGTGCGATAGTCGCCCTGGAGCAGCCCGTCGAGGCGACGGATGACCGTCCACTCCAGCCGGCGCAGGATCTGTTCAGGACTGGGCTGCCGCTCTGAACTGGACATGACTCTCCAGCGGCTTGTCCGGCGCGCGAACGCGGCGCATGACCTCCGCGAGCAGATCGTCGGGCGTCTTGCCGTCGGCGAACGCTTCGTAGGTCAGTACCAGGCGGTGCCGCAACACGTCGGCGGCGAGATCGGTGACATCCTCGGGCAGCACGTAGTCGCGTCCGCGCAGGAAGGCGAGCGCCCGCGCCCCCTCGATCAGGTGGATCGAGCCGCGGGGGCTTGCGCCGAACGAGATGTACTTCGACAGCCCGCCCGCGCCGTAGCGGTCCGGATGCCGCGTCGCGGATGCGAGCCGCACGGCATACTGGATGAGCGCCGGATCGACGTACAGCTTGCGGCATTCGCGCTGCAGCGCCGAGAGCTCGGCGGTGGTGCACACCGGGACCACGTCGGCCGCGGTCCCGGTCACGCGCTCGACGATCACGAACTCCTCTTCCTCCCTCGGGTAGCCGACCAGCACCTTCATCATGAAGCGGTCGACCTGCGCCTCGGGCAGCGGATAGGTGCCTTCGGTCTCGATCGGATTCTGCGTGGCCATGACCAGGAACGGCTCGGGCACGTAATGCGTTTCGCCCGCGATCGTCACCTGATATTCCTGCATCACCTCGAGCAGCGCGCTCTGCACCTTGGCCGGAGCGCGATTGATCTCGTCGGCGAGCAGCAGATTGGCGAACACCGGGCCGAGCGCGGTGGTGAACTCTCCCGTCCTCTGGTTGTAGATGCGCGTGCCGACCAGATCGGCGGGCACCAGGTCGGGGGTGAACTGGATGCGGCGAAACGTGCCGCGGATGGTCCGCGCCAGCGTCTTGACCGTGAGCGTCTTGGCGAGCCCGGGTACGCCCTCGACCAGGAGGTGTCCCTGGGCGAGGATCGCGACCAGCACGCGCTCGAGAAAATGGTCCTGTCCGACCACGATCTTCTTGACCTCGTAGAGGATGCGCTCCATCTGCGCGGAGATGGCGGCGCGGCCCGGCTCGTTGGCGTCCATGGATTCCTTCCTGCTCGTGCTAAAACGGCGAGATGCCGGCCGCGGCGGCCGCGTTTTCGATCGGCACCGCGAATCCGACGCCGATGAACACCTTCTGATCGGTCGGGTTCAAGATCGCGGTGACGATGCCGACGACCTCGCCGTCCGCCGTGACCAGCGGACCGCCCGAGCTGCCGGGATTGGCCGCGGCGTCGAACTGGATCAAGTTGACCATGTCGCGGGTGCCGTCGCGCGAACGGTACACGCGCCGCAGGCCCGACACCACGCCCGAGGTCACCGTCGGGCCGATGCCGAAGGGGTAGCCCACCGCGATGACCTCGTCGCCGGGGACAAGGTCGGCGGTTCCGCGCAACGTCGCCGGCACGAGATCGTCGGGCACCGTCTTCGCCTGGATGATGGCGAGATCGTTCTCGGGCTGCGTGCCGATCACGGTGGCTTCCGATTCGGTCCCGTCGGCGAAGACCACGCCGAGCCGGTCACCGCCGGCGACGACGTGGAGGTTGGTGAGGATGATGCCCTTGTCGACGATGACCACGCCGGTGCCCACGCTCCTTTCGATGTCGCGGTCGCCTTCCTTGGGCGCCTCGCCGAGCTGCCGCACGCGGACCACCGACGGGCGGACGATGTCGTAGGCTTTCGCCGCGGTCGACGGCAGCGTCTTGGTCTCGAGCGTATGCAGCACCGCGGCGTCGATGTCGGCCTGCGTGAACGTGTGCGAGGCCGGCTTCTGCGCCGAGTAGACCGCGAGCGCGCCGAGCACGACGAGCGCCGAGATGAGCAGCGGCTTCTCGAACCGCCGGATGCCCGTCAGCCAACGCCGGCGCGGACGGCGCTCTTCGGTACCCGCCGTCCTTTCCTGCGTTTGCGCGGGAGCAGCGGTCAGACTCGAAGGGGAGGACAGCGCGCGGCGATCGATCAAGCGGGCCCGCCGCGAACTGCTGTACAACGTGACTCGTGCCATGGCCAACCGTCCTGTCTTGCCCACCTCGACGCCGCGGTCCCCCTGCCGTTCGCGTCGCGCCAATCATTCTGCCACAGCCTGCGGGTCACTGCTGCCTTCGCGTCCGACACGACGGCGGCCATTTCGTTCGTCGTCACCGCTCGCTGACGGCAAGCCGCAGCCCGAGCAGGACGAAGAGCGTGCCCACCGCTTGCGACAGGCGGGTGTACGCCCGCGGACGGGCGACGAAGAAACGGCGCACCGACGCGGCGGCGAGCGCCAGCACCAAACACCACACCGTACCGGTCGCGACGAAGGTGAGCCCCAGCGCGAGGAACGCGGCGATCTTGGAAGGGCTGTCGGGGTCGATGAACTGCGGCAAGAAGGCCAGGAAGAACAAGGCCACCTTCGGATTGAGCACGTTGGTGAGGACTCCCTGGCGAAACGCCTTCCCGGCACCGCGGGCAACCGCTGGCTCCGGCGACGAAAAGTGCTGAGCAGGCGCGTTGAGATAACGAATGCCGAGGTAGATGAGGTACGCCGCGCCCGCGAGCTTGACCACGGTGAATGCCGCCGCGGAGGTTGCCAAGATGGCGGAGAGCCCCGCCGCGGCGGCGAGCGTGTGCACGACGCACCCGGCGCTGATCCCGAGCGCCGAGGCGACCCCGATGCGCCGGCCCTGGGCGATGCTGGAGCCCAGGATGTAGAACGTATCCTGCCCCGGCGCGAGGTTGAGCAGCACGCCCGCGAGGACGAAAAGCGCGTAGTCGTGGATGCCGAGCATCGGGAGTTCCGGTCAACCGCGCTCGCCGATCAGCGCTTGCGCTTTTTCGGGGCGCTCTTCCGCGCCTTGCCCGCCGCCCGCTTCGCGGGGCGCTTCTTCGCGCCGGTCTTGGCGGCGCGCTTCATCGTCGCCTTCTTGGGCGGAGCCAGCCTGACGACGGATTCACCCGACAGCGGATCCGTGACGCCCAGCTCGCCGCCGAGATCCTCGAGCATCCCGCGCACCTCGTCCAGCATCGAGATCATCAGCGGACGGGCATCGACGATGCTCTGGAAATTCCGCCATTCGCCGACCATGCAGAAGGTCTGGTCGCCGGTCTTGATCAGGCTTCCGCCGAGGAAGCCCTTGAGGCTCGGCCGCATCTTGCGGTGCGCCTCGATGAACTGCTCCTCGTTTCCGGGTTTGACCCTGAAGCGAACCACGTTGAACGCCGTCATTTCATTCCTCCGTTGGTAGGCCGCGTTACCGGGCTCCCGTTGATCATACTACCGCACCCGGTCGCGCGCTCCTCGCGCGCGGGCGCAGCCACGCCGACGGGCAGAGAAAAGTGTCAACGGACGCTCAGCGCGGCGTCGCGTCGCCGGCCTCGACGATGACGTTCTCGACGATCCCTGCGCCCGCGCGGCGGAATGCGGCCGCTTCCTGGTAGGCATCGGATTCGAAGCAGCCGATCGCCGCGTCCATCGTCGGAAACTCGATGACGATGAAACGGTGAAAGGTTTGCGGCCCCTCCATGATCCGATACCGGCCGCCGCGCGCAAGCACTTTCCCGCCATGCTGGGCGACGATGGCCGGGACGCGGTCGGTGTACTTCTTGTACTCGACCGGGTCGTTGATCTTCGCACGAGCGATCCAGTAGGCGGGCATCATGGCCTCCAGCAAAGGGTTTCAGTATGATCCGAAGGACCAGGAGGGCACCATGGGATACCGGGAGACGTTGCCGCGCAGGGGTATGTCACGCAAGGAGATGCTGAAGCGCGTCGCCCGCTTCAAGAAGTTGAAAGGCTCCGACGGCGGCTTGCCCGACAGCAAGATGCCGGGCTGCGAGCGCACCCTCTACAACGTCATCGGCTTCCAGCCGCCGAAGCTCGAGCGCGGAGGCAAGCAGTCCCCGGTGGGGCTGGACGCCGCGCGCATGGCGGCGATCAAGATCTCGGAGGGCTTCAACCTCGCCTATTGCCGCGCCAAACCCGGCAAGGGCCCGATGCTCCACAACCATGACACCAACGAGACCTTCATCGCCATGACCGGCACCTGGCGGGCGAGCTGGCTCAACGACAAAGGCAGGCTCGAGCACGTGGACTTGAAGCCTCTCGATCTGATCTCGTTCCCGCCGGGCGTCATCCGCCGTTTCCAGAACGTGACCAAAGGACCCAAGAACAAGGACTCGATCCTGATGGTCGTGATCGCCGGCGATGCGCCGAGCTCAGAGTTCACGGTCGACTCCATGCGGAAGATCGAACAAGCGGGGGTGATGCCGCTGCGGCATCGGGTGTGAGGATCCTTGATCTGTTTGAGAACGTGAGCGGGAATGTTCGCCGTCACATTCTTCGGGTACAGCGTCGTTCCATTCAGAGGGCCCAAACACAGGCTTTCCCGGTCATCGACCGCAGTCAGTCAAGGTACGCCATCTACCGCTCACTGCGCCTTGAACATCGCCGTCGCCGCCGTCACCAGCGTCCCGAGATCGGCGAGGTTCGACGGCACGATCAGCGTGTTCCCGGTCTTGGCGAGATTGCCGAACGCGGCGACATACTGCTCGGCGACCTTGAGGTTCACCGCGTTCATGCCGCCCGGCGCGCTGATCGCCTCCGCGACCTGACGGATCGCCTTGGCGTTGGCTTCCGCGATCGCCAGGATCGCCGCGGCCTGGCCCTGCGCCTGGTTGATCTCGGATTGCTTGACACCTTCCGACTGCGCGATCGCCGCCTCGCGGGCGCCCACCGCGAGGTTGATCTGCTCCTGCTTCTTGCCCTCGGACGCCGCGATGACCGCCCGCTTTTCGCGCTCGGCGGTAATCTGCGCCTGCATCGCGTGCAGGATCTCCTTGGGCGGCGTCAGGTCCTTGATCTCGTAGCGCAGCACCTTCACGCCCCAGTTCGCCGCCGCCTGATCGAGCGCCTGGACTACGGTCGCGTTGATGTGGTCGCGCTCTTCGAACGTGCGGTCGAGTTCCATCCTGCCGATGACGCTGCGCAGCGTGGTCTGCGCGAGCTGGGTGATCGCGACCACGTAGTTCGACGAGCCGTACGAGGCAAGCCTTGGGTCGGTCACCTGGAAGTAGAGGATGCCATCGACCTGGAGCTGCGTGTTGTCCTTGGTGATGCAGATCTGTGAGGGTACGTCGAGCGGAATCTCGCGCAGGTCGTGGCGGTAGGCGACGCGGTCCACAAAAGGAACCACGAACCGCAGTCCCGGCTCGAGCACCTCGTGGAACTTTCCCCAGCGCTCGACCACGAACGCGCGCTGCTGCGGCACCACGCGGATCGACTTGTTGACGATGATGAGCGCGACGATGAAGACGGCGAGCGCAACCAGCGCCGAGCCGGTGAGCAGTTGCAGCATGGCTGATCCCTCTGAAGCCTCGTTATGTGTCCGCGGGACGGCGGTCGGACAGGATCAGCACCGACCCGCGCGTCGCGGTGATGTACATGGTCTCGACTTGCGGCGTGTCGGGCGAGGCGAGCTCGGCGTCCCAGGTGGTGCCGCGATAACTGACGCGCGCCGTGCGGGCCGGGCCCCAGCTTTCCACGCGGACCATCTGCCCCACGTCGAGCGACGGTTGATCGGGCGAGCGTCCGCGGCCCCGCTTCCAGCGCTCCAGTGCCACGAGCCCCGCCACGCCCAGCACGCTCGCGGTCAGCCACTGGTACTCGGCGCTCCCGCCGAGCCACGCGACCACGCCGCCGCAGGCGACCGCGATGCCGATGACCACCAGGTAGAAGGTGCCCGTGATCAGTTCGGCGGCGACCAGCGCGGCCGCGGCGATCCACCAGATCCAGTAGGCGGCCATCGCGTTTCCCTTTGCCCTCCCGGCGGCAAGGATAATGGAAAAATGTCGCGGGTTGGGCACCGCGGCCCCAAGCGCGGTGAAAGGGCTTGTGCGGCGGCTGAAAGACCCCAGATTCGGCTATACTTAGGCGTTTTGGATCAACCCCTTCGCGCGATTCAAGGGACTTCGAGCCATGCCGATCTACGAATATCGCTGCTCGGCCTGCGGGCACGAGCTGGAAGTGCTGCAAAAGCTCTCCGACGCGCCGCTTTCGGGCTGCCCGCAATGCGGCACACCTGCGCTGACCAAGCTCGTCTCGGCGGCCGGGTTCCAGCTCAAGGGCAGCGGGTGGTACGCGACCGACTTCAAGGGCTCCGGCGCCAAGCCGGCCGCCAAGTCTGCCGGCGACAAGGAGGGCGGAGCCAAGGCCGCGGGATCCACGGGCGACTCCAAGAGCGGCGCGAAGACCGAGACCGCGCCCGCCTCCACCGGCGGCTGCGGCGGAAACTGCACCTGCCACTGACGGGACATTGGGCGGCGTGACCGTAACTCTCAGACGCTACCTGATCGCGGGCCTCCTGGTCTGGGTGCCGCTCGGCATCACGATCTGGGTGCTCGCGTTCCTGATCAATACGCTCGACCAGACGCTGCTGCTGCTGCCGGAGAGCGTCCGGCCGGAGGCGGTGTTCGGCTTTCGCATCCCCGGCCTCGGCGTCGTCCTGAGTGCAGCGATCCTGCTCCTGACCGGCGCGATCACCGCAAACTTCTTCGGCGCGCGCCTGTTCCGCATCTGGGAGTCGATCCTCGGCCGCATCCCCTTCGTCAAGTCGATCTACTCCAGCGTCAAGCAGGTCAGCGACACACTGCTTTCGGAGAAGGGGAACGCGTTTCGCAAGGCGCTGCTGGTCGAATACCCGTCGCCGGGGAGCTGGACGATCGCCTTCCTGACCGGCACCCCGGCCCCGGAGGTCGCCGAGTATCTTCCCGGCGATCACGTGAGCGTCTACGTGCCGACGACGCCCAATCCGACCTCGGGCTATTTCCTGATGCTTCCGCGCTCCCGCGTCCATGAGCTCGACATGACCGTGGACGAGGCGCTGAAGTACATCATCTCGATGGGCGTCGTAGCGCCGCGGCCGCGTCACGCCCCAGCGCCGCGCGCGGCGGCGCCGGCGACGGCGCCAACGCGCGAAGTCGAAATCCGAAATTGATCGGGCAGCGGTGCCTTGCGCGGCCCGACGGCCCGCAGACATGGCATGTCGGCTGCCCGACACCGCAAACAAGCAAGGGTCATCCCGGCGCAGGTCGGGATCCAATTTGCAACTCAACTTGGGCCCCGGCTCAGTTACCCGAATAAGCCGCGGCGACGATCGCAATGTCGCGCTGGAGAACGCCTTGAAACGCACCGACTACTGCGGCCGCATCGACCGCAAACGCCTCGGCCAGACCGTCACCGTGTACGGCTGGGTGCATCGGCGCCGCGATCACGGCGGCGTGATCTTCATCGATCTGCGCGACCGCGAAGGGCTGGTGCAGCTCGTCTGCGATCCCGACGCCCAGGCGAGCTTCGCTGTGGCGGAGAAGCTCCGGCACGAGTTCGTGATCCGTGCCACCGGGCTCGTCCGTCCGCGCCCGGAAGGCACCGTCAATCCGGAGCTCGCGACCGGCGAGATCGAGATCCTGGCGCGCGAGATCGAGATCCTCAACGCGTCGGTGACGCCGCCGTTCCAGCTCGACGAGGAGAATCTCTCGGAGACGGTACGGCTCACGCACCGCGTGCTCGACCTGCGCCGGATGCCGATGCAGCGAAACCTGCTGCTCCGCCATCGGGCGACGATGGCCGCCCGACGCTATCTCGACGCCCGCGGCTTCGTCGACATCGAGACTCCGGTGCTCTACAAATCCACGCCGGAGGGCGCACGCGAGTTTCTCGTCCCGTCGCGCATTCATCACGGCCACTTCTACGCGCTTCCCCAGTCGCCGCAGTTGTTCAAGCAATTGCTGATGATGGCCGGCTTCGACCGCTACTACCAGATCGTCAAGTGCTTCCGCGACGAGGACCTGCGCGCCGATCGCCAGCCGGAGTTCACGCAGATCGACGTCGAGACCTCGTTTCTCGACGAGGCCGACATCCGCGAGGTGATGGAAGGTCTGGTGGTGGCGCTGTTCAAGGACACTCTCGGCGTCGATCTGCCGCAGCCCTTTCCGGTGCTGACCTATGCCGAGGTCATGCGCGACTACGGTTCGGACAAGCCGGACCTGCGCGTGCCGCTCAAGCTCACCGAGCTCACCGATCTCATGCGCACGGTCGAGTTCAAAGTCTTCCGCGCGGCGGCCGACCTGCCCAACGGCCGCGTCGCGGCACTCTGCCTGCCCGGCGGCGCAACGCTCACCCGCAAGGAGATCGACGACCTGCCGGCGTTCGTGGCGATCTACGGCGCCAAGGGGCTCGCCTACATCAAGGTCAACGACGCGGCGAAGCCGAACGAGGAAGGCTTGCAGTCGCCGATCGTCAAGTTCATGTCCGCGGAGGTGCTGCGCGAGATCGTTCGGCGCACCGGCGCCAAGACCGGCGACCTCGTCTTCTTCTGCGCCGACCGCGAGAAGGTCGTCTGCGATGCGCTGGGGGCGCTGCGCGCCAAGCTCGGTCACGAGCGCGGGCTGGCGCAACCCGGGTGGAAGCCGCTGTGGGTCGTCGACTTTCCGATGTTCGAATACAACGACGAGACCACGAGCTGGGGCGCGCGCCACCATCCGTTCACCGCGCCCAAGGACGGACACGAGGCGCTGTTCGAGTCCGACCCGGGCGCGGCGCTGGCCAAGGCCTACGACGTGGTGCTGAACGGCTGGGAGATCGGCGGCGGGTCGGTGCGCATTCACCGCCAGGACGTGCAGGCCAAGGTCTTCAGTGCGCTCAAGATCTCGCCCGAGGACCAGCGCAAGAAATTCGGCTTCCTGCTCGACGCGCTCGCCTACGGTGCGCCGCCGCACGGCGGGATCGCGTTCGGCTTGGACCGCCTGGTGGCGCTGATGGCCGGCGTCGAGCAGATCCGCGACGTGATCGCGTTTCCCAAGACGCAGCGCGGACAGGACCTGCTCATCGATGCGCCGTCGCTGGTGACCGAACAGCAGCTCCGGGATCTGCACATCCGCATTCGCCCCTCCGGCCACATGAAGGAGGCCTGACGCGGCGCGCTTTGAGCGTCGCGCTGCACGGTGGTTAGAATGCGCGCATGAAAGGTTCCGAGTCGCCCAGACCGGTCGCGCGCCGTGCAAGCGCGCTCGCCCTGGCGGCGCTGCTGCTTCTGCCCCTCGCCGCCGGCGCGAAGGGGTCGCCGCAGCCTTCGGTCGCCGTCTCCGCGCTCCCGGCGGAAGCGCGCGCCACGCTCGAGCTGATCAAGCAGGGCGGGCCGTTTCCCTACCCGCGCGACGGCGTGGTCTTCGCCAATCGCGAGCGCCTCCTGCCGGCGAGGGCGCGCGGCTACTACCGCGAGTACACCGTGCCCACACCGGGCGTGAAGACCCGAGGCGCACGTCGGATCGTGTGCGGGGGCGCTGTCGCGGCGTTTTTCCAGTGCTACTATTCCGACGACCACTATCAGTCGTTCCGGAAGATTCAGCCATGAAGACTCCCGATCTTGCCGTCGTTGCGGACGCCGGCGTGCGCGACTGGGCGGGCGCGCCCGAAGCGATCAAGGCTGCCGCTACCGCCGCCAGGCTGCATTGCCGCGTGATCGATCTGCACGGTGTGGGCGGCAAGACGCAGTTGTTGAGCGTGCTCGGCAAGGGGCTCAAGCTTCCGGAGCATTTCGGCAACAACTGGGACGCGCTCGCCGATTGTCTCGAGGATGACGACTGGCTCGGTAATCACGGCATCGCCATCGTGCTCCGGCACGCCGCCGGATATCGGAAAGCGTATCGCGTGGATTTCGAGACGCTGACCGACATCCTTTCCGAAGCGGCGGAGTATTGGCAGGAGAGGCACAAGCCGTTCTGGGTGTTCGTCGCCTGATCCGCGAGGAGTCGTTGCCGTACAAGATCCCCGTTTCCACGCTGGTCGTCGTCCACACTTACGATCTCTCCGTGCTGCTGCTCGAACGTGCCGACTATCCCGCGCACTGGCAGTCGGTGACCGGAAGCCAGGAGGCGGGCGAGACGCTCGAAGCGACCGCCGTGCGCGAGCTCCGCGAGGAAACCGGCATCGACGCCGCGGCCTTCGGCGGAGTGATCGACTGGCAGAAGCAAAACGTCTACGAGATCTTTTCGCGCTGGCGCCATCGCTACCCGCCCGGGACGACGCACAACACCGAGCACGTATTCGCGCTCGCGGTGCCTGCGCCGGTGGCCGTGACGCTGAATCCCGACGAGCACGTGCGCTACGAGTGGTTGCCGTGGCAGGAGGCGGCGCCGAAGTGCTTCTCCTTGTCGAACCGGGCCGCGATCGAAGACCTGCCGCGACGCGTCGTGGTCTCTGCAACGAGGCATTCATGAACTTCCGACTCCATGTGCTGCGCTTGCGTGTGCTCGCTGTGCTCCCGCTGTCGCTCTTCGCCGCGGGCTCAGCAGCGCAACCGCTGGTGCCAGGCACCCCGCCGCCACCGACGGTCACCGTGACCGCGGCGGCCACCACGACCGTCGCGAACGATCGGCTCCAGGCGGCGCTCCGCGCGGAAGCCGAAGACGTCAACCCGGCGACCGCAGCCAGCCGAGTCAATGCCGCGATCGCGAAAGCGCTCGCCGACGCGAAGGCCTACCCGGCGGTAAAAGTCGCGACCGCGGGCTACTCGACGCAGCAGATCGCCGAGAAAGGCAGGCCGACGCGCTGGCGCGTCGTGCAGTCGATCAGTCTCGATTCGGGCGACTTCACCCAGACCGCCACGCTGATGTCGCGCCTGCAGGATCAGGACGGCATGTTGCTGTCGAACATGGGCTTCGCGCTTTCCGATCAGGCGCGGCGCGCCGCCGAGGACAGCGTGACGCAACAGGCGCTGAAGAGCTGGCAGGCTCGCGCCCAGCAGGCGGCACGGGGCCTGGGCTTCTCGGGCTGGCGCGTCGGACGCGTCACCGTGCAGACCGGCGGCGGGGGGCCGATCTCTCCGGTCCTGCGCGCACAGGTGATGGCCGCACCGGGCGGTGCGCCCGTTACGGTGGAAGCGGGAACGACCGAGGTCACGGTCACCGTGTCCGGCGACGCGGTGCTGCAGTGACCGTGTTCCCTCTCCCCGCACCGCGGGGAGAGGATTAGGGTGAGGAGGACGTGCGGAATCCCACCCTCACCCCAACCCTCTCCCGCCTGGGCGGGAGAGGGAGTCAACGGGTGCTTGCCTCACCCCGGCCCGATCATCCGCTCCGGTCGTACCCATTCGTCGAACTGCTGCTCGGTCACGTAGCCGAGCGCGATCGCGGCTTCCTTGAGCGTCGTGCCTTCGCGGTGCGCCTTCTTGGCGATCGCCGCGGCCTTGTCGTAGCCGATGTGCGGATTGAGCGCGGTCACCAGCATCAGCGAGCGTCGCAGAAGCTCGTCGATGCGCTGGCGATTAGGCGCGATGCCGCGCGCGCAATTAAGATCGAAGCTCTTCATTCCGTCGGCCAGCAGCCGCACGCTCTGCAGCACGTTGTGGATGATCAAGGGCCGGAAGACGTTGAGCTCGAAGGTTCCCGACGCGTCGCCCACGCCGATCGCCACGTCGTTGCCGAGCACCTGCGCGCCGAGCATTGTGAGCGCCTCGCACTGCGTGGGATTGACCTTGCCCGGCATGATCGAGCTGCCGGGCTCGTTCTCGGGGATGGTGATCTCGCCCAGGCCCGAGCGCGGACCGCTCGCGAGCCAGCGCACGTCGTTGGCGATCTTGATCAGCGCCGCGGCGAGCGTCTTGAGCGCGCCGTGCAGATTGACCAGCGCATCGGCGGCAGCCATCGCCTCGAACTTGTTGGGCGCCGAGACGAACGGCAGGCCGGTATACGCCGCGATGTCGCTCGCCACCCGCGCGCCGAATTCGCGATGCGTGTTCAGCCCCGTGCCCACCGCGGTTCCGCCCTGCGCCAGCTCGAAGACGTGCGGCAGCGCCGCCTCGATATGGCGCTTCGCGTAGTCGAGCTGCGCGGCGTAGCCGGAGAACTCCTGGCCGAGCGAAAGCGGCGTCGCATCCTGCAGATGCGTGCGGCCGATCTTGACGATGTCGGCGAACTCCACCGCCTTGGCCGCGAGCGTGGCTTGCAGCACCTTCAGCGCCGGCAGGAGATCGCCCGACACGGTCTGCGCCGCCGCGACGTTCATCGACGTCGGAAACACGTCGTTCGACGACTGGCCGCGATTGACGTCGTCGTTGGGATGGACGAGCCGGCCCTCGCCGCGCGGTCCGCCGAGGATTTCCGAGGCGCGGTTCGCCAGCACCTCGTTGACGTTCATGTTGGTCTGCGTGCCCGATCCGGTCTGCCAGATCGCGAGCGGGAACTCCTCGGCATGCTTGCCGGCGAGCGCCTCATCGGCGGCGGCGATGATCGCCTCGGCCTTCTTCTTGTCGAGGAGCCCAAGCGCGATGTTCACCCGCGCGGCGCTGCGCTTGACGATCAAGAGCGCCCGGATCAGCGCTGTAGGCATCTTCTCGGTCGAGATGCGGAAGTGCTCGAGCGAGCGCTGCGTCTGCGCGCCCCACAGCCGGTCCGCGGGGACCTCGATCGGGCCGAAGGTGTCGCGCTCGGTGCGCGTAGCGGTGCGGTTCATCGCGGATCCCTCCGGAAAACACGAAGGGGGCACCTCAAGCCCCCTTCACTGCACTTCGCGCTTGACGCTCGCGTCAGGCGGCCGGCGCGGCGGGCGTCTCCGCCGTGGCTGCCGGAGGCGCGGCGTGCGCGGCGTCCTCGGCGGCCGCCTTCATTGACAGCCGCACGCGGCCCTTCTCGTCGGCTTCGAGCACCTTGACGCGGACGATCTGCCCTTCCTTGACGTAGTCGGAGACGTTGTTGACGCGCTCCTTGGCGATCTGCGAGATGTGCAGCAGGCCGTCGCGACCGGGCAGGATCTGCACGATGGCGCCGAAGTCGAGCAGGCGCAGCACCGTGCCTTCGTAGATCCGGCCGACCTCGACGTCGGCGGTGATCTCCTCGATCCGCCGCCGCGCCGCGTTGCAGGCATCGGCGTTGACCGAGGCGATGGTCACCATGCCGTCGTCCTGGATGTCGATGGTCGTGCCGGTTTCCTCGGTGAGCGCGCGGATCACCGCGCCGCCCTTGCCGATCACGTCGCGGATCTTCTCGGGGTTGATCTTGAAGGTCATCATCCGCGGCGCGTGCTGCGAGATCTCGCTGCGCGGATGCGGCAGCGCCTCGTGCATCAGGCGCAGGATATGCATCCGGCCCTCGCGCGCCTGCGACAGCGCGACCGCCATGATCTCCTTGGTGATGCCCTGGATCTTAATGTCCATCTGCAGCGCGGTGACGCCGCGGTCGGTGCCCGCGACCTTGAAGTCCATGTCGCCGAGGTGATCCTCGTCGCCCAAGATGTCGGAGAGCACCGCGAAGCGGTTGCCTTCCTTGATGAGCCCCATCGCGATGCCGGCCACCGGCGCCTTGGTCGGAACGCCGGCGTCCATCAGCGCGAGGCTGCCGCCGCACACCGAGGCCATCGACGAGCTGCCGTTCGACTCGGTGATCTCGGAGACGATGCGGATCGAATAGGCGAACTCCTCGGCGGAGGGCAGCACCGCGGCGAGCGCGCGCTTGGCGAGCCGGCCGTGCCCGACCTCGCGCCGCTTCGGCGCACCCACACGGCCAGTCTCGCCGGTCGCGTACGGCGGCATGTTGTAGTGGAGCATGAAGCGCTCGCGGTATTCGCCCTGCAGCGCGTCGATGATCTGCTCGTCGCGCGCGGTGCCGAGCGTGGCCACGACCATCGCCTGCGTCTCGCCCCGGGTGAACAGCGCCGAGCCATGGGTGCGCGGCAGGACACCGGTGCGAATGCTGATCGGGCGCACGGTGCGGGTGTCGCGGCCGTCGATGCGCGGCTCGCCGGACAGAATCTGGTTGCGGACGATCTTCGCTTCGAGGTCGAACAGGATGTTGCCGACATGGTTCTTCGCGTCGGCATCGGCATCGGCGGCAAGACACTCGGCCTCGACCTTCTGCGCGATCTCCTTGAGGCGCTGCTGGCGCGCCTGTTTCTGGCGCAAGGCATAAGCGGCGCGCAGGTCGGCGTCCGCCGCCGCCACCACCTTGGCGATCAGCGCCTCGTCCTTCGCCGGGGGTTGCCAATCCCAGAGCGGTTTGCCCGCTTCCTCGACCAGCGAATGGATGAGGTCGATCACCGCCTGCTGCTGCTGTTGGCCGTAGACGACGGCGCCGAGCATCACTTCCTCGGGCAGCTCCTTCGCCTCCGACTCGACCATGAGCACTGCGGCTTCGGTGCCGGCGACCACCAGGTCGAGCTTCGAGACGGCGAGCTCGGTCTTAGTCGGGTTGAGCACGTACTGGCCGTCGAGATAGCCCACGCGCGCGGCGCCGATCGGGCCGTTGAACGGAATGCCGGAGAGCGCGATCGCCGCCGACGCGCCGATCATCGCCGGGATGTCGGGATCGATCTCCGGATCGACCGACATCACGGTGGCGATAACCTGCACTTCGTTGTACAAGCCGTCGGGAAAGAGCGGCCGGATCGGCCTGTCGATCAGGCGCGAGGTCAACGTTTCCTTTTCCGAGGGGCGGCCCTCGCGCTTGAAGAAGCCGCCGGGAATGCGGCCGGCGGCGTAGGTCTTTTCCTGGTAATCGACGGTCAGCGGGAAGAAATCCTGACCGGCTTTGGGCTGTTTGGCAGCGACGACGGTCACCAGCACGACGCTGTCGTCGAGGCTGACCAACACGGCGCCGCTCGCCTGGCGGGCGATCGCGCCCGTCTCCAGCGTCAGCGTGTGCCTGCCGTACGGGATCGATTTCTTAATGGCGGTTGACACGGTTGTCCTCGGGAATCAAAAGCATCAATGGCCACCTCAGTTCGCAACTGAGCGCGGCCATTGGCGGCTATCGATGAATCGAATGCAGCGGATCGGAGGCTCGGGCGAACAAGCCGCTGCGGCGGTGGCGAGGCCGGCGCTCACTACTTGCGCAGCCCCAGCTTTTCGATCAGCGCGCGATAGCTGTCGGTATTGCGCGTCTTGAGATAGTCGAGCAGCTTGCGGCGGCGCGACACCATGCGCAGCAGCCCGCGCCGGGAATGATGATCCTTGACGTTGACCTTGAAGTGGTCGTTGAGCCCGTTGATGCGCGCCGTCAGCAGCGCGATCTGCACCTCCGGCGACCCGGTATCGCCATTGACCCGCTGGTGCTCGGCGATGACCTTGGCCTTCTGTTGAACCGTGACAGCCATTGGCTTCACTCCAAACCTCGCGAAAGGGTGGAATTGTAACCCGAAAAACGCTTAGGATTCAAGCGCGTTAGCGTGCTCGTGTTAGTAACCATGAGGAATGTCCGGTCCAGGTAACACATGAAATGTCCGGTTTAAGGTTTGACCTCTGGAAAGGAGGTGGACCTTGGGCCGGGCGAGCGTGTTACAGGAGATCAGGACCATGCGTTTTGAAGAGGTGTATGACCGCTGGA
>DASVPH010000241.1:0-4603 GCA_036382945.1 Casimicrobiaceae bacterium
ATCCTGCGCGAGTTCCTGCGCAAGCGCAGCGACGGCGCGCAGCGGTTCGGCCTGGTCTGTGTGGACGCGATGGCGGCGAATTACCGGCCCGGCGTCGCCGACCTCGCCGTGGGCGCTGCGATCCTGCATCACATCCTCGAGCCGGAGCGTGTGCTGGCGTCGTGCTTCCACGCGCTCGCGCCCGGCGGCTGGGCGATCTTCTTCGAGCCGTTCGAGGCCGGCAACGCGCTGCTCAAGCTCACGTACCGGCGGATTCTCGCGCAAGCTTCCGCGATGGAGAGGGTCGCGCCGGGTTTTGAATTCATCGAGCGGATGCTCGAGGACTACAAGCGCCGCGAGCGACCGCACTCCGATCCGATCTATCGCGAGCTCGACGACAAGTGGATGTTCACCCGCACCTACTTCGAGCGCCTGCGCGCGAGCCAGGGTTGGGCCGAGCTCATCACCTACGCGCTCAATGTGTCGCCCACGGGATTGCGCGATCAGGCGACGGTGCATTTGCGATTGGGCGCCGGGTTGGCGCCCGAGGCGCTGCCGGCGTGGGCCTGGGCGATCGTCGACGAGGCCGACGCCAGTGTGTCCGATGACCTGCGGCGCGAGCTCGCCCAGGAGGGCGCGGTGCTGCTGCGCAAGCCGGCGCATTGACGATTCCAAGCAACGCATGCCCATACCCGTTCTTGCCTATCATGCTCTCCACGCGCCGGGCAAGGACTACCCGTCGAACGACCACGTCGCGCTCGAGGTGGACTTGAAGCTGATCCGCCGACTCGGGTTCAAGGTGGCTCCCCTTCGAGAGATCGCCGAGATCACCTGGAACCGCGCGCCGTCGCGCCTGGACTCGGCCGGGGGGGGGGTGGGTCGGCCTGAGCTTCGACGACGGCACGGACTTCGACTATCTCGACATCGAAGCCCATCCTTATCTCGGCTACGTCAAGAGCTTCTACACGATCTTGAAGGAAAGCGGCGCGAACGGCGGGCGCGACTGGCCGCAGCCGACCGGCACGGCGTTCGTTATCGCTTCTCCCGAGGCGCGGGCGGTGCTGGACCGAACGTGCATCGCCGGCTTGAATCAGTGGCGTGACGTGTGGTGGGCGGAGGCCGCGCGAACCGGTATCCTGGAGATCGGCAACCATAGCTGGGATCACACGCACCCGACCCTGGAGACGGTCGCCCAACGCGATCAGCGCAAGGGCACGTTCCTGGGCATCGACAACCTCGCCGACGCGGATGCGCAGATCGTCAGGGCCGACGAGTACATCCAGCGTCTGACGGGAGGACGCGCGGCGCGCCTGTTCGCGTACCCTTACGGCGAGACGACCGACTATCTGATCGAGGACTATTTTCCGAACCACATGCCGCGACACCGGATGCTCGCAGCTTTCTCCACCGCAGGTGAATACGCAACGCGGGAAAGCAATCGCTGGAGCATCCCGCGGTTCATGTGCGGTTTGCATTGGAAGAGTCCGGAGGGGTTGGAAACGATTCTGCGCGGCGCGATGCGCAGTTGAGCCATGGCGCAGGACAAACCGTCGCTGCTGTCGCGAATCCTCGGTAGAGGAGCGGAACCGGTGGCTACGCCGCGAGCGACCGATGACGCCGCAGGACGTGCGATTGCCGCAACCGATGCTGCAGCGGCTGCGGCAATCGGGCCGGGCTCTGCGGTGATTGCAGCATCGAGCTACGTCACCGCCTCGTCGATCGACGACATCATTCGCGTGGAAGAGGTCAGCGATGCCGAGTTCTTCATCGGCGATCTGTTCCGGCGGCGATTCCACGGCGATCCGCCGAACTATCCGCGGAGCTTCGTCGCCTTCTACCAACCGGTTCGCTCGCGCCTGGAGGCGGTCGGCTATGTCCATTACTTGGCGCACGAGGATTCCTATCTGTGCGGCGGGCTGGTGATCGACGAGCGCCGCTACCGGCAAATGCCCGCGCAGCACCGCAAGGCGATCAAGGCCGCGGGCGGGGTCGCCGAGAAGATGCTGCGGGTGACGTTCGCACGGCTCGCCGACGCGCCCGCGATCTGGGGTTACGTGGGCGACGTGCTCGCGGAGAAAGTGGATCTGCGTGCGGGCTTCCGGCACACGACGCACCGGCACATCATGGTCTGCTGGAACAGGGAGCTCTCGGCGGAGGAAAAAGAACGGCGGCTTGCCAAGGTCGTCGCCCTCGGGCCGTTCTGATCGCGATCGCTACCAGGGCGGCCGTTCGCCGCGGGTGCGGCTCAGCGGAAACCGCAGCCACCAGCGCCAGCTCTCCGTGCCGCGCAACGCATCGGCGAGCCGCTGCACGCGCTCGCGCAAACTCTCGATCGTCATCTGATCGTCCACCGCCGCCGTCTGCAGCCGCTCGATTTCCGTTCGCAGAACGTCGTAACGCTCGCGCGCGCTCTCGGATGCGGCGGATTGTTGCGCAAGCGCGGCTTCCAACTCGCTCGCGCGGGTCGCCTGGTGCTCGAGCAGGCGCTCGCGCTCGAGAACGAGTCGCTCCAAGTGCAGGACATGCTCGGCCTGCCGATCGCAAGCCGCGCTCAGCTCGTCGACCAGCTTGTAATGGTGCACGAGCTGCCCGACCGCGGCTTCGTAGCGCCTGAGGACCGAATCGTCGCGGTCGGTCAGAAGCGAGCCGCGCGGCAGCGGCGCAGCAAGCGCCGCGTCCGATCGGGCGGCCAGCACGACGTAGTACATCGCCGGTGGCGCGCCGTACGGCCGGACGGAGACATCGTCCATCGACAGCGCCTCGACGGGTGTCGGTGCCGCACTCTCGCTCCAGATGCCCGACCAGCATTGGATCCGTTGGCTGAACCACCGTGTCGCCGGGAAACCGCGCGCAAGCAATTGCGCCAGCTCGTCGCGGTAGAGCTCGCGCAGGTGAAATTCGTTGCGCGTTTGGCGAGCGTCGGAATACTCGGCCTTGTTCGGCGACGACAGGATCAACATGCCTTCCGGCTCGAGGAGACGGTCGAACTCCTCGAGCATTCGAACCTGGGATTCGCCGTCGATGTGCTCGATCGTCTCGAACGAGACGATCAGGTCGAACGATCGGTCCGCGAAGGGCAGCGCCGTGCACGAGGCCCGAACGAAGCGGAGGTTGGCGCACGGCGCGTACTTGCGTGACGCCTGGCGGAGCGTCTCGGCGTCGATGTCGACACCGTGCACATGCGCGGCAACCTCGGCAAGCAGCGCCGCGCCGTAGCCCTCGCCGCTGGCAACGTCGAGGATCGCCTTGCCGCCGGCGAAGGACCGCGCGAATGCGTACCGGTGCCAGTGCTCGTAGGCGATCTCGCCCGAGCATTGAGGCAGGAATCGCTCGCCGGTGAACGCTGCTTCCTCGCCGGCGGGCGCGACGGCCGGGGCATCGCTGGACATGAAGAGGGGGAACGCTTCGACGAGCGGCGCGCGACAAAACCAAATTATGCCACTACGGCTTCGCTTGGATCGCCGCCGGCGGATACAGCGCCAGGTGACGAATGCGCGTCGGTCCAGCGGCGCGGAAGCGCAGCATGACGCGGATCTGATCCGTGCTCGCGAGCTTCGCCGGCCAGAGCAACGGCATCGAGACGCCTGCGGCGGTCGTGGCGAGGCTGCTGGCGCTGCGAGCCGGCCCGAGCGCGATCCACGCGCCCGAAGGCTCTCGCGCCTCGACCGCGACCGAGTCGATCGCCGCGGGGTCGAGGCCCAGGACGATAAGATCGGTCTCGCCGCGGGCGAGCGCGAGTGGCGCCGGCGAGAGCAGCGTGGCTACGCGGTCGCGCGGCGTCACGTCGATGTAGCCGTTGCCGGCGGCGAGCACCGCACCGTCCGCGGCGGTCCAGTCGTCGGTATCGGCGTGACGTGCGGAGCCGAAGGTCCACAACCGCGTGCCGATCGGCACATATGCATGCGCGACGGCGAAGTCGCGCATCGCATCCTCCGCCGGCGTGTTCCGCCAGGCGGTGAACGAGACGTACCCGGGCTGCCCCGCGAACGCGCCGTTCGACCCGTTCCACGCCATCGGAGAGGCGAAGCGCGCGCCGTAGTTGAACATCTCGCGCAGCGTCCGATAGCCCAGCGCGTAGGTGGGCAGCTCGTTCGGCTTGCGGAAGTCGGCGGTGTTGAACTCGCCGACGGCCCAGCCCGGATCCATTTGATGGAAGGTCGCGAAGAGATTCGCGTCGCCCTCGACCCGGATGCGGTTCGCCGCGCTTTCCCCGTATACGATCGCACCCAGGTGCCCGTGGCGCGGGATCGCGCCTTCGACCGACATGCCGCCGGTGTCGTAGTTCTTCGACGGGCTCTCGATGTGGAGCGCGAAGGGCATCGAGCTGGGAACCGGCGCGATGAATCCCTGCGACGAATAGATCTTCGCCTCGGGCACCCCGACCTCGAAGAGCCATTGCGCGAGGTCGTTGTAGTGCATTTGCACGAGGTGACGCCGGAACACCTCCCATTCGTGGGTCCACGGGTCTTCCCAGAAGGGCTTGCCTAGCAGTCCGTCGGACTTGGGGTCCGCGTTTTTCGGTTGATCGGCCCGTGACGACCCATTTTGGCAGCAGCAGCGGGAAGAGACGAAAGAAAGTGCGTTACGAAGGGACAGAAGGAAGCGTTGTGATGCTGTCCGGGAT